>CBFGZZ010000423.1:0-7108 GCA_965653385.1 uncultured Streptomyces sp. | reverse complement strand
GGCACCGCAGATCCAGCCGGCACCGCAGATCCAGCCGGCACCGCAGATCCAGCCGGCACCGCAGAATCAGCCGGCACCTCCGGTCCCGCCATCGCCGGCGGCGCCGACGCGAGGCAGATCCCCGTCACCGCGAGCACGCCGAAAGCCCGCTGCAGTGCGCGGGTTCCACCGTTGCGGCCGGCGCGGCCACGCGGGCGGGCCGTGTTGCCCGCCACGTTCAGGCCCACCACGTTCAGGCCCCTCATCTCTTCAGGCCCCCAGGGCTTCCTTGCTTCCTTCGAAGCTGGGTCATGTGTGTGTCACGGGTGTTGCGACGAGTGTGAATGTTTGCGGAATTTGCTGTGAGCATCCCCGTAGGGGGTGCCTGCGGTTCCGCAGAAGCTGTGGAGGCCCCCGAAGCAGAGGACGGCCCAGCGGACGCCGTGGCGTCGGCTGGGCCGATTCTCTTCACCTCATGCCCCTTGGGCCGCCGACGGGCTCAGCTCCACGTACCGGCGTTGCTCTTCTCCGTGGCCTGGTAGTTCTCGGCCGCGCTCTGGAGCGCCGTCGAGATCTTCAGCAGGGTGGCGTGCAGGTCAGCGGCGGTCTTGTCCCACTCGCGCTGCTTGCGCTGGTAGCCCTCCTGCGCCTCACCCTCCCAGGTGCTGGCGACGCGCTTGACCGCGGCCTCGAGGTCGTCGAGCTGCTGCTTGATGCGGCCGGCGGTGGACTTCACGTCCGTGGACGCGTTGGTGATCGTTGCGTAATTGACGAGAATCGACATCGTCATTCCCTTTCAGGATGAAATCGAAGGAAGTCTGGGGGGATCAGGACGATCCGAAGGACTCAGGAGCATTCAGCAAGGGCTGAAGCTCTTGCGGAGCTCTTCGGGCCGGTACGGCTCGATCAGCCGAAGTCCGACATGATCTTGCTGATCTCGGCGTTCTGCTGCTCTTCCGACGCGGAGTAGTTGCTCCGCGTGGAGTCCACGGCTTCCTTGATGTCGTTGAGGATGTCGCTCATCCTCTTCGCGTCCTGGTTCCAACGATCCTGCAGCTGGCGGTAGGACTGGGCCGCCTGGCCCTTCCAGCCGCCGGCGATCTGGTCGATCACTCCGTTGAGACGGCGGATCTCGCCCTGCAGCTGACCGTTCACGGTGTTGATGTCGCCCGAGAGCTTGGTGAGTTCGTCCTCTGTTACCCGGAACTGGCCGGCCATGATGAACCTTCCCCCATGTCGTCGTTGATCCGGGAAACCTGTACGGGTGCCCGGACGAGTGCTTCGCACGCTTGAGCGCTGCAAACACTCTATCGTCAGCCTGTCACTCAACCACAGGCAAGACCAATCAGTTACACGGCTCACACACTTGAGCGATCATCCTGTGACTCTCGCGTCGTCTTACTCTCAAGTGCGTGCGCCCGTACGTCTGTTGACGGGTCACTGACTCTGTTCCTGCGTGGCGCTGCCGGTGTCCAGAGTGGGGCCCTTCGGGATGAACGCCGCCCACGTCTGCGGCACGATCGCAGGCCTCGACACGTCCTCGTAGCCAAGCCGCGTGCGCGCCTTGTCCGTCTCGCTGGCGTCCCCGCTCGAGGAGTCCGAAGCGCCCGCGGACGAGTCGCTGCCGCTCCCCTTCGCCGCGCTGTCGTTGCTCCTCGGCAGCGAGTAGCGCAGGCCCGTGTCCGTCAGCAGGTACTGCGCACCGCCACCGCCCGCCGCACCGGTGATCTCCGTGAAGAGGAGACCCGAGCCGGAGGAGACGTAGGCGCTCAGCGAGTCGGCGACGATCCTCTTCGGGTACGCCGTCCCGGCCCACGCCGCGAGCTGCGGCTTGTTGTCCTGGCCGATGGTGCCGCCGTAGACGCTGCACGAGGTGGTGCGGGCCTCGGCGGTCGCCGAGGCAGGGGAGTTGGCCTGCTTCGGAACGGTCTCGAACCAGCCCTTGTCCTTGTAGAAGGGCTCCGCGTCTCCGCCGTTGGCGTCGATGACCTGCGGCGTCGAGAGCTTGATGTCGGCGCTCTCGTCCTGGCTCCATGCCGCCCTGACCAGGCCGGCGACGAAGGGCGTGATGGCGGCGACCTTGTCCTTGAGGACGATGTAGTACTGCGTGATCTGCGCGTCCTGCGCCTTGATCACTCGGCCCACCTTCGCGTCGGCGGGGAGCCCCTGGACCTGAGTCGCGTCGCCGGCCCCCGGGACGTTCGGGAAGGTGATCATCCCGCCGTCGTTGAGGGTGCTCAGCCATTCCGAGCTCACCAGCTGCGGTTCGGATCCCGCGGCCGTGGTACCGATGGCCGCGGCGCGCAGCTTCTCCATGGTGGTCTTCTCCAGCGACGGGCTGCCCAGTTGGAACCTGGTGCCCTTGCTGTCGACCAGGTAGTCCACCTGGGTCCTCGAGTCGCGGACGTACAGCGCCTCGCGCGGATCCACCTTCCCCGCGTTGCCGAGCGCCTTGGCGTCGTCGGCGTTGAGCACGAAGACGGCCCGGTCGATCGCGCGGGCCGAGCCCTCGACCGGGCGCTCGCACACCGCCCAGGTCTTCGGCTTCTGCGCGTCGTCCTTGGACGGCAGCCGATCGGGGGCGTAGGGAATGCCGATGGTCGCCCCGTGCCGGATCCCGCTCTTGTCGATCTCCTTGCCGGGGACCTCCAGGACGCTGCCCTTGCCCTTGTCGAGCAGCAGCTTGGCGGAGGCGTAGTTGAGGACCGGGTGGAGGACCTTCTCCACCTTGCCGTCCTTCGGGTCCGGGTCGAGGACCACGTACCGCGTCGTCGAGTCGCTGTCGACGATGATGTACTCGCCCGGGGTGTCCCAGCCCTTGGGCGCCGTGGGCTTGATCACGCCCCAGGCGATGAACCCGATGACCAGCACCAGGCCCACACCGAGGCTGGGCATCACCGTACGGATGGGACGCGGAGCGCCTTCCTCCGAGCCGCCCGGCGACGGCGCCAGGAACGCCGCGACAGTGCGCTTGCGAGCGAACGTGTAGGCGGCGAGCTCATCCCGACGCTGCTTTGCCATGGTCCCCGTGTCTCCCGTTTGTGATGCTCGATCGTGTTGCGATGCCCGAGCGCGACCGTATCGTTCGGCATTGTCCGGGCCGGCCGGCCTCGTCCGTACTGACTCGATCGCTCCCGAAAGCCCGAAAGGCCGACTTGTCAGGCCACTTCGGCCGCGCAGGCCCCTACTATGCCTTGCGCCGCCCGGCGACGATCCATCAGGTGTGCGGCCGCCCCCGCATCTTCACAGAGCTTCACCACAGCGCTCCACCATGCGGGATCGGTCCATGACAGGCTGACCACCTGGGTTTTGGGTGTCCCCTGTGTCGCCAGGGGTTCCGCAGCGGGTACCGTGAGCCACCCGCATGGATGTTGAGGGCCATCGGTGCCCTGGCCCGTCGCCGGGATCTCGGCCCTCTCGAACCTCTCGGCCACAGAGGATCCGGTCCGGCCCACGGCCACTACTTCGCGAAAGGGATGTCCCGGGGGATGAGCAGCGCTACGAGCACTCGGCGCGGTCGCCGCGCACAGCAGCAACAGGGAGGTCCGGGCGGCGGCAGACGTACGTCGGCCACTCCGGCAGCCCCCGCCGCCGCGTCCCCGCGCACGCTGCCCCGCCCGGGCGGTCTGGGCCCGGTAAGGCTCCAGCAGCTCATCCTGGTGGAACTGGCGGCGGCGGTCATGCTGGCCGCCTGGGCCGCCGACCAGTCCTGGATGCTGGTCCCGGCCGGTGTCGTCGCCGCGCTGCTGCTGCTCCTGGCGGTCCTGCGCCGGGGCCGCCGTCCGCTGCCCGAGTGGTACGAGACCTCGCGCGCGCTGAGGCAGCGCCGCCGCGACGCGAAGCAGCCCGTTCCACCGGGGACGGACACGATGCTGGCCCCGGTCGTGGAGTGCGACC
This sequence comes from uncultured Streptomyces sp., assembly GCA_965653385.1. Classification (GTDB taxonomy): domain Bacteria; phylum Actinomycetota; class Actinomycetes; order Streptomycetales; family Streptomycetaceae; genus Streptomyces. The sequence goes on along the minus strand of CBFGZZ010000423.1, from coordinate 3,232 downwards.
CCGCTCTGCGGACGTACTCGTTCGTCTCCCGTGACGACCGCTCGATCGGCATGATCGGCGACGGCTCCTTCCTGACCGCCGTCCTCTTCGTCCAGCCGGGAGACCAGCCGCTGCGCCCCGCCGCCGCCGATCGGCAGCTGCCGCTGCGGCTGATCCAGGACGCCCTGGAGGTCGACGGGATCCGGCTCGCCTCCGTTCAGGTCGTGCAGCACACGCAGCCGGCGCCCGCTCCGCATCTGCCCTCGCAGTCGCTGGCCGCGCGGTCGTACGGCCCCCTCCAGGCGCAGGCCGGCTCCCCCGCGCTCCGCCTCACCTGGGTCGCCCTCAAGCTCGACCCGGAGCTGTGCCCGGAGGCGGTCAAGGCACGCGGGGACGGCGTTCCCGGTGCGCAGCGCGCCCTGTTGCGGGTGGCCGACCAGCTGGCCAGCCGACTGGCCGGGGCCGGCTTCAAAGCGACCATCCTGGACGAGACCGAGCTGGTGCAGGCGCTGGCGACGTCCAGCTGCCTCAACCCGCGTGCCAACGCGCAGCACTCCCAGGACGGGCGGACGCCGCAGCGCCGTACGGTCGAGGCGGTCCGCACCTGGCGGGTCGACGACCGGTGGCACACGACGTACTGGGTGTCCCGCTGGCCGCAGTTGGGGAGCGGCGGTGTGGCGCTGCCGGAGCTGGTGACGCGGTTCACCTCGCTGCCCGTGCTCGCCACGACGTTCAGCATGACCCTGAGCAAGGCCGGCAACCGGGGTGTCGCCCTCACCGGGCACGTCCGGGTCACCGCTCGCGGTGACAGTGAACTCGGCCAGGTGGGGCGTGAGTTGGAGCGGGCAGCGAGTGCCGCGAAGGTCGGCCTGGTCCGTCTCGACCGGGAGCAGGTCCCCGGCGCCCTCGCCACTCTGCCGCTCGGAGGTACCCACTGATGTCCCACCCCGCCTCGACCATGCCCCCGGGGCAGCAGGGCCGGGCCCCCGGGCGCACTCCGGCTCACGTGGCCTCGCCCACCGACACCGGCATGATCCCGATCATCGGCCGGCAGCCGGAGGCACCGCAGCAGCAACGGCGTATCTTCAGCCCGGGGTTCGGGCTGCGCGGCCCGCGCCGCAACCGCCATGTCGTCACCGTCGACGAGCTCGCGGCGATCAGCATGCCGATCGGTGACGACGGCGTACTGATCGGCACCGACCCGGAGTCGCAGCCCGCGGTGCTCGGGCTTTCCCGGCCGACCGCGTTCGACGTCGTGCTCGTGGGCGGTCTGTGGCTCGCCCAGGTGCTGGCGTTGCGGGCGGCCGCGACGGGCGCGCGCGTCGGTGTGGAGACCGGCCGTCCGCAGGCCTGGCAGCAGTTGGCCCAGGCGGCGGGCGGCGGCCAGCAGTGCGTCACGGTCTATCCGGTGGGCCGGGTGCCCGCGCAGGGGCCGTCGGTGTCGAGCCCGGTCGTACTGATCCGCGACTGCGGCATCCGCCCGCCGCGGGGCCGGGTGACGTCCGTGCCGTGGCAGGCGGTCGTGACGGTGCTGCCGTTCGTCAGCGAGCACGCGCCGCGCTGGCTGTCCCAGGCTCATTTGGTGGGGATTCAGCGCATCTCGCCCTACGAGACCGAGGCCGTACGCGACACGCTGGGGATCCCGGAGGAGCAACTCCAGCACCTGCCGACCCTTCACGACGGCGTCGCCCTGTGGTGCACTCGCAAGCATCAGAAGTTCGTCATGACCGAACCCACCGATGCGGAGACGGGGCTGCTCGGCGTGGCCCGTCGTATGGACTGAGAGGTCGTCGTCCCGGGAGCGGGGCGCGAACGGGGCCTCGGCCACGTGGTGTTACGAGAGTTCGGCCACGTGGGTGACGAGGCCTCGGTCACAGGGTGTTGCGAAGGCTCGGCCACAGGGCGCTCCGTACGCACCATGAGGCCCTTCCGTCCACACACCCGGGGCTATAGCGTCCGCCCCCATGGGGGCTTTTCCGTCCCGCCATGCGAGTGATTAGGCTTCTGGTGGTGCGGTGACGATCGCAGTCGCGTGGGACTAGCCACTCGGTCCGCCCGGCCGCGACGACGACCAGCTCAGCAGCAGTGGCTGACCAGGAGGCAAGCAGTGAACAGGGATCGGTCCGAGTACAACGGCGGGAGCCCTTCCTCGGACGGGGACGATCACGAGGTGGATCTCACCGGCGAGTTCGAAATCGTCTACACACCTCCCGCCTGGTACGCCCAAAGTACGCAAAGTGGTTCCTCGTCCGGTGGCCAGCAGGACGGCGGCCAGCCCACGCCGCCACCCCCGACCGGTTCACCCGTCGGGTCGCCCACCGGGCCCCCGGGCGCCGCGCCGCAGGGCCCGGGACCGCACACTCCCCCGGCGCAGCCGCCCGCCCAGGGCGTGCCTCAGCAGCAGTCGGCACAGCCCGCTCAGGCCACCCCGCCTCAGGGCACGCCGAGCGCCGGCCAGCAGGGGCCCGGCACGGGTGGCTACGGCTTCCCGCAGCAGCAGTCCGCGCCGGCGGCCGGTGGCTACGGTTACCCCCAGCAGCCGGCACCCCAGCAGGGTCAGGACACGTCGGGTGGCTTCGGCGTTCCCCAGCAGGGTCAGGACACGTCCGGCGGCTTCGGTGCCCCGCAGCAGGGCCAGGACACCTCGGGCGGTTTCGGCGTCCCTCAGCAGCACTCTCCTGCCCAGCCGCCCGCCGCCCCCCAACAGCACCCGCCCGCCCAGGCGTCCGGCGCGCCGGGCGCCCCCGGCTTCCCCGTGCTGCGCCCGGTCGACCCGGACGCTCAGGCAGCCCCGTCCCCGACCGCCACCCCGGCGCCGCCCGCGCCCGAACCGCCCGCCCCCGCACAGCCGGTGGCGGAGCCGGAGCCCGAGCTCAACCACGCCGCCGCCGACGCCGAGGCCGCGCGCCTGTTCGGCGACGACGATGACGTGGAGCCGGAGGAGGAGCGGAACGACGAGGTGGAGTCGGCCGACTCCACCGGATCCGTCGCCGTGCCGGACGGCCCGGCAGGCGCGGAAGGCGACGAACCGGCCTCCGCCGCCCAGCCCCAGCCCCCGGCCGCCGCGGTGACGCCGGAGCAGGAGCCGGAGGGAGCCCCGGACGCGCAGCCCGCGCCGGCACCCGCTGTCCCCGCCGCTCCCGCGCAGCCGCCCGCGCCCGAGGGACAGCAGCCGCAGCCGCAGTCGACGGGACAGGTCCCGCTGCCGCCGCAGGCGCAGGCCCCGGAGCAGCCGCAGGCGCAGCCCCCCGTG
>CBFGZZ010000422.1:0-7148 GCA_965653385.1 uncultured Streptomyces sp. | reverse complement strand
GACCCCCGCTCCTCAAACGCCGGAGGGGCTGGTAAGTCGGCACACGCCGAAGGGGCTGGAAAGGCGGCGCACGCCGGAGGAGCTGGAAGGGCGGCGCACGCCGAAGGGCCTGGGGTGCAGTGGCGTGACTTTCTGTAACCGTGGGTGGCTACCGGCGGCGCCTGTGCAGGGCGATTGCCGCTGCTGTGCCGCCGGCCACCGCTCCGACTCCTGCCGCCGCCGGGATGCCGACCTTCGCTGCCTTGCGGCCGGTGCGGTAGTCGCGTAGGCGCCAGTCGAGTTTGCGGGCGTGCTTGCGGAGCTTGCTGTCGGGGTTGATGGCGTAGGGGTGGCCGACGAGGGAGAGCATCGGGATGTCGTTGTGCGAGTCGCTGTAGGCCGCGCAGCGGGAGAGGTCCAGGCCCTCCGCGGCGGCCAGGGCGCGGACCGCCTCCGCCTTCGCCGGGCCGTGCAGGGGTTCGCCGACCAGCTTGCCCGTGTAGACGCCGTCGACGGATTCGGCGACCGTGCCCAGCGCGCCCGTGAGGCCGAGGCGGCGGGCGATCACCGTGGCGATCTCCACCGGAGCCGCGGTCACCAGCCAGACCTTCTGGCCCGCGTCCAGGTGTGCCTGGGCGAGAGCGCGCGTGCCGGGCCAGATGCGCTCGGCCATGTACTCGTCGTAGATCTCCTCGCCGATCGACTGGAGCTCGGCGACGCGGTGGCCCTGCACGATCGACAGGGCCGAGTCGCGGGCCTCCTGCATGTGCTCGGGGTCCTCGACCCCGGCCAGCCGGAACCACGCCTGCTGCCAGGCGAACTTGGCGAGGTCGCGGGTCTCGAAGAACTTGCGCTTGTACAGGCCCCGCCCGAAGTGGAAGAGGGCGGCGCCTTGCATCACGGTGTTGTCCAGGTCGAAGAAGGCGGCGGCCTTCTCGTCGCCGAGCACCGGGAACTCCGGTTCGACGGTCTCGGAGACCTCCGTCGCTTCCTGCGACGATTTCCGCGCTGCCTCCGCCGAAGCCTCGCCAGCCAACACGCTCCGCGCCGTGGCGGAACGCCTACGGGGAGTGAGCCATCCAAGAGCGGCCATGACCGTGAGCATAGCCAGTTTGTTCGGTGCTTCCGGAGTCGAGAGGTTTGAAGGTTGTGAACTCTCCGCGACCGCGCAGTTAAACAGCGTGGTGGAGCAGCGGCCCGGCCTGCGCGTGGCGGCGCGGGAGAATGGCTGACATGAGCCCTCTCTTTCGTCGCGCCGCAGCCAAGTCCCCGCAGGACCGGCTCGTCACCCTGATCGGGAAGCCCGACTGTCATTTGTGTGATGACGCACAGATCGCCGTCGAGAAGGTCTGTGGCGAGCTGGGGGTTCCCTGGGAGGTGAAGGACATCAACCAGGATCCCCAACTCCACGACCAGTACTGGGAACAGATCCCCGTCGTCCTCGTCGACGGAGCCCAGCACACCTTCTGGCGTGTGAACGAAGATCGCCTCCGCAAAGCACTGACCGAGCGGTGACCGAGCACTGACCGGGTAGTCCAACTTTGCCGAAAACGGCTTAGGATCGACGGCGACTTGGTCTCGGGGGCGGGGATCGTTGAGGAGAGTGTGCGGTTTTGCCCCCAGGAGATGAGGAACGGTGGTGCGTGTGCGCCGGTTCCAGACCAGTGCGCCGGGCGTGCGTGAGCCCGGTCACGTTGGGCGGGCAAATCGGACACCATCTTTGTGCACGCGTTCACAAAGACATAGCCTGCATTCGACGGGGCGGTCTGGGCACGACTGACCGCCGGCAGTCCCGCTCTACCCGCAGGAGCACCGTGGCAACTGGCCGAACTCACCGACCGGCGACCCGTAGCCGAGGGATTCCCGAGGCCACCGTCGCCCGGCTTCCGCTGTACCTCCGAGCCCTGACCGCGCTGTCGGAGCGCTCGGTACCCACGGTCTCCTCCGAGGAGCTCGCGGCCGCGGCGGGGGTCAACTCCGCGAAGCTGCGCAAGGACTTCTCGTACCTGGGGTCGTACGGCACGAGGGGTGTCGGCTACGACGTCGAGTATCTCGTCTACCAGATCTCCCGTGAGCTGGGGCTCACCCAGGACTGGCCGGTTGTGATCGTCGGTATCGGTAACCTCGGCGCCGCGCTCGCCAACTACGGCGGGTTCGCCTCTCGTGGCTTCCGGGTCGCCGCGCTCATCGACGCCGACCCCGCGATGGCCGGAAAGCCCGTCGCCGGGATTCCCGTGCAGCACTCCGACGACCTGGAGAAGATCATCCAGGACAACGGCGTGTCGATCGGTGTCATCGCCACCCCCGCCGGTGCCGCCCAGGCCGTCTGCGACCGGCTCGTGGCCGCCGGCGTCACCTCCATCCTGAACTTCGCGCCGACCGTCCTGACCGTCCCGGACGGCGTCGACGTACGCAAGGTGGATCTGTCGATCGAGCTGCAGATCCTCGCCTTCCACGAGCAGCGCAAGGCCGGCGAGGAGGCCCACACCGACGGCGCCGGACCGGCCGCCGTCACCCGCGAGGAGCCCGCCGAGGCCGCCGCGTCCGCCGACAACCAGGGGCCCGACGGGGACGTACCCGCCGTGATGCCGGCATGAGTCTCCTCGTCGTGGGGCTGAGCCACCGCAGCGCCCCGGTCAGCGTCCTGGAGCGCGCGGCGCTCGGCGCGGACGCCCAGATCAAGCTGCTGCAGGACACGGTCGCCGCCGAGCCCGCCACCGAGGCCGCGGTGCTCGCCACCTGCAACCGCATCGAGCTGTACGCGGACGTGGACAAGTTCCACGCCGGCGTCGCCGAGTTGTCCACGCTGCTCGCCCAGCACAGCGGGGTGGGGCTCGACGAGCTCACGCCGTATCTGTACGTCCACTACGAGGACCGGGCCGTCCACCATCTGTTCTCGGTGGCCTGCGGGCTCGACTCCATGGTCGTCGGCGAGGGCCAGATCCTCGGGCAGATCAAGGACTCCCTCGCCAAGGCGCAGGAACTGCACAGCGCCGGGCGGCTGCTGAACGACCTGTTCCAGCAGGCCCTGCGGGTCGGCAAGCGCGCCCACTCCGAGACCGGCATCGACCGCGCCGGGCAGTCCCTGGTCACCTTCGGCCTGGAGCAGTTGTCCGCCGGTACGGCCGTGGAGGACTGGGCCCGCGGCAAGCGGGCGCTGGTCATCGGCGCCGGCTCGATGTCCTCACTGGCCGCCGCCACGCTCGCGCGGGTCGGGGTCACCGAGATCGTGGTCGCCAACCGGACCTACGACCGCGCCGAGCGGCTCGCAGCCCTCCTCGGAGAGCAATATGGACAGGGCCTCAGCGCTGCCGACGGCACGGACGTGCTGGCCCGCGCGGTACCGATGGATGCGGTGCCGGGCGAGCTGACACGTGCCGATGTGGTCGTCTCCTGCACCGGCGCGACCGGGATCGTCCTCACGGCCGAGGAGATCGCCGCGGGCGTGGAGGGCCGTACCGGTCAGCCGGTCGCCTTCGAGGAAGCCGGCGGTCGTACGGCTGCCAAGGCGCCGGCCGGCAGGAGCGCCGCCGACGCCACCGACGTACGGCAGACCCCGCTGCCGCCCACCAGCGTCGGCGCCGACGAGGACTGCCCGCTGGATCTCGGCTCCGTGCAGGGAGGTTTCTCTGTCATGGGGGAGGCCGCCGTCGCCGGGATGGACGCGGCCACCCTGGAGCAGCACGCGAGCTGGGCCGCGGGCAGTGCCGTCGACCGCCGTGAGGCCGCCCGGCGCAGCCCCGAGGCCGACGCCGAGCTGATCACCGCGCTCGCCGCGACCGTGGCCACCGTCGGCCGGATCCCCGAGCGGCGCAGGCCCGAGCCGGTCGCCGAGGCGGTCCGCCCCACGCCGGTTCTCTCGCTTCTCGACCTCGCCATGCCGCGCGACATCGACGCGGCCGTGCACCGGCTCGCCGGGGTGCGGCTGGTGGACATCGAGTCGTTGGCGGAAGCCTCCGCCGACGCTCCGATGGCGGCCGACGTCGACCAGGTCCGCCGTATCGTCTCCGACGAGGTCGCGGCCTTCGGGGCGGCGCAGCGGGCCGCGCACATCACGCCCACCGTCGTCGCTCTGCGCACGATGGCCGCCGATGTCGTGGCCAGCGAGATCGCCCGTCTGGAGGGCCGGCTGCCGGGCCTCGACGACAAGCACCGCGGCGAGATCACGCAGACCGTGCGGCGCGTCGTCGACAAGCTGCTGCACGCCCCGACCGTACGGGTCAAGCAGCTCGCGGCAGAGCCGGGCGGCGCGGGGTACGCGGATGCCCTGAGGACCCTGTTCGACCTCGACCAGGAGACGGTGGCCTCCGTCTCCCGGGCCGAGGACAGCACCGAGAAGAACCGAGGCCCACGATGACTCAGCAGCCACTACGGCTCGGCACCCGGCGCAGCAGACTCGCCATGGCCCAGTCCGGGCAGGTCGCGGACGCCGTGAGCCAGGTGACCGGACGGCCCGTCGAACTCGTCGAGATCACCACGTACGGCGACGTCTCACGCGAGGCCCTCGCGCAGATCGGCGGCACCGGCGTGTTCGTCACCGCCCTGCGTGACGCGCTCCTGAGGGGCGAGGTCGACTTCGCGGTGCACTCCCTGAAGGATCTGCCGACCTCGCAGCCCGAGGAACTGACCCTCGCGGCCGTGCCCGAGCGGGAGGACCCGCGCGATGTGATCGTCGCGCGGGACGCCCTGAAGCTCACCGACCTGCCGCGCGGGGCGCGCATCGGCACGGGTTCGCCGCGCCGGATGGCGCAGCTGAACGCGTACGCGCGCAGCCACGGGCTGGACATCGAGACGGTCGCGATCCGGGGGAACGTCGACACCCGGATCCGGTACGTGCGCGACGGTGAGCTGGATGCGGTGGTGCTTGCCGCGGCCGGGCTGCGGCGCATCGGCCGGATCGACGAAGTGACCGACTTCCTGTCGGTCGACACAGTTTTGCCCGCCCCCGGCCAGGGGGCCCTGGCGATCGAGTGCACCGCGGGTAACGCGGACCTCGTCGCCGCGCTCGGCGAGCTCGACGACCCGTTCACGCGGGTCGCCGTGACCGCCGAGCGATCACTGCTCGCCGCCCTGGAGGCCGGCTGCTCCGCCCCTGTGGGCGCGCTGGCCGACCTGCTGGCCGACGGGCAGATTGTCAAGGAAATGCGCCTGCGCGGCGTCGTCGGTACGACCGACGGCACGCGGATGGTGCAGCTGTCCACCACCGGTCCCGTGCCCGAGACGCACGACCAAGCGCTGGCGCTCGGTCGCGAACTCGCCACCGAGATGCTTGCCCAGGGCGCGGCCGGTCTGATGGGGGAGCGAGCACATTGAGCCCCACCACCCTTCCCGCCGGCCTTGAACACGGGCACGTCACCTTCCTCGGTGCCGGACCCGGGGATCCGGGGCTGTTGACTCTGCGCGCCGTGGAGGCGCTGGCGAACGCGGACGTACTCGTCGCCGAGCACGAGGTGCTCGACGTGGTACGCGTGCACGCCAGGCACGGTGTCGCCGAAGTGCACACGGACACGGGTCCCGATTCGGACGCCGCTCCGGGCACAGGCGCGCCTCAACTAGCGGTTGTTGACGGCGCGTCAACGACCGCTGCGCTACCCGCGGTGCGGGATGCCGCACATCTTGTCATGGAGGCCGCGCGGGGCGGCAGGCGGGTCGTGCGTGCGGTGTCCGGGGATCCCGGGCTCGACACGTACGCCGCCGAGGAGATGCTGGCGTGTGCCGCGGCGGGCGTGCCGTTCGAGGTCGTGCCCGGTGTCGCCGCGGCCGTGGGTGTGCCGGCGTACGCCGGTGTGCCGTTGCGGGACGCGCAGGGCGCGGACGTGCGGTTCGTGGACGCGCGCACGGCGTCCGACCGGTGCTGGACCGAGGTCGGGGCGTCGGACGGCACGGTTGTCGTGTCGACGACACTGGACTCCGTCGGCGCGGCCGCCGGTGAGCTGGTGTCCGCCGGACGTAAGCCCGATACGCCGATGACGGTCACCGTCGCCGGTACGACGACTCGGCAGCGGACCTGGACCGCGACGCTCGGGACCATCGCGCAGACGTTGAAGCAGGCCAAGGTGCTGCCCTCGCCGGAAGGCGGGCGGCCGGTGATAGCCGTGGTCGGTGAGCGTTCCGCCGCGGCCCAGCGTGATCAGCTGTCGTGGTTCGAGTCCAAGCCGCTCTTCGGGTGGCGGGTGCTCGTGCCGCGGACGAAGGAGCAGGCCGCTTCGCTCTCCGACCAGTTGCGGTCGTACGGGGCCGTGCCGCACGAGGTGCCGACGATCGCCGTCGAGCCGCCGCGGACGCCTCAGCAGATGGAGCGGGCGGTCAAGGGGCTGGTGACGGGCCGTTATGAGTGGATCGCTTTCACTTCGGTGAACGCCGTCAAGGCCGTGCGGGAGAAGTTCGAGGAGTACGGACTCGATGCCCGTGCGTTCGCCGGGATCAAGGTCGCGGCGGTGGGGGAGCAGACCGCGAAGGCGCTGATCGCCTTTGGTGTGAAGCCGGATCTGGTGCCCAGTGGGGAGCAGTCGGCTGCCGGGCTGCTTGAGGACTGGCCGCCGTACGACCCTGTTTTTGATCCGATCGACCGGGTGTTCCTGCCGCGGGCGGATATCGCGACCGAGACCTTGGTGGCCGGGCTCATCGAGCTGGGCTGGGAGGTCGATGACGTCACGGCCTATCGGACCGTGCGGGCCTCGCCGCCGCCGGCGGAGACGCGGGAGGCGATCAAGGGGGGTGGCTTTGATGCCGTTCTCTTCACGTCGTCGTCGACTGTGCGGAATCTGGTGGGGATCGCCGGTAAGCCGCACAACGTGACGGTGATCGCGTGTATTGGGCCTGCTACGGCGAAGACCGCTGAGGAGCATGGGCTTCGGGTGGATGTGATGGCTCCGGAGCCGTCTGTGCACAAGTTGGCCGAGGCGTTGGCGGAGTTCGGGATGCGGCGGAGGGCTGCCGCCCTGGAGGCTGGGGATGCGGTTACTCGGCCCAGTGAGCGGCGGCCGGGGGCTCGGCGGCGGCGGTCCACTACGTAGGTGTGAGCGGCGGGGGTGGTTTCGCCCCCGCCGCCCCTACCCGTCCCATCCCTTGAAGGGGCGCTGTCCCTTCGGCCCCGGGGGGGGGGGGGGGGGGGGCGCGCCCCCCGGGCCGCCGCCGGCCCGGGGGGGGGCGGGGCGGGGGGGGCGGGG
>CBFGZZ010000421.1:0-7154 GCA_965653385.1 uncultured Streptomyces sp. | reverse complement strand
TGTCGACCTGCTCGTAGCGGCCGTACTTGTGGATCGGCATGGAACTGGGCTGCTGACGGTTCGCCATGATGCTTCGGCTCCTCAAGAGTTCCGGTACAGGCCGGCGGATGAACCGGGGAACGGACGGGCCGACCCGCGCACGACGCTGTGCGGTGGGCCGGCCCGTGGGGGTCCTTGGTCACACGGCCGCGGTGACGCGGCTCTCCAGGTAGTCGACCGCCGCGCGCACCGTCGTCAGGGCGTCGGCGTCCTCGTTGGGCACGTCCAGCCCGAACCTGCGCTGGACCAGGACGAACACCGAGACCACGGCCAGCGAGTCCAGCTCCAGGTCGTCGGTGAACGAGGCGTCGGGGGTGACCCTTTCGGCCGGTACCTCGGCGACCTCGTCGAGGATCTCCGTGAGGGTGCGGAAGACGTCGTCCCTGTTCATACTGCTGCTCCTTGGTTGTCGAACGGTGTGTGTGATGCCGGTTCGGCCGACCGCGACGCGGGGACGGCCGGCCGGGGTGGCTCGGGTGGGGCCGGGGGAAGCCGGACGACCTGCCCGGCGTAGACGAGACCGGTGCCGAAGGCGAGCAGCAGGGCGAGACCGCCCGGCTCCGCGTCACCGTCGGCGAGCATGCGGTGTACGGCGGTGGGGATGGACGCCGCCGAGGAGTTTCCGTAGTCGACGATGGTGCGGGCCACGGCGACGTGTTCCGGTAGCGCCAGGCCCTTCACCAGTTCCTCGGTGATGCGGAGGTTGGCCTGATGAGGGACGAAGGCAGCGAGGTCCTGGACGCCCACGCCCGCCTGCTCCAGCGCCCGCTGGGCCACCGGGCCCATCTCGTACGCGGCCCACTTGAAGACTTCGCGTCCCTCCATGGCGATCACCGGCCAGGGTGCGTCCCTCGCGTCGCGCAGTGACGCCCATGAGGTGCTCTGCCGGATCGTGTCCTTGTGGGACCCGTCGGATCCCCATACGACGGGTCCGATGCCCGGTTCGTCGGACGGGCCCACCACGAACGCGCCCGCCCCGTCGCTGAAGAGGAAGGCAGTCGTCCGGTCCTCCGGATCGAGCTGCTCCGAGAGCCGTTCGACACCGATCACGAGAACGTGCCGGGCGCTGCCCGCGCCGACGAGGTCGGCGGCGAGCGAAAGCCCGTAGCAGAAACCGGCACATCCGGCGGTGATGTCGAACGCCCCGGGCGCCAGGGTGCCGAGGCGGTGCGCCACGGCGACGGCGAGCGAAGGAAACTGCCGCAGGTGGGAGACGGTGGACACGATCACGCAGTCGATCTGCTCGGGCGTCAGCCCCGCGTTCGCCACGGCCTGGGCCGCCGCGGAGACCGCCATCTCCTCGACGGTCTCCTCCTCCGTGGCCCAGTAGCGGGTCCGGATGCCGGAGCGGCTGCGGATCCACTCGTCGGAGCTGTCGATCCGCTCGCACAGCATGGCGTTGCTGACCAGCCGCGACGGTACATAGGTGCCGACTCCGAGGATGCCCGCGGGCGTTCCGTGTGACCGCCGGACGATGCCGACGCCGCTCCCCTCGGCCGCCAGGGGGATGCCGGGGCCCGTCATGCCGTCCCCACCGCCCCGGCGAACTCCGCGGAGGACCGGTCCGGTGCGCCGAAGTCGTCCTCGCCGCACCAGCGCACCAGGGTGGCACCCATGCTCACCCCGGACCCGAAGGCGGCCAGCACGACGAGATCCCCGGGGGAGAGCCTGCCGTTGTCGAGCGCGTCGCGCAGCACCAGAGGGACGCTGGCGCCCGAGGTGTTGCCGTACTTCTGGACGTTCGTCACCGTCCGGTCCTGGGGCACCCCCAACGCCTCCACGATGCCGTGGACGATGTACAGATTGGCCTGGTGCAGGGCGAAGAGGTCCACGTCGGACGGGGTGAGCCCGTTGTCGGCCAGCAACTCCTCGATGAAGCCGGGCACCTCGCCCACGGCGAACTCCCGCACCGCGGGGCCGGACAGCTGGGCGAAGTTGTCGCCGAACGCGCTCTGCCGGGGCCGGCCGTCCCGGGCGCGGCGTTCCTCCCTCGCCACCCACACCGCCCGGTACCGCGTCGGGTCACTGCGCAGCGACGTGGGGCCGATCCCGGCGCCCGGGGCGCACGGCTCCAGCAGGTAGCACGCCGCGCCGTCGCCGAAGATGACGGCGGGGCCGACGTCCTTCCAGTCCAGTGTCTTGGTGCTGACGTCGGCCATCACCACCGCGACCCTGCGGTAGGCGCCCGAGGCGACGTATTTGGCGCCCACGTCCAGCGCGAACACACTGCCGGGGCAGGCACCGCTGTTGACGTCGAAGCCGGTCGCGCCGGTCGCGCCGGCCTTGTCGATGACGAGCATCGCCGTGGGCGGCGCCATGTTGTCGGGGGTGTACGTTCCGCAGATCACCAGGTCCACGTCGGCGGGCGTGATCCCGGCACGGTCACAGGCGTCCCGCAGGGCCCGGGCGCCGAGATCGGAGGTCCACTCGTCGTCGGCCGCCACGCGACGGGTCTCGACGCCGATGTTCTCCCGTATCCAGTCGTCCCGGGTGATGAGAATCTCTTCCAGGTCGACGTTGCTGAGGACTTTCTCGGGAAGGTAGGCGCCCACGGCGCGGATTCCCACGCCGTGGAATTTCTCTTGCCGTTGGTCGGCAGTTCGCATCATGCAGTTCCTGTCCGTTTTCCAGCGAGCCCGTTCATGTGGAACCCCACAGCGGGAATGGCTCAGCCGATTCCGGGAAGGGGGGCACGGCGGTTCTTGCGGGTGCTTTCCCACAACCGCACAGCCCTTTCCACAAGCTGCTCTTCGTGGCCGTGGAACACCTCGGAAATGGCCTTTTCGGCCTCCGCTGTGGTGGCGAGATATTCGATGTGTTCCCGGCCGTGTTCGGCGCGGACGAAGTTCTCCCGCATCAAGATCAGCTTGCCGTCCGGCACCGCCCTGGAGCACAGCAGGCTGCCCGTGAGGGGGGAATCGGCGGCCTCCATGTGGTAGCCGACGATCCACTCGTAGTCGGCGAGCTCCAGTGGCCGGGAGGTGAAGCGGTAGACCGGGACCCAGTCGCCGTCGGGCGTGCGGCGCACCACGACGCGGTGCCCGTCGGCGGTGCCCACCCGGTACGTCCAGCCGGACTGGGTGTGCTCGCCGCCGTCGGCGCGCAGCGGTTCCAGGATCGTGAGCATCAGGAAGCTGACGTCGACGACCCACTCCGCCCCCTCCGCCTCCACCAGGAGCAGCAGGTGGTCCCAGCGCGGAGCCCACTGGCCGTTGACGCGCCAGGCCTGAGCCGCCACCAGCCGCACCCCGAACCCGGCGTCGCGCAGAAAGCGGCCCAGCAGCGGGGTGGTCTCCAGGCACGTCCCGCCCTCCTGGCGGAGTACCACCTTGTCGAAGACACCGGGAAGGTCCAGCGCGGGCCGCCGTCCGTCCAGGGCGTCGAGCATCTCGTACGGCACGGCCCTCAGATGGGCCCGCACCAGCGATCTCAGGCAGTCGACGGACGGTTCCAGCGGCTGGTCGTGGCCGAGCCGTCGCAGATACGCGTCAGTCGGCAGCCCCGCGCCGAAGGTGCGGTGGGACGTCCCCGACGGAGCCGTGAGCGGCGAGGTCACCCCAGCACCCCTTCCGGGACGCCGGCCCACAGCGGACGCAGCTCGGGCTGTCCCAGCACCATGGGCAGGAAGTCCGGCAGCGCGTCACCGTGCTCCGTGGCCTGTTCACCGGGGAGCGGGGCGAGCGTGGTGCGCTGCATCTCCTGAAAGCCCTCGACGAAGGGCACGCGCAGGCGCAGCACCTCCTCCAGGAACCGCGTCGAACCGCCGTCCGCCGCCGCCCGGACGATGCCCTCGGCCGCCCACGCCGCGTCCTGCAGCGAGGTGTTGAGCCCCTGCCCGCCGAACGCGTGCATGGCGTGCGCGCTGTCTCCGATGAGCAGGACGTTGCCGTCCAGCCAGCGGTCGGGGCGCACCATGTGGTGCTGGACCTGGCGGTGCGGCACCTCGTCCCAGCCACGTGCGGCCACCTGCGGCGCGAAGACGGCCGCCAGCTCGGGAGCCGCCTCGCCGAGCCTCCCGGCCAGCTCGGCGAACGGGGCCGCGAGGGCTGCGTCGACCTGCTGCTCCCGGGTGATCCACACGACGATGAGCCGGTCCCCGGGGTACGGCATGGACAGCACGTAGGCGTCGTCCGTGAAGTGCATGGTGATGCGGGCGCCCCAGCCGGGCGGGGCGGGCACCAGGAAGTCCAGGTATCCCTTGTCGTACGGGAAGACGTGGGTGGGGATCTCGGCGAGGTCGCGCACGGTGGAGAACTTGCCGTCGGAGCCGACGACGAAGTCCGGCCGCAGCAGATGCGTGCCCGCGGCGTCCCGGAAGACCAGCTCGCGCCGCGTGCCTTCACCGCCCCTCAGCTCCGTCACTTCGGCGCCCAGCCGCAGCTCCACGCCGGGCAGTTCGCCGATGGCCGCCAGCAGCGCACCCCGCAGAGCGGTGACCGGCACGGTGAGCGCGTAGGGCAGGGGCACGTCGGGCAGGTCGCTGTAGGCGTACCGGGCGACCTGCCGCCCCCGCACGCTGACCTCGCCGCTGCTGATCTCGCCGGCGCCTGCCCGGACCTCGTCCAGGAGACCGGCGCGCTCCAGGACGCGCAGGGTGACGGGCTGCAGCACCGGCGCGCCCGCCTGCCGGGTCAGGTCGATCCGAGGGCTGCGCTCCAGCACGGTGACGCGATGGCCGGCACGGCCGAGGAGCAGGGCGAGCAGCAGTCCGGCGGGGCCCGCCCCCACCACACATGCCGTCGAGCTCGGTGGATGGTCCGACATTCGTCTTCTCCTTGGGCTGACAGGAACGGGAATTCCCGCTGAATCGGCGGAGGGTGCGCGTGGAATCGCGCATCGGATCCTTCCGGGCGACCGGCACGGGCCGACAGACCCGGCCGCCCTGACCGAATGGCGCACCCTGGCCCCCTCGAACGGTGCACCCGCCCAACGGAATTCCGGTGCCCGGGTCGGGCAGGGTATTCGGGCCTTGGCGCCGCCGGCGCGACGGGTGATCGTTGTGGCGTCGTCGAGGAAATGAGGTTCTGAATGTCACGCTGGTCCCCCGGAAAAAATCTGAGATTGAGCAGGCTCGGTCCGCAGGACGGGCGTTATCTCTTCGTTCCGCTGGACCATTCGCTGGCGGACGGTCCGATCGCCGACGAACAGCGCTTTCAGCAACTGGTCCACGAAGTGGTGGCCGGCGGCGCGGACGCCGTCGTCGTACACAAGGGACGGGCACGGGGTATCGACCCGCGGTCGCTGCGGGGCAGCGCTCTCGTGGTCCATCTCAGCGGCAGCACGCCACACGCCCGGGACGCCGATGCGAAGGTGCTCGTCGGCTCCGTGGAGGACGCGATCCGGCTCGGTGCCGACGCCGTCAGCGTCCATGTGAACGTGGGATCGGACACCGAGGCCGAGCAACTGGCCGATCTCGGCACCGTGGCGAGCGCCTGCGAGCGCTGGGGCATGCCCCTGTTGGCCATGGTGTACCCGCGGGGTCCGCGGATCTCGGATCCGCATGACCCCACGACCCTGGCCCATGTCGTCAACATCGCCGCCGACCTGGGCGCGGACCTGGTGAAGACGACCTGGTCGGCCCCCTTCGGCGCGATGGCCGACGTGGTGGCCAGCAGCCCGATCCCGGTCCTCGTCGCCGGAGGCCCTCCGGGCAGCGGCGAACTGACGGACTACGCCCGTGCCGCGCTGGAGGCCGGTTGCAGCGGCCTCGCTGTCGGACGCCGCGTCTTCCAGCACACCGACCCCCGCAGGGCGGTCCAGGAACTGGCGGCCGTCGTGCACTGCCCGGCCGGCGACCCGAACCGGGTCCTGACCGAAATCTCCTCTTTTCCCGTCTCCTCTCCCTCTCACGCATTGGCAGGTTCCCGGTGAAGTTTGGATGGATTGACCTCCGCGGCGTCCCCGCCGAGCACTACGACGCGGTCGTCGAGGCCGCGATCCACGCGAAGATCGAGGGCATCGTCGCCGACGAGCCCGGCCGCCTGGCCGCGCTGCCCCCCACCGTCAAGCGCGTCCTGCTGCCGTCGCAGCAGATCTTCCCGTCGGCCGTGGCGGCTCCCGCCGAGGACGCCCCGGCCACGCCGGACGTACTCCTCACCCGGCTCACGCACTCGGACGACCTCGACCGGCTGCGGCTCGACGTCGCCGGTACCGGCCATGAGCCGGCCGCGTTCGTGGACGTCGTCGACGACCCCACGCTCAAGCTCGCCTGCTCCGCGGCGCGGGAACTGCCGTACACGGTGGTGCAGTTCCAGGACCCGACCAAGATCCCGCTGGAGATCGTGATCGCCGCCGCGGACAAGACGCCCGGCCAGCTCATCTGCCAGGCGAACGACCTCGAAGAGGCCGGCATCATCCTCGATGTGCTGGAGAAGGGCTCCGAGGGCGTCATGTTCGCGCCGCAGGACGCCAACGAGGTCTTCGGCTTCGCCGAGCTGCTGCGCGTGCAGACCCCGGACCTGGACCTCACCACGCTCACGGTGGAGTCCATCGAGCACAACGGTCTCGGCGACCGGGTCTGCGTCGACACCTCGACCCACTTCGCGGAGGACGAGGGCATCCTGGTCGGCTCGTACGCCCACGGCTTCGTCCTGTGCGTCAGCGAGACGCACCCGCTGCCCTACATGCCGACCCGCCCGTTCCGCGTCAACGCCGGTGCCCTGCACTCCTACACCCTGGGCCTGGACAACCGGACCAACTACCTCAGCGAGCTGAAGGCCGGCTCGCCGATCCTGGCCGTGGGCGCCGACGGCCGCACCCGCCGCGTCGTGGTGGGCCGGATCAAGCTGGAGTCCCGCCCCCTGCTGACCATCAAGGCGGTCGCCGAGGACGGCACCGAGGTCAGCCTCACCGTCCAGGACGACTGGCACGTCCGGGTGCTGGGCCCCGGCGCCTCGGTGCTCAACGTCACCGAGCTGAAGCAGGGCGACAAGCTCCTCGGCTACGTGTCCACCGAGAAGCGGCACGTCGGATGGCCGGTCAAGGAGTACTGCGTCGAGAAGTGACGCGCCGTCAACCACCGGGTTCCGATCCCCCGCGGAGCCCGGTCAGCGAGACCGGCCGTGCCCCGAAGCGGCTCCCCCCATCCAGGGAGCGCCGCGCCGCCCGGGCCCACG
>CBFGZZ010000420.1:0-7175 GCA_965653385.1 uncultured Streptomyces sp. | reverse complement strand
GGCCGACCGCCGATGCGCCCCGTCCGGCCCCTCCCGTACGGACACGGACGGGCGCGGCCGGACAGACGGGCGAGCGGGCGGGCGGACACCCGCCCCCGGACGGCCGCGCGGCTGCGCCGGTCCCGGCGCGGGGCCGCGCGCGGATCGGGTACGAGCGCACCGCCGGGCGAGGAGGCGGCAGCCCCTCGCGTGCACGCGTGTGCACGTGCACGTGTGCACGCTTTTCGCGCGCGACCCCCCGCCACGGCGAAACCGGCCCCCAGGAGTCCCCTCCCGGATCGCCCCGGCCGGACCCGGCCCGGACCGCCGGGCGGCCCCCGTACGTACGAACGCGGACGCGCGGACGGGCGGGCGGGCAGACGCACGGACGCACCCGCGCCCCGGCGCCGGCGCAGCCGCGCGGACGGACGGAGGCGGGCGGGCGCGGCCGGGCAGCCGCGCGCGAGCGGAAGGGGACGGTGACCGCCACCCGGCACCGCCGGGTCACCGCCCGCGCACCGCCACCCCGGCCCGGCGGGTGGCGGTCACCACCGCCCGGGTGGCGGTCCCGTGGCGGTCACGGGTGGCGGTCCGGCGTTGAAGATCGAAGTGAACGCCAGACGCGCGCGTGAGGCGCGCGTGTATCGCGCCCGCGAGGCACCCCGGCCGTGAATCGTGAACGTGAATTGAACCGGCCCCGGCCACGGCGAGCCCGGCCCTCCCGGGGGCCTTCATCCGGCCCCGCGCCGTGATGATCGGCGCGGCGGCCAACCACGCGTACACGTACGCGTGCCTTTCGCGGCCGCGAGGCATTCCCGGCGCGGTGATGATGACGATGACGAACCCCGGCCCGTCGACGGCCTGGCGGAACCTGTCGACCGCCCGCCCGGCCTGTCCGCAGCGCGCCGGACGACCTGGTGGGCGAGTCCGTGCGGACACGTCGGCCGACAGGACGCCGCCAGCGCCGACGGGCCAGACAGGCCGATCGACTCGCCCCGGCCCCGGGGCCAAAACCCCTCCGTACGGCCCGGATCCCGGGGGGTGCGGCGGCTGATCGGATCGATTGGCCCGCGCAGGTCAGCATCGGTCCCGGCATCGGCCGGTGATTGGCGCTGATCGGCCAGCGCCCGCCAATCAGCGCCGATCGGGGCCGATCAGCCGCCGGTCACCGGGCCGGACCTCACAGCCTCACAACTCACAGGCCACCGCGCCCACCTGGCGAAACCAAGGGCCAACCTCACACCTCACAGGGCGGTTTGCCGAGTGTCACGCACCGACTGTCACGCTCACCCGCCCGAACCGAACGGGGCGAACACGCAGGTCAGCGCGGTGCGTGACAAGCGGGCAGGGGCCGAGCGTGACACTGCGCCGGGAACCGGGCGGGGCTCCGACGCGGCACCGGTCGCCAACCGGAAGCGCTGTACGGCCATCTGACGGCCGAACAGGCAACGCCCCGCCCAAGGAGACCAGGGGCGGGGCGAAAACCCGGGAGATGGCCGTACAGCGGCTCAGAAAGCCTCTGTCTGCTCCGGGTCCGGCTCCCCGGCAGGCGCGGGGATCTCGTACCCGAGCGCGGCGGCCTGTTCGTCGGTGAGCGTGATCGCCGGGATCGGCGCGTTCCCGGCGTAGTCGATCGCCTGCCACGGCCAGGACGTGCCCGCCATGAACTGCTCGGGCCAGGGCCGCTCCGAGCGCGACCCGCGCCACGGTACCCAGTCCACGAGCCGCAGTTCCTCCGAGCCGACCTCAGCGGCCGGGGACAGGCCGAAGCCGAACTCGGGCCAGCGCAGCCACAGCGAGGATCCGATCGGGCGCAGGTCCCGGCGCTTGACGCCCGGCGCGGCGTGCGGCGAGTGCGCCTCGATGAGCATCGCCGCGCCCCCGGAGGCGGTGCGCAGCATCTCCAGCGCGGACATCAGGCCCCGGGCAGTCTCTTCCTCGTTGGGGTTGCCCAGCGCGAGCTTGTACAGCGGGCCGATCGTGATCAGGTCCGGCCGCGCCTGCTCCACCCGGCGGGCCAGCCACGAGCGATCCGCCGGGTTGGTCAGGTCCAGCCCGCCCGGCCGGAACTCCAGCACCAGGTTCTCGCTGCGCGGGGTGGCGCCCTCCTCGACGGCCGCCGCGCGCATGCTGCGGATCCACGGCCGCGCCTGGTCCTTCGAGTTCTCGACGTCCACGATCATCACCCGCACCGGGCGGATCTTCGCGCGCTTGAACGGGTGCAGCCCGGACAGTGCCCGCATGGCCATCTGCCGCAGGAACAGCGACTTGCCGCCGCCTTCCCCGGCCGTGATCATCAGCCGGTCCCAGCGGGCCAGCACGCCCGGGATCACCCACTCCGGCTCGTCGTCGGCCTGCGCCAGGAACTCGTCCAGGTGCAGCAGCGGCTCATCCCGCGCGGCCAGGCCCCGGTCCCGGGCCGCCTGCATGTCGGCCACGGCGCGCTCGGCGATCTCCTGCGGATCGCCGTCGGCTGCGTAACCGGACTGCACCGCCCGGGTGCCGGCCTCGATGACGCCGCGCGTCAGGGACAGCCCCCGCAGCCGCTCGGCGTACCACGCGGCGTTCGCCGCAGTCGGCACGGCCTGCACCAACGTGTGCAGGTAGGCCGACCCGCCGACCCGGGCCAGGTTCCCGTCCTTGTCGAGCTGCCCTCCGACCGTGATCGGGTCGCACGGCTCGCCGCGGACCGCCATCGAGCACACCGTGTCGAACACCGTGGCGTGCGCGGGGCGGTAGAAGTCCGCGCCGGTCAGGATCTCGATCACTTCCAGGATCGCGTCCTTGGACAGCAGCATCGAGCCGAGAACGGCCTGTTCCGCGTCCAAGTCCTGCGGCGGCACCCGCGTGAAGTCGTCGCTCACAGCCCCGACCCCCGCCCCGCCAGCCGCGCCCGCAACGCCGCCACCTGCTCCGGCGTCGCCCGGCGCTCACCACCAGGTCCAGCCGCCCCGGCATCGGCCGGCCCGGCCTGTCCGGGCAGCTGGTGACTCGGGTGCTGCGCGTGCGTGACCAGGTCCCGGTAGCCCTTCGCGGGCATCTCCGCCGCCCGCTCACACAGCCAGTCCAGCGTGTACGCGCCGGTCGCCAGCAGCGATGCAGCCTGCGCCCGCAGCTCCTGCCGGGAGCCGTTCACCAGCGGCCGGCCCAACGCCCGGACGTACGCGTCGACGACCACGTCAGCCCCCGACGCCTCCGGCGCAGCCGCCTCTCTCTCTCGTCCCGCCTCCGGGCTGTCACCCGAGTCACGCGCGCCAGAGAGAGAGTCTTCTTCCTCACCAGTCTTGATCTTTTTAGCCGCCGCGCGACCGACAGTCGGTCGACCGACGGTCGGATTCCCGTCGGTCGGTCCGGCCTGCGGTTTCTTGGCTTCGTCGCAGGTCGCACCGACCGACGGCTTTCCGGTGGTCGGTCGCGCGGCGGTCGGTCGCGCCGGCTCCTTTCGCGGGTCCAGGTGCGCGGGCTCGACACGGACGGCCTTCACGTTGCCGGTGCTGTGGATGTCCTCCAGCATCGAGGCGACGTCGTCCAGCGTGAACGGGATGGAGTCGACGGTGAACGTCGTGTACCAGGACCCGCCGCGCTTGGTCTCGGTCTTGCCGTCCTCCAGCTCCACGACCTCGGACTTGTCGCGCTGGATCTTGAACTTCACGACGAAGGCGTCATCGACCAGGGCCCTCATGGCCTTGGTGAGCGTCTCGCGACCTTCGTCGTGGGTCTTGGACAGGACCTCCACGGTGACGTCGTCGCCGTCCTTGGCACGGATCAGGGTGGCCAGCAGCCCCTTGGCGGTCATCGACCGGAGCGTGTCCACCGCGCCGTTGTCCAGCGCCACGAACCGCGGCGGCTTGCTTACGCGCTTCCTCACCTGGTCACCCCCGACGTGACCAGGGCAAAAGCCTGTCCATGTGGTGCTGTGCGGGTCGTGCGTCGTACGCTCAAGGGAGCGCACCTCCTTGCAGGGAGTCGAGTGCTTCTCCGCCCGGGCCGCGAACCCGGGGGGACGTTCGGGCCCCGCCGTCTGGCGGGGCCTGTTGCGTTGTGCGGCCCATCCTGCCTCTGTCCGCCTGTGGACAGAGGAGAGGTCAGTCGTGATCGAGCGCTTCGCCGCAGCCGTGCCCGGTGGTCGGTTCGGCGAGCGCGGTAAAGGCGGTCAGCGGCTGCTCGATCCACTCGGTGCGCGCGGTGCGGGCGTGCTCGTCGCACGCGTAGACCTCGGTGCGGATGGGCCCGTAGGCGAGGCCGTCGACCGGTGCACGGCCTTCGATCAGGGTGGCTGCGGGCCGGGTGCAGGTACCGATCTGCCGGGTGGTCTTGGACATATGTAAATCCTTCGTGTCGTGTGGCGGCGGTTAACAGAAATGGCTAGGGAGCCGGTGAAACAGGGTCCGTAGGCCAACTGGCACTTTTGTCACGCCGCAGCTCGGAAACAAGTTCCACGCGATCCGCAGGGATTGCGCGAATTGTTACCTCTATCGTTTCCCCGTTCCTTGCCGACTTTCCGACAATTGCCGTTTCGAGTACCGGCATTTCTTCGGAGATCTCCAGCAGTTGCGCTTCTTCCCTGCTGGGCATTCGCGTCCGGATGGACTCCATCCATGAAATCGGACCGTGCCCGGCTTCTTCTAGGCGGTCGAGATAACCGCCCGGCCCGGTAGATGCTTCGGCGATTTGCGGGGCGTCGCGAATCGCTTCTTCGCTGAGCCAGGTGTCCACCACTTGGAAGGGGGGCTCCCCGGCCGGGCTGGTCACGCGACGGCGTCGCAGGGTCTCTGTGCCGGCCTCGATGCCCATCAGCTCTGCCACACGGGCAGGGGCGGGCAGGCGCTCGCGGAACGGGCGGCCGTGCACTACCCATCGTTCGTCCGGGCGGGAAGCTGCGGGGAACACGTAGCCCGCGCGCGGGCTACGTGTCACCAGCTGGCCTCGGGCGATGCGGCGCCTCTCGATGCGCCAGTCCAGGACGACGATCCCGCGTCGCTTGATCGGCCTCACTAGTCCTTCGCGCTCCAGGACCGCGAGTGCCGCTGAGATGACGCCGCGCCCGACGCCGTACATGGCCGTCAGGTCTTCGTACCTCGGCAAGGTGCCGCCCACTTCATACTCGCCGCCCCTGATGCGAGTCCGCAGGTCAGCGGCGACTTCTTCATATCGGGCCACGCCTTGTCTCCTTCCTTGGGCCGGTGCTGATCTTCCGGCCACGGCTCCACAGTACCGGTACTGATCCGGTTCGGCATAGCTAACAGTACCGGTACTGTTGACGAAACAGTACCGGTACTGTTCTATGGGTCGTGCCGGTCGAGCTTCAGGGCCGGAGCAGCGAAGACCTGCATAAACGCAGGTGCCCGGCCGGTGTTGACGCACCGGCCGGGCGGCGGACCGGGTGTTCGAGCACCTGGGCCGCTTTGGGCGGTGGTCGGGGCGTTGACGCGCCTCGACCGCTGTCGGACCGATCCACGGACTAGGTGGGAGTAGGGACCGACATGTCGATTGTCGCTGAGCGGCCGGTGGCCGCGCAGGTGGCGGAGGGCTCGGATGTGGTGGCGCGTGCTGCCACCCGCTCGTACAAGCCGCGGACGGGTCCGCGCTACGTGCGGACCGCGCCGGGCCACGGGCCGGACGGGCTGAAGCTGCGCAAGAACGAGGACCCGGTGATGAGCCCGGAGCAGTCGGCGTGGCTGGACGAGCTCTACCTGCGCTACGGGCGGCTGGTGCGCTCGATGGTGACGAACCGGCTGCTGGGCCAGGGCGTGGAGTTCCACCAGGTCGAGCAGTGGCGCGACGACCTGGTGCAGCAGGTGTGGCTGAGCGTGGCGCGCGGCCAGAGCGGGCTGCGGGACATGCGGGACGCGGAGCCGGCCGACCTGCGGGTGCGGCTGCACTTCCTGGTCAAGGGCGCGATCGGCGCGCACTGGAAGACCGGGATCACGCGCCACGAGGTGGCCACGGACTGGGTGGACGTCGTCGGTCGGCAGATGGACCCGGTGGCCCCGCCGATGGTCGACGTCGACGGCCAGGACGAGCTGACCGCGCGCTGCAACGAGCTGCTCGACGGCCTGGAGCCGAAGATGCGCGCGGTGGTGGTGGAGCTGATCTGCTACGAGCGCACCACGGAGATGGTGGCGGAACTGCTGGACATGTCCCCGATGGTGGTCAACCGGCTGTCGCAGCGGGCGCTGCGCCGACTGCGCGGGGACGACGCGCCCACCCCGGCCCGGATGGAGGACCTGTCCGAGGCGCACCGCCGGGTGCTGGAGTCGCTGCCGGTGGGAGCGCGTGCGGTGCTGCTGCTGCGGATCGCCGGGGTGTCGGTGGACACGATCTCGGACCACACCGACGGCTCGGTGCGCACCATCTACAAGCAGCTCAAGACCTACCTGCCGCTGCTGGAGGCCGGAACCCCGCTGACGGCGGAGGAGCAGGCCCGCGCCCAGAAGTTCGAGAACCGCTACAAGAAGGCCGGCGCCCGCAGCGAGCAGGCGGAGGTGCAGAAGTGAGCACCAACGCCGACCGCAAACCGTGCTCGAAGCGCCGGCGCCTGCTCAAGCAGCGCCTCGCGGAGCGGGACGGGGCGCGCTGCTTCTACTGCGCGACCGAGTTCGGCCCCGGCCTGGAGGGCGCGACGGTTGATCACCTGATCCCGCGCTCCCTGGTCCACACGTGGGCGCAGGCCGCGCTGGTGCTGGCCTGCCACCCCTGCAACGAGGCCAAGGCCGACGCCCTCCCGCAGGCCCTGCTGCGCCCGGCCCCGGGCCAGTTCGGCCCCGGCCTGGTCCCCGCCCGCGCGGTGTGACGGCTGCCTGTCCGCCCCCGGCCCCTACGGCCGGGAGCGGGCGGGGAGCCGGGCACCCCGCCCGGCCCTGACCAGCCAGGAGACCCCCATGGCTTGGTTCAAGAACGCGGACCTGGAAGAGGCGACGATCGTGGTCGTCCCCGAGTCCGAGGTGCCCGCCGGTACCCCGGTGATCGACGCGGAGATCGTCAGCGACGAGGACTGAACGGCCGTGTGACGGCTGCCTGTCCACCCCACAGCCACGGCTGCGGGGCGGGCGACATGTTCCACAGCTTCTACTCGCTGCACTCGGGCGTCGCGTTCACCTCCGCCGGCTTCTCGTGCTCGATGCACCTCGACCGCGGGCTCTACGGCGATCTCGCCGCCGACGATGCGGGGCGGGTTCACGGTGAGCCGTTCCAGG
>CBFGZZ010000419.1:0-7184 GCA_965653385.1 uncultured Streptomyces sp. | reverse complement strand
GTGGTGCTGCGGTGACCGTCTCGATTCCTGAACTGCCGCTGGTGACGCTGTCGGATGACGAGCTCGCGCTGATCAACGTGCTGCGTGCGGACATGCTGCGTGACCGGTGGGCGCTCCTGCTGCGGGACGCGTATTTCAACGGCGAGCAACTGGTGCGCGACCTGGGCATCTCGATCCCGCCGCAGCTCAAGGGCTTGCACACGGTGATCGGCTGGCCCCGGGTAGGTGTCGAGAGCTTGGAGGAGCGCCTCGATTTGGAGGCCTTCCGGTGGGCGGATGGTGCTGACTCGACGGACCTGACGGAGATCGCCGACGCTAACGACCTGTTCGACGAGTCGAGCCTCGCGCACCTGGACGCCCTGGTGTACGGCCGCGAGTACCTGGCGATCGGCTCCGGGGACTGCGGCACGCCGGATTGCCCTCCGTTGATCTCTGCGGAGTCGCCGCTGGATATGACGTTGATGTGGGATGCCCGTCTGCGGATGGGTACGGCGGCGCTCCGCGAGTGCGCGGCGGACACCTTCGTGGAGTCGGGTCCTGAGGAGCGGATGCTGGTCTTGTATCTGCCGGATCAGACGGTGATGTGCCTACCGAATGCTTCTGGCGGCTGGGAGGTCGTCGACCGCGACGAGCACAAGCTCGGGGTCGTGCCGGTCGTCAGGATGGCGAACCGGCAGCGGACTGCGGACCGGGTCGGCAAGTCGGAGATCACGCCGGAGGTCATGTCCATCACGGATGCGGCCTGCCGGCGCCTGATGGGCATGGAGGTGGCGGCGGAGTTCTTCGGCGCCCCGCAGCGCTACATTCTCGGCGCGTCGGAGTCGGCGTTTCAGGACGCGGACGGTACGGCGAAGTCGGCGTGGGAGACGTACATCGGCCGGGTGCTGGCGTTGGAGCGGGATGAGGACGGCAACGTCCCGGATGTGGGCCAGTTCGCGGCCCATGACCCGACTGGCATGACGAAGATCATCGACTTGTATGCGCGGATCATGTCGTCGCAGTTCGGTCTTCCGCCGCACATGCTCGGTTACACCACCGACAACCCGGCCTCTGCGGACGCCATCCGCTCCACTGAGGCGAAGCTGGTGAAGCGCTCTGAGCGCAGGATCCGCCGGTTCGGTGCCGCCTGGCAGCAGGCGATGCGGCTGGCGCTGTGGGTGCGGGATGGTGAGCCGCCGGAGAAGTCGCGGCGCATTGAGACGGTGTGGCGGAACCCGGCGACGCCGACGGTGGCGGCCCAGGTGGACGCCACGGTGAAGCTCGTGCAGGCCGGCGTACTGCCTGCGGACTCGGATGTCACGTTGGAGATGGCCGGGTTCACGGAGGCTCAGCGGCAGCGGGTCGCTGCTGACCGACGTCGGGCGAGTTCTGCCGCGGCCGGCAGGTCTCTGCTGGATCGTCTGGGTTCACTGGGCGATCAGTCGACGTCTGGTCTGCCTGACGCCCAGGAGGTGTCGGGTGGCGGCGACGGTCTCTGATGGAGGCCGTGACGCTGACCGGTACCGGGCTGCCCAGCTTGGGCTAACGCGGCTTCTTGTACGGGACGTTCGCGGTCTGAGGCGCTTGATCATCCCGTCTCGGCTTCGGACGTCGGTGCCGGACTGGATTGGCGCCGTGCAGGCGGTGGTCGACCAGTACGCACGCGCTTCGGCGGCGTTGGGCGCCGAGTTCTACGACGCACAGCGGGACGCGGCTGGCGTGTCCGGGACGTTCACCGTTCCCATCGCGGATCCGCCGACCAATGGCCAGACGGAGGCGGGTCTTCGGTGGGCGACGAAGGACGTGTGGGAACGCGACCCGGACGTGGCCACCCCTGCACAGCTTGAGCCGCTTGATACGCGGCTGGAGCAGGCCGAGAAGAAGGCCGAGCAGGTTGTGCAGAAGCTCGTCGCTGATACCGGCCGGGCCACGGTGATTGATGCCGTGCGGCAGGACCGGCAGGCGACAGCTTGGGCGCGCTCCGCCGCGCTGGGCGCATGCGCCTTCTGCAAGTTGCTAGCTAGTAGGGGTTCGGTCTTCAAGCAGGACACGGTGAGGTTCCAAGCCCACGACGGCTGCCACTGCGGCGCTATCCCGGTCTTTAGGGGGCAGACGTTCGAGCCCTCGCCTCAGGCCCGGGAGTGGGCGCGGCTGTACCAGGAGTACGCCGCCGGCCACTCCGGCAGCCAACTCCGCCTGTTCCAGCGGGCGCTGGCTGAGCACGACTCGAACCCGCTCCCGGGTTCTTTCTGATCAACGGTCGCCCTGGTGGCGGCCTTCCTCATTTCCACAGCCCCTGGAGGGCCGATTCGTCATGCCCGAAGAGACTGAGACCGTCGAGCAGCAGGACACCGGCACCGCGGAGGCCGTCGAAGAGACGGCAGCCGAGGAGAACGACAGCACCGAAGCCGCGGACGTCGCCCAGGAGGCGGATGCCGGCGGCGAGGAGAAGCCGTTCGACCGGAAGCAGGCTGAGGCAAAGATCCGGAAGGCGAACTCGGAAGCCGCGAATCTCCGCAAGCGCCTGAAGGAACTCGAACCACTGGCGAAGAAGGCCAAGGAAATCGAGGACGCGCAGAAGTCCGAGCAGGAGCGCCTCAACGACCGGCTCGCGACCGCGGAAGCGCAGATCGCCGCGACACGCAAGCGGCTCGTCGAGGCGCGCGTTCAGGCTCTGGCTGCTTCGCCGCAAGGAGAGCGTGCGGCGTTCACCGACCCGGAGGACGCAATCACTTCGCTCGACCTCTCCGCGTACATCGAAGCCGACTCGGGCGACATCGACGAGAACGCCATTGAGGCGGATCTCCAGGCGCTGTTGGAGCGCAAGCCGCACTGGGCGAAGACCCAGCCCCCGGAGGGCCCGCGGCGTCCCGCACCGGACCGCACTCAGGCGTCCGGTGCCAACAAGAAGCAGGCCCCCAACCCCCGCGATGAGTTCGCGGGGTGGCTGAGTTCGAAGCTCACGTAGCTTCGGGAGAAGAGACATCATGGCGGTCACCGCCCCCCTGACGCTGTCCAACGTGGATGCGTCACTCCTTCCGCGCACGATCACGGCGCCGATCTTCGAGAAGTCCGTCGAGGCCAGCGCCGTGATGCAGCTGGCCCGTCCGGCGCCGCTTGCCCTGGACGCGACCACGTCAGTGCCGATCCCGATGGACGTACCGGTCGCGGACTGGGTCGGTCAGGCGGCGAAGAAGCCGCTGTCGACCGGCGGCGTCGACGTCAAGCAGATGCAGGCCAAGAAGGTCGCCGTCCTCATCCCGGTCGCCATGGAGGTCGCGAAGACCAACGCCGGCGGCCTGTACGACCAGCTTCAGAAGGACCTGCCGACGGCGTTCGCGCGGGCTTTCGACCACGCGACGATCCACGGCAAGACGATGAAGGGCGCGGCCGGCCCGTTCACCGAGTACCTTGCGGCGACCACGAACTCGGTGGCGCTGGGCACGGCGACGCAGGCCCAGGGTGGTATCTGGGCGGACTTCGTCAACGGCATGGCCGAGGTCGTCGACTCCGACTGGGACTACACCGGTACAGTCGCCGACCACCGGCTGAAGCCGTCGCTGCTGCTGGCGACGGACACGACGGGCCGGCCGATCCTGGTGGACACGCAGACGCCGGGCACGAACATGGCGGCGGCGGGCACGCTGATCGGTGAGCCGCTGGCGTACTCGCGGAGCGTGTCGGGGAAGCAGCGCCGCCAGTCGACGTCGACGGACACGGGGCTGCGGGCGATCGGAGGCGACTGGAGCCAGGCCGCATATGGCGTGGGCATGGACATCACGGTCAGGATCTCCGACCAGGCGACCTACGTCGACGAGGAGGGCGGCGTCCACTCCGCGTTCCAGGAGAACCTGGTGCTGATCCTCGCCGAGGCCTACTACGGCTTCGTCCTTGGCGACGTGGACGCGTTCGTGAAGTTCACCGGCACCCCCTCGGGGTCCTGATGGCGAGGGCTGTCCCGGCTTCCGCGCCGGGCGGGGCAGCCAAGCCCCTTCAGATCGTTGCCAGGGTTCACGCCATGCCGCCGGAGCACAATGCGGGCGCCGAGCACATGCTTGTGTCGATGCTCCGGCCGCTGGTGGAGCGTGGGCACGACGTGTCGGTGTGGCTGTCCAGGTACGGGAAGGCCAGCAAGGAGTACGACTACCGGGGCATTCGTGTGGTGCCGCTGGAGTCCCGGTTGGACTTCCCGACTGCTGTGCGCAGGGCGGACGTCCTGCTGGCTCATCTGGAGACGGTGCCGTCGACGGCCTCGTTGGCCCGCGGCTACGGCAAGAAGCTGGTTGTGATCTGCCACAACACGCATCGCCCAACGTTCCGGGACGCCGCGGCTGGTGGGACATCGCTGGCGGTGTACAACTCGCAGTGGATGGCCCGGGAGGCGGAGCTGTTCTTCGCGGAGTACCCGAAGGCGACTCGGCCCGACCGATCGCTGATCGTGCGTCCCCCGGTTGTCGCCGACGAGTACCGCACGAAGCCTGGCAAGGCCATCACGCTGATCAACTGCAATCCGGAGAAGGGCGGCAAGGTGCTGAAGGCCCTCGCCGAACGGATGCCGGCCCAGCAGTTCCTGGCTGTGAAGGGCGCCTACGGCGAGCAGATCCTTCCCAGCCTGCCGAACGTCGAAATCGTCGAGCATGTGCGGGGTGAGGACATGCGGGAGGCGGTGTATGCCCGCACCAAGGTGCTGCTGATGCCGTCCTCCTACGAGTCGTGGGGACGGGCTGGCTGTGAAGCCTTGGCGAGCGGCATCCCCGTCGTCGCGCACCCCACTCCGGGCTTGTGCGAGTCGCTGGGCGAGGCGGGCATCTTCGTCGACCGCAATGACGTGGCCGGCTACGAGGCGGTACTGCGGAAGCTGCTCACCGCGGCCGAGTACCGGCTGGCGTCGAAGCGTGCGAAGGCGCGCAGCGTCGAACTGGATCCGGCCGCCGATCTGGCTGCCTGGTGTGCAGCCGTTGAGGGCCTGTAGGAGGTGTCGTGGCGTTCACCCCCCCGACCGTCGAGCAGCTGGGCCTCTATCTGGGGCTGGATGAGATCGACGGCAACCGTGCCGATCTGCTGATCGCGTCCGCGGTGTCGCTTTGTCAGACCGTGGTGAAGCCGCTGCCGGAGGGCGCGGAGGCGGTGGTGCTGTCGGTTGCGGGACGCGCCTACGTGAACCCGCAGCAGGTGTCCTACGAGACGATCGGCCCCATGTCGGTGCAGCGCCCGCAAGGCAGTGGGGGCCTATATCTGACGAAGAACGACAAGGCTGCCCTCAAGTCGCTGGCCGGCCGGGGTGGTGCGTTCACTGTGGACCCGACGCCGTCTACGGCGGATCCGTCGCCGACGTGGCCGATCGATGATGCCGGGTTTGCGGACGAGTTCGAGCCGGGCTGGGGGTATGGCTGATGCCGTACCCGTTCGGGGAGACGGTGCGGATCGTTCGCACTGGCACGTCACCGGGGCGCGGTCCGCGCGGTCAGCCGCTGCCGGGCCCGGACGAGTCGTTTGATCTGAAGGGCTGCGCTGTGGCGCCTCGCGCTGAGACGCCTCAGGTGGGCGGGGAGCAGCAGCAGGAGCGGGACACCGTCATCGTCGGCTGGACCATCTACGTGCCGCCCGGCCAGCCCAACCATGCGAGGCTTCCCCTGCGCACCACGGACCAGGCAATGGTTCGCGGCGTGAAGTGCGACATCACGGGCATGCCCGGCGACTGGGGGCGCTCGCCGTTCACCGGCACCCACGGTCCGGTCCAGTTCGCCGCCGACCGTGTCACCGGCTGACTTACTGGGAGGTGGCTTGTGGCTGCACGGTTCAAGATGAATCGGAAGGGCGTCGGGCAGATGCTGCGGATGCCCGGCATGCAGGCGGAGATGCTCCGCCGCGCCGAAGTCATCAAGAGCGTCGCCGAGTCGATCTCTCCGATCGGCGAGTCCAGTCCGAACCCTGGCCACTACCAGCGGTCCTGGGAGGCCGACAGTACGAACCGGGGCGGCCGTCGCCGTGACCGCGCGGTCGGCTACGTGCGCAACACCGCCTACTACGCCCGCTGGGTCGAGTACGGGACTGAGAAGGTTCCGGCGCATCACGTGCTGCTGCGGGCGGCTCAGATCGGCGGGCGGAACTAGTGGCCGTCATCGTCGACATCGAGGGCGAGCTGATTCCTCGCGCGCAGGCACGCTGGCCGGCGGCCGTGGCCCGCGACGAGCTCGACAACAACTTGCTCAACGAGCTGCCGACCATCCAGATCAGGCAAGTCCCGGGTGGCGACATCGCGGCTGGTCGCCTAGCCCGGATGCTGGTGGACATCGACGTGTACGCCGCCACCCGGGCAGACGCGATCGACCTGGCCGGCGAGGTGCTTGGCTGGGTCGAACTCGAGCTTCGCGGTTCGAAGACCGACACGCTGGTTATCGGGAAGGCGGGTGCCATCTCGCTTCCCGCTGAGCGGCCTTACGAGAACACCGCCCTTCGTCGTGTCGGCGGTACCTACGAGATCTTCTGTCATCCGGTCTCCTGACCGACTTCTGGGCCCGCGCCGGACCCCTCAAGTTCCCGCCCGTGCGCGGGCTTTCGCATGTCTGGAGACATCATGGTCAACATCACCCGCGCCGCAGACCTCCTGGAGGTCGGAGCGAACGGAGGGGGATGGACTGCTCCGCTGGGCACGTCGTCCCCTGGGGATCCGGCGGTGCAGCCGCTGTCGCCGTGGCTGCCGCTGGGGGCGATCAGCGAAGACGGTCTGACGCAGGGGTTCGATGAGGACTCCCAGTCGTTCACTCCGTGGGGGCTGACGTCGCCGATCCGCACCACAATCACCTCCAGCCTGCGGACGTTCGGGTTGACGGTGTGGGAGACGGGCCGAGTCATCGTGTCGTCGCTGCAGTACCGGGTCGACACCGCAGACCTGACGCCGACGTCGGGACTGACGACGTTCGCGGAGACCGCCTCCCCGGTTCCCGACCGCAGGGCGTTCTGGTTCGTCGTCCTGGACGGCGACAACTTCCAGCGCGGCTTCTACGTGCCGGAGGGGGAGATCACCGAACGCAGCGATGTGTCCCACAAGCAGGACGAGATCGCCGGCTTCGAGTGGACGATCACCGCCTACCCGGACGCCAGCAACAACACCGTCTACCACTTCGACCGCGTGCCCGAGACCGAGGCATACACGGGGTCCTGAGACGGGTGGGCGGGTCGTCGACAGCCTCGGGCTGTCCACC
>CBFGZZ010000418.1:0-7194 GCA_965653385.1 uncultured Streptomyces sp. | reverse complement strand
CGCCGGGGAAGTGCTCCTCGGCCTGCGCCAGCTCCTTGGTCACGTGCTCGTCGAACCGCTCGGTGGAGAACTGGATAGCGGGCTCGTTCCAGGCCTTGAGCTTCTCGTGCCAGTAGCCGAAGTTCGGCTGGTCGCCGATCGACGACTCCCGCAGCAGCTGGAACATGTCCTCCGTCGGGAAGACGGAGAAGACGTAGGTGCCGACCTCGCCGACAACCATCAGCCGATTCGGCGACGTGTGAAGATCGAAGCGGTAGCCGCTCCCGTCCGGGGCCGCGAACCGCAGGTGCCGGTACAGGCCGACGTCAAACAGCACCGTCATGCGGTGGGCGGACGTCTCGCGGGCGAAGCGGGCGGCGATCTCCGGGTAGTGGTTCACGACTCCACCCCCTCGGCGGGGATGGGCTCGTAGGAGATGCGGCCGTCGCCGTGGATCGTCACCGAAGCAACCGCACCCGTCGGCGGCTCCGGCATGCCGTCGTTGGAGTGGAACACCACCTGCAGGCGGTTACCGAACCCCGGCAGGACGTGGATCTCAGTGACGGAGGAGTCCAGCTGCTCGGTCAGCGGGGAAGGGGTCGGGGTGCTCATCGGGCACCGCCCGTCGGCAGCTCCAACAGGCGCGGGTCCCAGCCGTCCGGCAGATGCGCGGCAAGCGCCTCCGTCAGCCACGCCGGACGCACCGTGCTGGGCCTACTGGAGTGGCCCTCGATGACGGCGGCCTCCCAGTGGAAGGAGCTGATCTCCTTGCCAAGCTCGCCGGACTTGACGCGGCGCGGCCCGTACACCGCGACGTGCGCCCACTCGCGCTCGCCCTCGTCGGGCGTCTCCTTGCGGAACAACTCCAGTAGGACGCTGCGGGGAGACAGCGTGCGGCGCGTAATCGGGTCAGTCAGATCGGATGCACCCGAGACCGGGAACATCACCTCGACCGAGGTCTTCCGGTAGAAGTACTCTTCAGGCACGTGAAGCACCTTTCGTTTCGTGAGTTCGTGGGGTGTGGATCGCGCGGCCTTGGCCGCGGCGCCCCTGCTGCCGGTGTGTCAGAGCCCGGCGGTGGGGGCTTTGCCGTCAAGCGGCGACGCGGGCCGGCTCGGCGTCGTTGGTGCGGTCGCCGTTCAGCCAGTCGTCGAGGTCGGTGATCTTGTAGCGGTAGGCACGGAGGCCGTGACGGGTGCTTGCCGGCCCGATGCCGTCCCGGCGCCAGCGGTAGAGCGTGGTGACGCTGACGCCGATGTAGTCGGCAGCGTCGTCGCTCCAGAGCCAGCCCTTCGGTGGGGTCTTGGGCTTGTTCGGCATGTGGTCTATTCCTTGTCTGTGGGGGTGCGAGACGGAGACGTTCGTTTCAGATCCGGAGACGCTGGGGGCGCGAAAAGAGGATTGATGGACACACCGAGGGCCTCCGTGAGGGCAATCGCGTCGTCGACGTCAGCGGTGCGCTGCCTCCCGGCGAGGAGTTTGTCTATGACTCCGGCACTGACACCCGACGCCTCGGCGAGGGAGCGGACCGAGAACGATTCGCATCGGCCGGGGTTGAGCATGCAGTGCCTGAGGAACGGGATGCTGCGCAGGGTCCAACGTCGGCTCACGATTCCCCCGAGTGGTGCGGAACTGTTTGCCTGACATAGGTAACCACAGCCGAGCCGAATCGTCTACAGATCCGAGACGACTCGTAGCCGACTATCGGCAAAGTTCTTGGCTCGATAGCATTCATCTGTAGACGAACTGTCTCGGATCTCAGATGGTTGTACGGACTGAGCTGGTATTTTCTCGACGCCCCCCACCGCCTACAGAGACAGCCGGTATCTGAAGTGACCCGAGAGGAAGAGGACATGACGGCAGCGGCCACCGCCCCTGACCAAGGCGCGGCCCAGCCCAACCCGCCCGCAGGTGCGCTCTCCAAGCTCATCCAGGACGCCAACGACCGCGGCCTCTCCTACGCCAAGATGTCCGCCCGCGCCGTCGACATCGAGACCGGCACCAAGCTGTCCAAGCCCTACCTACAGCGGCTGGTCGGGAACCCCCCGACCAGTGCCCCCAGCGTCGCCCAGATGCGAGCCCTGGCCGCCGCCCTGCAAGTGAGCGAGCGCCGCGTCAAGGCCGCCGCCGCCGAGCAGTGGCTCGAATACGAGGCCACCGAGCTGGCGGGCTACAACGACGAAGTCCGCATCATCGTCGGCCACTTGGCCGGCATGTCCGAGTCTGAGCTGCACCGCTGGCGGGCGATGATCGAAGCGGACGAGCGCGCGCGCCGCGAGAGCGAGTAGCGCAGGTCGCTCACCACCACAGGCAACTGACCGAAAAAGTCCCCTTGTAGACATTCCAGTGAACGGATTGTCGCACTCTGCTCACGCGGCGTACCCTTCCACAACCGTGCGCTACCGGCACACAACGCCCGGCGCACAGCACCAACGGGAGGGCGCCCCATGCTGCGCGTTGTGTACGAAGCCACGCCACACCTGAGGCTCGGCAAGCTCGTTGAGATCACGGAATCCCGCGGACGGATAACCGTGAAAGTCCAGGAGAGTGCCGACGTCCACCAGTTCACCAGCGCCCTGAACTCCGCGCTGGAGCGGTTCCTCGCGAACTGCACCTGGTTCCAGATCTGGCGAGGCCGCATCATCAGCACCAACTCCCCCGACAGCCCGCTCACCGTCACCTACCTGCCCGACGACCGGATAGACATCCGCAAGTGCGTCGAGGTCCGCGAGTCCTGCGGCCTCGTACAGGTCCACATCTACAGCGCCGCCACTGCAGCCCAGTTCGTCAGCGTCATGAACCCCGCGACCGAGCGCTTCCTGGCCGGCGGACAGTGGTTTCAGCTGTGGCAGGGTGAGATCATCACGATGGACTCACCTGAGGCATCAGCAGCCTGAGGGGCAGTAAGCGCAAGGGGGCTGCATGCCCGGCTATGTCGAAGACCGGTGGATGACGAAGAAGCCGGACCCCACCACCGGCGAGAAACGCAAGACGAAGCGCTGGGGGCAGGGCAAGCGGTACCGGGTCGCCGGCATCCCCGGGGTGAAGGACCGGTCTTTCGAGAAGCTACACGGCCCTGAAGGCGCCAACGCCTGGCTCGCCAAAGCCCAGCACGAGTCAACGGCCGGCGAGTTCGTCGACCCACGCCGCGGCCAGATGCTGCTGCGGGACTACATCGAGCAGGAATGGTGGCCGCGCCGCGACTACGACAACCCCAGCACCGAGAACACGGTGAAGGGGCGCGTCTGGACGCACATCATCCCCCACCTCGGCGGCTACCAGCTCAACGCCATCAAGACCAAGCAGCTAGGTGAGTGGCTGAAGACACTGAAGGCCACGGCCGGGCCTGGAACAGGCAACGAGTGCTGGCGCTACCTCTCGGCCATCTTCCAGGCCGCCATCGATGACGAGCGCCTCACCCGCAACCCTTGCCGACGGCAGACAACGCTGCGGGTGCCCACCCGGCCGCCAGCGAAGGCGCGCGCCTGGTCCAAGGAGCGAGTGCTCGCCGTGCAAGCGGCGATGGACGACCGGTTCCGGCTGTGCGTCGACCTGGGCGTTGGCGCCGGCCTGAGGTCAGGGGAAGTCTTCGGCCTGTCCGTGGACGACATCGACTTCGCGGGTGAGCGGATCCTGGTGCGCCGCCAGGTCAAGAAGGTGGGGGCGAAGCTGGCGTTCGCGCTGCCGAAGGGCGATAAGACCCGGGTTGTGCCCGTCCCCCAGTACCTGTTGAAGCGGATCGAGGAAGCGCTGGAGAAGCGTCCTGCACGGCAGGTGACACTTCCCTGGAAGGATCCCCGGCCGCCGAAGACGGACCGGGAAGCCGAGGAGCGGATGCCGCAAACGCACGCACTGATCCTGACCGCGGCCCGGGGCGGCGCGATCCGCCGGGATGGGTTCGACTTCCGCTTGTGGAAGCCGGCGCTCGTTGCCGCCGGGGTGATCCCGCCGCCGGTTGAGGAGAAGCAGCCCATCCGGAATCGGCCGGGCAAGTTCCGCACGGTGCTCACCTATGACGAGAGCCGGGAGAACGGCTTCCACGCGCTGCGGCACACGTTCGCGTCGGTGCAGCTGGACGCGCGGGAGCCGATCGTGGCAGTCTCGAAGTGGCTGGGCCACGCGGATCCGTCGATCACACTCCGGATCTACGCGCACATGATGCCCGAGGCGGACGGCCGGGGCCGTTCGGCGATGCAGAACTGGTTCGAGACTCCCTCGTAGTGGATCTCCCCAGATTCTCCCCAGCGAAAACGATCAAGCAAGAGCAAGCCCCCTCCCGAAGGCCCGGAAGGGGGCTTGCTTATGTACCTAGCGGACTCCTACGGATCGCAGTGCACGACTCTGACCAGCAGAAAGACGCGCCGGGAAGTAGAGGTAGCAGACGCCGCCGGTGCCGGAGGCGACCTTGCCCTCGGCGTTGTACCGCTTGGTCCGCAGCCAGATGTTCTCCGTATGTCTGCAAACTCGGCGCGCTCCTGCGGTGATTCCTTCGCGAGGCCCTGAATAACCTCTGACCTGCGTGACTTTGACGTTCTTAGCCGAGCACAGGCGAGCGTAGTGATACACAGTCGTTCATCATGGATCTCCCCACACGCTCCATCGCTTCCGTCCGCTCCCCAGATTCTCCCCAGGTGAAGGCCTCACGTAAGGGCCTGAACTGCGGCTACTCGTCACCTTTCAAGCCCCCAGGGGCATACTCCTTGCCGAGCCGCCGAGCCGCTTCAACTCGCTCCCCCTCCAGCTCGACGACGCACTCCCGGCAGGCGCGCACGTCCTGAATGCCGCCAGCAGCGGGCCGAAGCGTTCCAACGTGAGCCGTCATGACCTCGCCGTGGCCGGGGTGCCGAAAGCACACCCCTGGCTCCCATTCGTAGAGGTTGAGGATCTGCTCGCGGTCCATCTCCGTCTCCCGTTGTTGCGGCCAGCGGTTGAGGTGGGGGGCGTGAGCCCTGATTCCCTCGCTGCTCAACGGAACGCCCTGGCCGATGGTGGTTCACCCTTTCGAGTGAACATACGTTCGATTCCTGCACACTACCTGTAGCCCTGCGGCATATGCCAGATCGCCGCAGGGCTGCACGTGGGGGGTGCAGCGTCCGCGATTGGCGGACTTCCAGCAGTTCTGCGCGGGTGGGCCGACGATCTGCCACCCCATCCAAGATCACTAAAAGCGCGCTGTCACCACGCTGACACATGATCACGCAGGTCACAGCGTATGTCGAGTGCCAAACGATCCGCCCGCCAGCGACGACGACTGGCTTCAGCGCGAGCGGCGCCGCATCGGCAGATGCATCCGCCTCGCCCGCGAGGACAAGAACCTCACTCAGGAGAAGGTCGTCCTAGCGGTACCGATGAACCGCCGCCACTACCAGGACATCGAGGCCGGCAACGCGAACCCGACCCTCGACATGCTGCTGAGGATCTCTCGTGCCATCGGCGTTCCGATCTCCACCCTCCTCGGCGAGTAAGCGACCTGATGCGCGGCTCCTGTCCGAACCGCGCTGCCTTGACCTGGGAAGTTAGTACCTGTACGGCGGGTAACGAAACCGCTTGTCACGCACACCTCCGTGCGGGTCGTGTACGCCCCGTGTGAATTTGTAACCCTCCGCCGAGGCTGTGGCCTGCGCTTTACCGACCGGTCCAGGCCAACCAGTGAGGCAGGTCAGGTGCGGGGTAATTGCCGGTACGCGGCGTCGCCGATCTCCTCGTACCGCCGCCACAGCTGGATGCCGACCTCGCAGCGGGCTCGGTCGATGTCGCGGCACCAGTCGCAGCCGAGGGAGTGGGTGGCGGCGGCACTGTAGGCCTCCTGGAGAGGGCTCAACCGGGTGCCGGCGGCTATGGGTGCGCGCCGGGTTCCCTGCTCGGGTGTGGTGTCTCTACCCTCGTCCATGCCGCGCTCCTGTCAGCGTGGGCCACGCCCCCGGGCCGTTCGCGCGGTCGCGGGGGTCTTGACTGCTCCATTGGACCTTACTACCCCATACCACCCCCGGGGGTAGCTATGGCGGGGCGGGGGTGGCGGGCTAGCTTCCGAAGCATGATCATCGACCGGGAGGGGCCCGTACCTCCGTACCGCCAGATCGCCGAAGACCTCCGACGGCAGATCGAGGACGGCACGATTCCCCCAGGTCGCCGCATCCCCTCCACCGTCGAGATGGAACAGAAGTACAACGTCGCCCGCGACACCCTCCGCAAGGCCACCCGGGTGTTGAAGGACGAGGGGCTCGTCGAGTCCGTCCGGGGCATGGGCCTCTACGTCGTTGACCGCCAGCCGCCCGCCGAGGGGTGACATGCCGAAGCCCCGCACGACGGCGGGGCTTCGATGGTGACCGCTCAGAGGTTGACGATCTCCACCCGGTCGATGAGCTCCTGCTTCGAGTCCTGGCTCACCCAGTCTGTGAGCGGTTCGACGGCGAGCGTGGTGCCGTGCTTCAGCTCAATACCCAGCAGCCAGAAGGCGAGGGCGGCCTTGTGGATAGGGCCCTGCCCGGTAGGCGGCTGCTGGAGCTCGGCGAAGAACGGGTGCTGCTGGATGAACGCCTCGGTGCAGGCGTCGGCGGCCCGTGGGGCCTGCCACCAGTCCAGCTTCTCGCCGGTCATGAACTCGAAGATCTCGTCCAGGGCGGCGCCGGGTTTCTCGGTGCGTCGCGTGAGCATCAGCCCCGTGGTGACGGACAGGATGTCGGCGAGGGGAAAGGTGCGGGTGGCCATGCCCGCCATTGTCCCGGAGTCGGCCGACTGCCGGGGCAGTTCGCCGCTGAACTCATAGCCCACTGTCCGACCCCGCCGATACGATCAGGGGCATGCCCACGTCTCCCCCGCCACGCGGCCGCGCGCGCTCTGCGGCTGAGCTGAACGCGCGGATCCGTGCGCTTTTCGCGCACCGAGACGCGCGGCTGACGGACGAGCAGCGGGAGGAGTACCGGCAGCTGGTTGCCGAGCTGCTGGAGGTCGAGCGCGGGGATGTGACGACGGCGGCTTAGGATCGTCGCTCGTGGCACACACTTTCGAAGATCTCGTGAAGCTGGAGCAGGCAGCCGAGCAGGCGCACGCCCGCTACACCGCCCCCGACACGGCCGACGTCGACGCCGCCCGGCGCGCCTGGGTTGATGCCGCAGCCGCCTTCCAGGCCGCCGTCACCGAACACGCCGCAGCCGAAGGCACGCCGCGCATCGAGGTGGAGATGGCCGTCAAGAAGGCCGTCCGGCACCCTGAGGG
>CBFGZZ010000417.1:0-7217 GCA_965653385.1 uncultured Streptomyces sp. | reverse complement strand
CCCCAGGCCCCCCTCCCCCCACCACCGGCATCGTCGGCGTGGGAACCGGGAACGCCACCGGCTCCAGGGCCCTCTCCAGGGCGTCGAGGCCGGGGCGGTGGGTGGGGTCCTTCTGCAGGAGAGTGGTGAGGACGGCGTGCAAGGGGCCTGCTGTGGGCGGGAGTTCGGGGTCCTCGTAGAGGACCGCGTGCAGGGTTGCCAGGGTGGTGTCGCGGGAGAAGGGGGAGCGGCCGGCGAGGGCCGCGCTCAGGGTGGCGCCCAGGGACCAG
The DNA here is from genome assembly GCA_965653385.1 of uncultured Streptomyces sp. Lineage (GTDB taxonomy): Bacteria > Actinomycetota > Actinomycetes > Streptomycetales > Streptomycetaceae > Streptomyces. The sequence continues at coordinate 6,948 of CBFGZZ010000417.1, read as the reverse complement.
ATGTCGGACGGTGGGCCCTGGGGGCGGCCGGAGATCCGTTCGGGGGCCATGTAGTCGGGGGAGCCGACCAGCATGCCGACCATGGTGAGGGCCTTCGCGTCCTGGATCGCCGCGATGCCGAAGTCCGTCAGGACCACCCGCCCGCGCCCGCGCGCTCGCGTCACCTCCGTCTCGACCAGCACGTTGCCCGGCTTGATGTCCCGGTGGAGGACACCCCGGGCGTGTACCTGGCGCAGTGCCGCGACCAGGCCGATGCCGATCCGGGCCGTCTCGCACGGGCCCAGCGGCCCCTCCTCCGCCATGATGCGTTCCAGGGAGCGGCCCGCCACCAACTCCATGACGATCCAGAGGCGTTCGCCTTCGTCCACCACGTCGTAGACCCGGACGACGTTGGGGTGGTCGATCCGCGCCGTCGCCCGCGCCTCGCGCAGGGTGCGCTCCCGGCGGGTGCGCGTGTCCTCGGGGTCGAGGCCATCGATGCGCATTTCCTTGACGGCGACCAGTCGGTCGAGAATTTCGTCGACCGCCCGCCACACGCGCCCCATTCCCCCCTGGCCAATACTCTCGACCAATCGATAACGGCCCGTCACCAGTGAACCCGGAACCCCGCCGTTCCTCGCGCCACCACCCGCACGATCCGCATGATCAGGATTCCCTGGACTTCCCATGTTTCCCACGTTTCCCGGCAATCCGCTGCACCCCCCACCACGCCGCATCGGACATCCGCCATTGAAACACAACGGTCACACTTCCAGCCGTATCAGCATAGTGCGGAGAAATCTTGTGGTAGCTCTTCAAGTACTGCGAATTCAGGCGCAGGCAAGGGGGACGAACATGAGTTCTCGTCGCACGACGGCCATCGCGGGATCGCTGGTCGCGACATCTTTCTCGGCAGTGCTGATCCTTTCCGCCACTGCCGGTGCGGACGACCAGGGCCCTGCCAGCAGCAAGGGGGGAAAGGTCATCGACGAGGCGCCGGCAGGGGTGAAACTGACGACTCTGCTGCCCGAGAAGATCTCGGTGGACAACGGTTCGCGGGAGACCGACATCACCGCCACGGTGAAGAACGAAGGGACCAAGGACAGCGGAGAGATCCAGCTTTTGGTCGTCGGTTTCGACGGCCTCACGGTCAAGAATGTCGAGGGCTGTTCAGCTATCGCAAAAGGAAACCTCCCGGAGGGCTCGAACAGCGGTTTCGCCTGTGCCGTCGACAATCTCCCGGCCGGTGAGTCGAAGTCGTACGCCGTCGAGGCCACGTACGACCTGGGCAAGACCGGCAGGATATGCCTCCCCGTGCAGAGCGGAGACGGCAAGAAGACGTACTGGCAGCAGGGGCCGGTGCCGTTCGGTACGGCGAATCCGTCGCCCGACGCCCCGGCCACCCCGCTGCTTCTCGGCACCGACAACAAGCCGGTCGCACCGGGCGCCGACGAACTGCCCAAGACCGGCCTCGGCCGTGACGTCCTGCCGCTGGGCGCGGCCGGCGCCACCCTGATCGCGGTCGGCGCGGCCGGGCTGTGGTGGTCCCAGCTGCGGCGGCCCAGGAGGCCCGCCGACTGAGCGGGGACTCCTCGGAAAGAGATCGGCCGGATAACTCGACGGCAGCTGTCAGGTTATCCGGCCACTCTTCGTGCCATGACCTCCCCGCGACACCTCACCGAACTGCCCCTTCTCCACCCCGGCCGCCCCGGCTACGACGACGAACTCGCCGGATTCCAGACCGGCTTCGCCCAGCGGCCCGACCACCTCCGTCGGCGCCGTGTCGTACACGCTGGGCGGTGGACTCGGCATCCTGGCCCGGGAGTTCGGGTGCGCCGCCGACCATGTCCGCTCGCTGGACGTCGTCACCGCGGACGGGCGGCAGCGCCCCACGTCACGCCGGAGTCCGAGGGCGACCTGTACTGGGCCCTCCTCGGTGCCGGGCACGCCTTCGGTGTCGTCACGGAGATGGAGATCGGCCTCGTCCCCGTCCGCACGCTCTACGGCGGATCCCTCGCCTTCGACGGGCGGGACGTCGACCCGGCGGTCGTACTGCGGGCGTACGAGGAGTGGACACGGACCGTGCCCGACGGGCTGACGTCGTCCTTCGCCGCCGTCCCGTATCCGGACATCCCGGCGCTGCCGCCGCACCTGCGTGGTGTACGTCGTCTCGGTGCGGGTCGCCCACACCGGTCCCGACGGTGACCGGATCGTCGCCCCGTTGCGGCGGATCGGGGCCGTGCTGTCCGACTCCCTGCGCGAGATGCCGTACTCCGAGAGCCACACCGTCCACTGCGACCCCGACTTCCCGCACGCCTACTACGGGGACAGCGCGGTGTTGGGCGCATGGGACCTCGACGCGCTTGCCGGCGCGCTCGGGCGGACCGGGCCGGAGGCCGCCGGGGCCATGTGTGTCGTACAGGTCAGTCATCTGGGCGGGGCGCTCGCCCGGCCCGCCGCGAACTCGGTGCCGTATCGCGAAGGCAGGTTCCTGGTGCGGATGTTGACCGTGGCGGATCGGGAACGGGCCCGGGAGATCCTGGACCCCGCCTTCGAGCTCCTCGCATCCGTCACGCTCGGGCGGACCGTCAACTTCGCCTTCGGAGCGGGGGATCGGGGCGCCGGGCCGTACGACACCGGAACGCGGAAGAGGCTCGCCGGGATCAAGCCGCGGTACGACCCGGCGAACCTCTTTCGCGCAAACTACGGCGTCAGCGGTTGAGCAGCTTCCAGGTGGTGGGCAGGGCACCCATCGCCAGGGCCGCCTTCAGGGCGTCGCCGATCAGGAACGGGGTGAGGCCGGCCGCGATGGCCGCGGTCGCCGACATGCCGGTGGCGAGGGCCAGGTAGGGGACGCCGACGGCGTAGATGATCGCCTCGCCGAGCAGCATCGCGCCCGCGGTGCGCAGCGCGGTCCGGTCGGCGCCGCGGCGGGCCAGGGCGCCGACGACGGTGGAGGCGAGGATCATGCCGAGGATGTAGCCGAAGGAGGGGGCGGCGGCGCCGGAGGTGCCGTCCGCGAACCACGGCACGCCCGCGATGCCGGCCAGGGCGTACAGGGCGAGGGAGAGGAAGCCGCGGCCGGCGCCGAGGGCCGTGCCGACCAGCAGGACCGCGAGGGTCTGGCCGGTCACCGGCACCGGGGAGCCCGGCACGGGCACGGAGATCTGGGCCGCGAGGCCGGTGAGCGCGGCGCCGCCGACGACGAGCGCGATGTCGCGGAGTCGGGAGGCCGGGATCAGGTCGGCGAGGACCTGTCCGGGGCGGGCGGGGGCGGCAGCGGCGGTGCTCATGGGGACTCCGCGAGGGTGAGGGCGGTACGGGACCTTGTGACGCTATCCCAGGGGGTTTTGGTCCCTCACCGTCAGTGGTCGACAAAGGGCGGTTCGTGGGGTTGGTGGGCTCCGGACAAAGAGTGGCGGTTACACCGGGTACGGGGTGATGCCGGTCACTGAGGCAGGGACGCTCACCTCACATGACCGGGGCGGGGGCCGACTGTAGGGATTCCCCAATCGGGGGTGGGACCGAGGAAGTCCCCCATCCCCGGTGGTGGGAGAACCAGCCGGTCGTCCTCGACAACCGCATCACCCAGCACTACGCCATCGACAACTACGACGGCCTGCCGCGCCGCCTGCGCCGGGTGACCGCCGCGGGCGCCGCGCCGGCCGCCGCCGCGTAGTCGTCGCGTCACCTACAGTGCGCCGAGTGTCCGCATAGTGGGCATCCTCTCCTTCTGAGCGGTGAGACTGCCCAGACTGTGGGCGTTTTTTGCCCTCTCACGCATTGGACGAGCCGCGCCCATGCCCCACTCCACCGCTCAGGCGCCCCCGCAGGCGGACGACGTCTCCCTGTCCCACGGCCTCAAGCAGCGTCACCTGTCGATGATCGCCCTCGGCGGCGTCATCGGCGCGGGTCTCTTCGTCGGCTCCGGCGCCGGAATCGCCGCCGCCGGCCCCTCGATCGTCATCGCCTATGTGATCTCCGGTCTCCTCGTGATGCTGGTGATGCGGATGCTCGGCGAGATGTCGGCCGCGTATCCCTCCTCCGGCTCCTTCTCCGCGCACGCCGAGCGGGCGATCGGCCCGTGGGCGGGCTTCACGGCCGGCTGGTCGTTCTGGGTGCTGCTCTGCACGGCCGTCGGCCTGGAGGGCATCGGCGCCGCGAAGATCGTCACGACCTGGCTGCCGCACACGCCCGAGTGGGCCTGGGTGGCCCTGTTCATGGTCGTCTTCTGCGGCGCGAACCTGGCGGCCGTGAAGAACTTCGGCGAGTTCGAGTTCTGGTTCGCGGCGCTGAAGGTCGGCGCGATCGGGCTGTTCCTGGTGCTGGGCGGGCTGGCCATCGCGGGCGTCCTGCCGGGCACGGACGCCCCGGGCACCGCGAACCTCACGGGCGCGGGCGGCTTCCTGCCGAACGGCACCGAGGGCCTGATCATCGGCCTGCTGGCGTCCGTCTTCGCCTACGGCGGCATGGAGACGGTCACCATCGCGGCCGCCGAGTCGGAGAACCCGGTCAGCGGCGTGGCGAGCGCGGTCCGCACGGCCATGTGGCGGATCGCCCTCTTCTACATCGGCTCGATGGCGGTCGTCGTCACCCTCGTCCCGTGGGACTCCAAGGAGGTCGTCGAGAAGGGCCCGTACGTCGCCACCCTCGACCACCTCGGCATCCCCGGCGCCGGCCAGCTGATGAACGTGGTGGTCCTGGTCGCCCTGCTGAGCGCCATGAACGCCAACATCTACGGCTCCTCGCGCATCGCCTACTCCCTCGTCCAGCGCGGCCAGGGCCCGAAGACGCTGGGCCGGGTGTCGGGCGGCGTCCCGCGCGTCGCGGTCCTCGCCTCGTCCGTCTTCGGCTTCGTGTGCGTCGTCCTGTCCTACTGGCGGCCGGACGACGTCTTCCCCTGGCTGCTGAACATGATCGGCGCGGTCATCCTCGTCGTGTGGATCTTCATCGCCGTCTCCCAGCTGCGGCTGCGCAGTCGTCTGGAGCGCGAGGCGCCACAGAAGCTGGCGGTGCGGATGTGGGCGTTCCCCGTGCTGACCTGGGTGGCGCTGGCCGGTATGGCCGCGATCTTCGTCCTCATGGCGCGCGAACCCGACACGCGGGTGCAGCTGTACTCGACGGGCGGGATGACGCTGTTCCTGGCGGTCGCCGGCTACGCGTGGCAGCGGGCGCGCGCCCGGAGCTGACGCCGCTTTCACGGCAGAAGGGCCCCCATGTGATCCACATGGGGGCCTTTTGCTGTTAGCTTGTTGTTGCAAGCTACTTGCAATAAAAGCTTCTGAGGGGACCCTTCATGCCCGTCTACACACTCCCGGAACTGCCGTACGACTACTCCGCGCTGGCGCCGGTGATCAGCCCCGAGATCATCGAACTGCACCACGACAAGCACCACGCGGCCTACGTCAAGGGCGCCAACGACACGCTGGAGCAGCTGGCGGAGGCGCGGGACAAGGAGCAGTGGGGGTCGGTCAACGGCCTGGAGAAGAACCTGGCCTTCCACCTGTCCGGGCACATCCTGCACAGCATCTACTGGCAGAACATGACCGGTGACGGGGGCGGCGAGCCGCTCGCGGCCGACGGTGTGGGCGATCTGGCGGACGCCATCGCCGAGTCGTTCGGGTCGTTCGCGGGCTTCAAGGCGCAGCTGACCAAGGCCGCCGCGACCACGCAGGGCTCCGGCTGGGGTGTGCTGGCCTACGAGCCGCTGAGCGGGCGGCTGATCGTCGAGCAGGTCTACGACCACCAGGGCAACGTCGGGCAGGGTGCCACGCCGATCCTCGTGTTCGACGCCTGGGAGCACGCCTTCTACCTCCAGTACAAGAACCAGAAGGTCGACTTCATCGACGCCATGTGGGCCGTCGTCAACTGGCAGGACGTGGCCCGGCGTTACGAGGCCGCCAAGTCCCGTACGGACGTCCTGCTGCTCGCGCCGTAACGGCGCCCCCGGCGTCCTGCCTCGTGATCGTCTTCTCACCCTTCACGAACGGCAGGCGGAATGAAGGAAGCCCCCGCGAGGACGTGACTCGCGGGGGCTTCTGCGTACGGGGACGGCGGGGCGGGCGTCAGGGCTTGCGGCCCAGGGCGCCGTGCTGGCCGATCGGTTGGGGCTCCTCGTCGCCCGGCTCGGGGTGCCACAGCGGAACGGAGACGAGACCGGGTTCCACCAGGTCCAGTCCGTCGAAGTAGGCGGCGATCTGGTCGACGGGCCGCAGGAAGTACGGGACCGCGCCGGTCTCGTTGTAGGCGTCCTGGGCCTGCTCGTAGGCCGGGTCGGTGCCCCGGGAGCCCTCGTTGAGGGAGAGGTAGCTGCCGGAGGGCAGACCGGCCAGGAGGCGGCGCACGATGTCGCGGGCCTGGTCGTAGTCGGCGACATGACCGAGGATGCCGCTGAGGATCAGGGCCGTGGGCCGGGAGAGGTCGAGGGTCCGGGAGGCCGCCTCCAGGATCTTCTCCGGCTCGAACAGGCTCAGGTCCTCGTACGCCGTCACACCCTCCGGCGTCGAGGTGAGCAGGGCGCGGGCATGGGCCAGGACCAGCGGGTCGTTGTCGACGTAGACGATCTTCGACTCGGGGGCGAGGCGCTGGGCGACCTCGTGGGTGTTGTCGACCGTGGGCAGGCCCGTGCCGACGTCGAGGAACTGGCGGACGCCCGCCTCCGTGACCAGGTACCGGATGCTGCGGCCGAGGAAGTCACGGCTGCTGCGGGCGATGGTGACGATGCCGGGGAAGACGGCGGTGTAGGCGTCGCCGGCCGCCTCGTCCACGGGGTAGTTGTCCTTGCCGCCCAGCCAGTAGTTCCAGATGCGGGCCGAGTGCGGTACCGAGGTGTCGATCTCCGTCATGTGCCCATGGTGCTACGCCGGGTCGGGCTCGCAGGGCACTTTGAGGGAGAGAAGTGACGTGGATCCGTCGAATTTCACGAGGAGTTCGCGCGCCGGCCGTCCCCGCACGACACCGGCGGCGGAG
>CBFGZZ010000416.1:0-7239 GCA_965653385.1 uncultured Streptomyces sp. | reverse complement strand
CCGCGCCTCGGCCACCTCCGGGTCGGCGCTGGCGAAGGCGAGCGGCCGCCACATCGCTCCCTCGTACAGGGCGAGGAACAGCACGCCGAGGCCGAGGCCGAACGGCATGAGCGTGCCGATCACCGGCTTGCGGTCCCGGACACGTGAACCGAGCAGCCCGATCGCCCCGGCCGCGAGCATCGAGCCGACGATCGAGCCCGCCACGATGTTCACCCCCAGGAGCAACGCGGCCGAGGCACCCGCGAACGACAACTCGCTGATCCCGTGCACCGCGAACGGCAGGCCCCGCATGATCACGAACACTCCCACCAGGCCGCCGACCAGGCCCAGCGCGGCACCGGCGATCAGCGAGTTGCGGACCAGGGCGAGCAGTTCGCCGTAGTGGTCGAAGGTGAAGACCTGCTGCCAGACACCGTCGGCGATCGCCATGGCCGTACCCCGCCGGGCAGTTCATGGTGATGTGCCGGTGCCGTCGCCTCATCCGGTACGCCCACGACAGTGATGCGGCCCCGGACGCGGATGACGTCGGCCTGTGTGCCGTACAGCGGATCGGCATGCTCGGCCTGTCCGACGCGGTACGCGGCGGAGCCGACACCATCCGCCAGCTGACCGACCTCGGCGTGACCCGCATCGTGCCGCTGACCGGCGACGCGCCCGAGACCGCCCAGGCCATGGCCGACACCCTCGGCATCACCGAGGCCCACGCCCACGCCCTGCCCGAGGCCAAAATCCAGCTGATCCGCGCCCCCCAGGCCGAAGGACACAGGGTCGCGATGGCCGGCGACGGCACCAACGACGCCCCCGCATTCGCCCTCGCCCTCGCCCTCGCCCGACATGACCTGCGCGAGGTCGACGCCGTGGTCGAACTCAGCCGGCACACCCTGCGCGTCGTACGCCAGAACTACACCCTGTCCATCGGCGTGAACCTCGCCGGCCCCATCGCGGGCGCAGGCGGCTCCATCAACCCCGCCCTCGCCACCCTGCTGCACAACACGAGCAACATCGCCGTGGTCGCCAACTCCGCCCGCCTGGTGGGCCACACACCGCACCTGCCGAGCTACACGGCCGGACGCCTGCGGGCCGCACGACTGGAGGAGCGGCGAGTTCGCTGACGCGGATGGTCGTCAGCCCTCCTTTTAGCCCAGAGCGTGGCCGCAGGCGCCCGCCCGCATCGAACTCGACCGGTGGTGACCGGGAGTTCACCGGCAGTCCACCAGCGAACCACATACACATGCAGCAATCGCTATATGTTAATGTCGCCATGCACTGACCGCAGCGAAAGCCGCGGACGCACAACCACGCACAAGGAGCACTCATGGCCACCGCAACCGAGCACCGCACCCACGAGGACCACGCGCACGCCCACGGCGAGGGCTGCGGCCACGTCGCCCTCCCGCACGGGGACCACACGGACTACGCGCACGACGGCCACGTCCACCGGGTCCACGGCGACCACGTCGACGAGTGCGCGGGAACCGGGCACGCCGTGCACGACGGCCACGACCACCAGCACGGCGAGGGCTGCGGCCACGTCGCCGTACCGCACGACGACCACACCGACTACGTGCACGACGGTCACCGCCACGCGGCCCACGAGGGACACTGGGACGACCACTGACACCTCGCACCCCGAAGTGGCCAACCACCACACTGGAAATCATTGCCATATGCTAATGTCCGCATATGTCAACGACTTCCCCTCCCCCGGCGGATGAGCCGCTACAGACCTTGCAGGCCGCTAGTGACCTGCTACGCGCACTGGCGTCGCCCGTCCGACTGGGCATCGTGCGCGAGTTGGCCGACGGCGGGAAGTACGTCCACGAGCTGGTGACCGCCCTCGGCGTCAGCCAGCCCTTGGTCTCCCAGCACTTGAGGGTGCTGCGCACCTCCCGCATCGTCACCGCCCGGCGTGAGGCACGAGAGACGCTCTACCGCCTGACCGACGACCATGTGGCACACATCGTTCTGGACGCCATTCGGCACGCACAGGAGTAGCCACCGCCAGACACTGCGACACCCTGAGGGCCGCCCGGCTTCTCGCTGGGCGGCCCTTGGCATGCCGTACTGCTGAACAGCGAGCAAGGGCCACCGGTTCCGTCGACATGCCCGCCCACACGTACGCACAGGGCTGCCCCACCCCCCGATCACGGGGCATCGGGGCCGCTGAGCAGGGGGCGGGGATTGCGGCCCACCCCTCTCACCCCTGCGACGGCTCGGGGGCGGTGAGGCGCCGCGTCCAGCGCGGAGCGGATGCGGCGCGGGGGCCAGGCCGCCACCTGCCGCCACCTGCCGCCTCCACCTGCCGCATCGCGCCCCCCGGCGGGAGTCAGAGACTCACCACGTCCGCCCCCATCCCACAGGCGCGTAGCACGGTGCACACACCCCAGATCCGCCATGACGAGGCGGCATCGACACCTACCACGACGGGCCCTGGATCATAGGGCCCCCGGACAACCGCTGGCGATCCGCGCCCGCCGCAACTCGACCAGCAGCGTAAGGACATCGAGAGACCCTCGGGCAGCGCGAGGACCACGCGTACGCCCCTCTCGGCGCGCCCCGCAGAGCCATCAAGCCCCCCGCTCCTGGATGGAGACGGCCGGAACCACCGCGCGCGGAGCCGTACACAGCAGGGCGTCCACCACGGCACCGCGCGCCTCCGGTGTGTTGCCAGCCACCACCTCGCTCAACAGCCCCTTCCGCATGCCGTACACCCTCAGTTGAGGTGGGCGACATGCCGTGGAGCGGGTGCCGCACGGAGCCGGTCGGGCAGCGCGCCCTCGTCCGGCATCCCCGCCCGAAGCCACGCGCCGACCGCCTCCGCGTCCACTTCTTGGACGAGCGGTCCGAGACGCACCAAGGCCCCGGAGGGTCGACGGTCCTCCGCGCACGGCTGAACGGCGGCGTACAAGCCGCGACCGGAGCGGCAGTGCAACAACGTGCCCAGGCAGCCGGTGGCGACCATGACCCCGTGCGGACAATCACGCACCGCCCGCCGCAGCACCTCGACCACATGGCCGTCGGCCCTTTCACGGCAGGCGGTGCATACGACGAGCGTGAAAGGACGACTTCGGCCGCCGGCCCCTGTGCGAGCCATGACCCTGCCCCCTTCCCAACCTTATCGAAAATGGTTTCCACTTATACCGCACGCCGCGGCGGTCGGGGCGCAGATCGAGAGTCACATGGACATGGCTTTCATTTTCATCTACCCTCCACCGTACGCCCGCCTCGATGCCGACACAACCAGGGGTGATCTGCTGTGAGCGGCCGGATCACACGCCAGCGCGCGGCCGTCCTCAATGGGCTGATGCATTGTCATGAGTTCGTGTCCGCCCAGGACTTGCACGCCCTCCTGACGGCCCACGGCACCCAGATCGGCCTGACCACCGTCTACCGCGCTCTACGCGATCTGGAGGCGACCGGCGGCGTCGACGTCGTACGCGACGAAGTCGGCGAACGGTTGTACCGCCCGCGGACCGGTGACGAGCACCGCCACTATCTGATCTGCCGCAGCTGCGGCCGCAGCCGTCCGGTGGACTCCGAGGTCATCGAGGAGTGGGCCGAGCGCATCACTGCCGAGACCGGCTTCGCGGCCGTCGAGCACACCGTCGAGCTCACCGGCGTCTGCACCGGCTGCCAGCCCGCGACGGACGAAGGAGGCAGTCCACCATGGCCCCGGGATCCAGATCGCACGGCTCCTCGGGACCGGCCACCCCACAGCCCCACCGGCTGAAGGAGACCGTCCGCACGCTGCTCGGTCTGGGCGACGACACTACCCGTCGCGATCCGCCGGCTCGCCTGCCCCGGGCTCGGCCGTCGCCCCTGGAGAGGGTCGCCGCAGTACGGCCCTTGGACGGCGGGGTAGCAGCCACTGGGCCCGCTGATGCCGTCAGGACTGGTCCAAGGCCTTCACCGACCCGCGGCTCTGCGCGGCGATCGTGGGCATACCGCCCCTTCCGGGCTGAGTCCGCAGCGCGGCGGGAGGCGCTCGGGCCCGAGCAGTACGAGGCCGTATTGGCCGTCCGCTGGCGGTGTTGACTGGCTACTCCTCGGGCTCCCAGGCGATCAGCTGCTCGAACACCTGCTGGTCGCCCTCGATCTTCAGGTCGCTCAGCGTGAGGCGGCCCCAGACGAAGAGGAGCAGCTGCTCGGCCGTGCCCGTGGCCGAAGCGGAGGCGGGCGCGGCGTCGTCCATGAGGGGTTCGGGCCAGGCGCCGGTGCCGTCCAACACGAGGAGCCAGGAGCGGCCCTCGGTGGCGTGGTAGTGGATGGTGGCGGCCTCGTGCGGCCAGCCCGCCGGGGTGGAGTTGCAGGTGTCGAGAAACTCGGCCACGCCGTCGATCGCGACGTCCGCCGGCATCGGCTGCACGGCGCCTGCGGCGAGCTGGGCGTCGTAGGTGTGCACCAGGACCTCGTGCACCCGGCGCCGGGCAACGCCCCAGGCATTCGCCGGCGACACGCCGGCGCCCCACCACACCCAGCACTCGCGCTCCGGGCCAGCCTCGCGCAGCGCACTCAGCAGCAGCTCGTTCGACTCGGCGTACCAGGCCAGCAGCGCCTCGAGCTCGCGCGGCACCTGAGCGGCTTCCTTGGCCGGCGGAGCCTCGGCCGGGCCCGCGGCGACGATCGCGGCCCACCAGCGCTGGCCCGTACCCAGGTGCTGCACCAGCTCGAACAACGTCCACTCGGGGCAGGACGGCACCGGCGCGTCAAGGCTGGGCGCGGCGGCAACCGCACTCCGGAACGCGGCCGACCGCTCGTCGATCAGTTGCAGCAGAGTGGAAAACTCAAGACTCTCTGTCACATCGCTTACCTATCACCCCAGCTCAGCCGACCGCACCCAATTTTCCAGGCCGTCAGCTGCGGGAGTTTGAGCACCTAATTGAAGGCCTGGTCGTAGCCATATCCCCTTCCTGGCTGGCTCGTTGCACGAGTCATTGGGAAGGGGAACGGTGCTGCGTGGATGGTGCCGGATGACCTGTGGGGGCGGATCGAGCCGTTGCTGCCGGTCAGGCAGCGTCGTCCGCGCCATCCCGGCCGGCTGCCACTGGACGACCGTGGTTGCCTGCAGGGCATCGTGTTCGTGCTGCACACCGGGATCCAGTGGGAGTGGCTGCCGCAGGAGCTCGGCTTCGGGTCCGGGATGACGTGCTGGCGCCGGCTGCGGGACTGGCACGAGGCCGGTGCGTGGGACCGCCTGCTAGGTGCTGCTGATCGAGCTGCACGGTGCCGGGAAGCTCGACTGGTTCTGGGCGCCTCCAGGACCACGAAGGCGTCCCGGATGGCGCGGTGCAGGGCGGAGCGGACGCTGAGGTGGGGCCCGCTCGGGGTTGTGCAGCGGGACCAGGTCCAGCCGGCCGCGTCCGAGCTGCTCACGGTTGCGGCGGATCTGCCAGCGCGCGTACACAGGGCCGAGGCTGTGCCCGGCCAGGGCCTCGTCCTCAGTGAGGACACCGGCGTTCACGGCCTCGGTCCCAACGGCTGCGGCACAGTAGCCGACCTTCACCGACACCCACAAGGACAGATGGGCGGCCAGGGCAGGGGCCAGCCGTCTGGGCGAGCGTGGCCATGTCCACGGTGCGGCCGTCGACCAGCAGACGCAGCACCCGGGCGCCGCACCTCACAGCCAGCCTGATCCGAACGACAGGACCTGGAGGGGATGGAATGTTGGCCTAATTCAACAACCCCTGTCCCGGTAACCTCACCTGTAGCCAGCAGCGCACCATCCCCCCACCCCCCAGGTTGCGTACCGGCGTGGACGACACCCACCTAGCTCTGCCCCTGGCAGCCGGGTGGTCTCCCCCGTTCGCCGCCTCTAGGAGGATCACGGTGAAAGTTCGCACCAGAAGCTCTGCGATCATCGGCACCCTCTGCCTCGTCGCTTCCCTCGCCTTGACCACGGCGTCTGCCGACGAGCCCGCCGCCTCCCGTCAGGCAGCGAAGGTCGTGCTCAAGAAGGTGGCCACGGCCCAGAATCCGTCCGCCGGCACCGCCGGTCCCGGTGGCACGGTCTGGATAGCCGAACGTGCGGGCACAGTAAGGGCCTTGGACGATCAAGGGCTCAGCGAGCCTGTCCTCGACATCTCGGACGAGACCACCACCGACGGCGAACGCGGCCTACTGGGCGTCGCGTTCGACAAGGAGTTCGCGCACTTCTACATCTCGTTCACCAACCTCGAAGGCACCAGCACCGTGGACGAGTTCGCCGTGCGGGACGGCGAGATCCAGCCGGACACCCGGCGCACCGTCCTCACCCAGCCACAGCCCTACTCGAACCACAACGGCGGCGACATCGCGTTCGGCCCCGACGGCTACCTCTACATCGCGCTCGGCGACGGCGGCTCGGGCGGCGACCCGCACGGCAACGGGCAGAACCTCGACACACTGCTCGGCAAGCTCCTGCGGATCGACCCGAGCGGCGGCAAGCCGTACGCGATCCCGCCGGGCAACCCGTTCGTGGACGCCCCGAACGCGAAGGACGAGATCTGGGCGTACGGGCTGCGCAACCCGTGGCGGTTCTCCTTCGACGCGGGCACGGGCGACCTGCTGATCGGGGACGTCGGCCAGAGCGCCTGGGAGGAGATCGACTGGGCCCCGGCAACCAGCAAGGGCGGCGAGAACTACGGCTGGTCCCAGATGGAGGGCAACCATCCCTTCCGGGGCGGCACGGAGCCCGCGAACCACGTACCGCCGATCCACGAGTACGACCGCAACGGGCTGGGCTGCTCCGTGACCGGCGGATACGTCTACCGAGGCGAGGCGATCCCGGACCTCAAGGGTCAGTACGTGTTCAGCGACTACTGCGACGGCACCATCCGCGCTCTGCAGATGGAGAACGGCGAGGTGACCGGCGTGAGCGACCTCGGAGTCGACGGCGGCCAGGTCGTCTCGTTCGCGCAGGCAGGCAATGGCGAGCTGTACGTGCTCGACCTGGGCGGCACCGTCTCCCGTATCGACCCCGCGTAACGCCCCCGGACGGAGAAGCAGCCGGGTAGCAGGTATCACCCAGGTCGGCTGGATCACCTCCGTGATCTCCGGCCCGCTTGAGGCACGCCCGCCGCCCCGGCCCTCGGGTCACTGTCCGGGTCGGGGCACACCGGGCTCGGCCCGGAACGGGCGGCAGGCCGGCCCCTTCGCGGAAGCACCGTTGACCGGGACCTGCTGAAGCCGATCCGACGGGCATGCCGGCAGACCGTCCGCCCAGCGCGGGGCTGAATCGGCAACGGCAGCGTCCAGGTGTAG
>CBFGZZ010000415.1:0-7254 GCA_965653385.1 uncultured Streptomyces sp. | reverse complement strand
TCCCGGTGATCGGGAAGTTCTCCGTGGCCCGCAGGGTGTGAACACCCCAGTAGGCATCGACGGGAACGTTCCGATCACCCAGCAGATCGTGCTCAATGCGGGTGACGGCGGTCATGGGGCTGGGGCCCTCTCTCGGGAGGCATGGTGGGGGCCTTCCGCGACGCTGCGCGGAAGGGCCCCCGCGGTGTCACCGGTGTCGGACCTGCTCAGAGCAGGCGATCCTTCGCCTTGTAATAGGCTCCGCCGAACGGCAGGAACCAGGCGGTGCCGTTGTAGAAGGGGACGGGCACCTTCGGGAAGCCGAGGCCGCGCATCGGATTGGCCTCGGGCTTGCCGTCCATCATCTCGGCGACCGCGCGGCCCATGTAGGTGGCCATCTGGACGCCGTGGCCGCAGTAACCCATGGAGTAATACAGGCCGTTGACCTCGCCCGCGTGCGGGATGCGGTCCCAGGAGAAGCCGACCATGCCGCCCCAGACGTAATCGATGCGCACCCCCGCCAGCTGCGGGAAGATCTCGGTCATCTCCCGCTTGAGGATGTCACCGCTCTTGATGTCGGAGGCCGGGTTGGAGGGAGCGAAGCGGGCCCGGCCGCCGAAGGCGAGGCGGTTGTCCGGGGTGAGGCGGACATAGTGGCCGACGTTCTTGTGGGCGACCAACAGGCGGCCGTTCGGGATGAGCTCCTTGGCGCGTGCCTCCCCCAGGGGTTCGGTGACGATGATGAAGCTGCCGACGTTGATCAGCCGCTTGCGGAACCATGGCATCGACTGGTCGGTGTAGGCGTCCGTCGCCGCCATGACCTGCTTGGCACGGATGGTGCCGTGCATGGTCTCCACCAGGAAGCCGCCGCCGGGTAGACGGGTGAGGCCGGTGGCGGCGTTGCGCTCGTGGATGTCGGCGCCGGCCCGCTCGGCGGCGTCCGCCAGGCCGCCGACGAACTTGCCCACGTGCAGGCCCGCGCTGTCCGGGTCGAGCAGGGCGCCGTGGTAGTAGTCCGAGCCGAGCTCGGCCCGGAGTTCGCTCTTGCTCAGGACGATCGTCTCGTGGCCGAAGTTGTCGGCCAGGTCGCGCTGCTTGGCCCGCAGGCCGTCGAAGTGGCCGGGCTTGCAGACCGCGCCGAGCCGCCCGGAGCGGTTGAAGTCGCAGTCGATGTTCTCGGTTCGGGTGAGCTCCTCGACGAGGTCGACCGCGTCGCGAAAGGCGTCGTAGAGCTCACGGGCCCGCTCCTGCCCATAGCGCTTGCGGGCTTCCGCAGGGCTGATGGTGATGCCCTGGGTGCACATGCTGCCGTTGCGCCCGGAGGCGCCCGAGCCGACCTTGTCCTTCTCGACGAGGACGGTCCGGGCGCCCTTGCGGGCGGCGTGGTAGGCGGTGGACAGCCCGGTGAGGCCGCCGCCGATCACCACCACGTCCGCCTCGTCGGGCAGGTCCTTGCCGGAACGGTCGGGCAGGGCGGGGGCTGTGTCCAGCCAGTAGGGGATCTGCTTCATGGCGTGCGTCCTCTGTCCTTCTCAGTCCTGTGTCGCCGGTGCGCCGTGGGTCAGCAGCCGAGGAGCTTCGGCAGGCCCGACAGGTCGGGCAGCTCGTCGTACGGCTGGTAGTCGGCGCTGCCCTTGCGGCCGTAGCGGTTGATCCACACCCGGCGCTTCAGGCCGAGGTCGCGGGTCGGGATGTGGTCGTACTCCCAGCCCTGGGCGACGTGGATGACCTGTGACGCTTCGACGCCCATGGTCCGGAAGGCGTGCTTGAAGGTCTGGCGGTCCGGCTTGTAGGCACCGGCCTGCTGGGCGGTGATGACGTAGTCGAACTCGACGCCGATGTTCTTGACGTTCCGCGCGATCAGGTTGTCATCGGAGTTGGAGATGATGGCGATCTCGTACTTGGTCTTCAGCTTCCGCAGGGCCTCCGGGACCTCCGGGAAGGGGCCGAAAGTGGGGACGGCGTCCACCAGGGCCTCGCCGTCGGACTCGCGGTACTCCAGGCCGTGCAGGCGCATCGCGTTGCGCAGGCTGGAGTGCAGGACCTCGTGGTACGGGCGGTACGCCTCCAGGACGGCCTGGAAGCGCATGACGCGGAAGTCGTCGAGGAACTCGTCGACATCCAGGTTGTCCAGATCCAGCCGGTCCTCCAGGACCTTCAGGGTCGTGGGACCGAGCTCGAAGTTGATCAGGGTCGCATAGGCGTCGAAGGTGACGATCTCTCGCATGGTGTCCAGCCTTGGTCTCTCGCGGTTTTCAGAGGGGGTGGGGGCTTCAGACGACGCGTTCGCCGGGGGTGACGATCGCGTCGAGCACGGCCAGGTCGGCCGGGCTCGGTATCCAGTCGGCCGCCGCCGCGTTGGCGGTGACCTGCTCGGAGGTCATGGCTCCGCAGATCACGGAGCCGACGGCGGGCAGGGCCGCCAGTGCGCCGACCGCGACCTGGAGGAGGGTCAGGCCGCGCTCGGCGCCGTATGTGGTGAGCGCCTCGACCCTGTCCAGGGCCGCGTCGGTGAGCCAGCCCTGCCGCCAGGACAGCCGGCTGCCGGGCGGGGGCTCCTCGCCGCGCCGGTACTTGCCGCTGAGCAGGCCGTTGGCCAGCGGGTAGTACGGCAGCAGACCGACGCCGTGGCGCAGGCAGGCCGGGATCAGGTCCTGCTCCACGCCGCGGTCGAGCAGGTGGTAGCGGGCCTGGGTGGAGACGAAGGCGTCGGTGAGGTGCTTGGCCGGCAGGTTGGAGCAGCCGATGTACCTGATCTTGCCCTCGTCCACCAGTTCCTGGAGCGCGGCGACCGTCTCCTCCAACGGCGTGACGCCGTCCGGCTCGTGGTACTGGTACAGGTCGATCCGGTCGGTGCCGAGCCGGGTCAGCGATGCCTCGACCGCGTACCGGATGTAGGCGCGCGATCCGCGCGGACCGTACAGGTCGGCGTCCCGGCCCATCTCCATGCCGAACTTGGTGGCCAGCACCACGTGGTCGCGACTGCCCTTGAGCGCGGCCCCGAGGAGCCGTTCGCCGTCGCCGCGGGAGCCGCCCCGTTCGCCGGACCCGCCGTACATGTCGGCGGTGTCGAACAGGGTGATCCCGGCGTCGAGGGCGGCGTGGACGACGGCCTTCGTGCCGTCCTCGTCGAGGCGGGCGCCGAAGTTGTTGCCGCCGACGCCGACCGCCGAGACGGCCGGGCCGCGCTCTCCGAGCGTGCGGTATCTCATGACCGGTTCCCGAATCCGATGCAGACGTTCTTGGTCTGCAGGTAGCTGTTCAGGCCTTCGAGACCCTTCTCCCGGCCCCAGCCGCTGTGCTTGTAGCCCCCGAAGGGGAGCTCGACACCGGTGCCGACGCCGGTGGCGTTGACGTAGACCTGGCCGGCCCGGATGCCCTCGGCCATACGCATCGCCTTGTCGATGTCGCGGGTCCACACGTACGAGGCGAGGCCGTACGGGCTGTCGTTGGCGATCTCCAGAGCCTCGGCCGCGTCGTCGAACTCGATGACCGTGACGACGGGGCCGAAGATCTCCTCGCGGGCGCACCGGGCCTGGTTGTCCAGTCCGGTGAGGACGGTCGGCTGGACGTAGTAGCCGTCGGCCAGGGCGGGGTCGGCTGGGGCGCCTCCGCCGGCCCGTGCCACGGCGCCTTCCTCCCGGGCCAGTTCCAGGTAGCCGAGGACCCGGTCCCGCTGCCGTGCGGCGACGAGGGGGCCGACGTCCGGATCGCTGAGACCGGGCCCGATCCTGAGGGAGGCGGCGTGCGCGACGAGCTTGTCCAGGAACTCCTCGGCGCCGCGCTGGAGCAGCAGCCGGGTGCCGGCCGAGCAGGTCTGCCCGGCGTTGCCGAACGCCGAGGCGGCTACCGCGCCGAGCGCCAGGTCGAAGTCGGCGTCCGCGAAGACGACGACCGGCGACTTGCCGCCCAGCTCGGTGACCGAGGGCACCACGTTGGCGGCGGCCGCCTGGGCGACCTTGATGCCGGTCGGCACCGAGCCCGTGAAGGTGACCTGGTCGATGTCCGGGTGGCCGGCGAGGGCCGCGCCGGTCTCGCCGTCACCGGGGACCACGTTGAGCACGCCCGGCGGAAGACCGCACTCCAGGGCGATCCTGCCGATCTCCAACGGGGTGAGCGGCGCCTCGGGCGACGGCTTGAGCACCACCGTGCAGCCTGCGGCCAGCGCCGGGGCGGAACCCCTCGCGGTGTTCTGCAGCGGGTAGTTGAACGGGATGATGTGGCCGGAGACGCCGATCGGCTCACGGACGGTGTAGTCGAGCAGGCCGGGGCCGAGCGGGATCGTCGAGCCGCCGAGCTTGTCTGCGACGCCCGCGTAGAACTCGAAGTAGCGGGCCGCGGCCTCGACATCGGCCTTCGCCTGGCGGAGCGGCTTGCCGACGTCCTGGCTCTCCAGGCGGGCCAGACGTTCGCCCTGGTAGCGGATGGCCTCAGCGATCCGGTACAGGATGCGCCCCCGGTCGGCGGCACGCATCCCGGCCCACTCGGGAGCGGTGAAGGCCGCGCGCGCGGCGGCCACCGCCTGATCCACGTCCGTCTCTCCGGCCAGCGCCACCTGGGCGATGGCCGTGTCGTTCGAAGGGTCGAGGACGGTGAAGGAGCGTCCGTCGGCGGCCGGGACCTGCTTGCCGTCGATCAGCAGCTCGGTCAGCTGCAGTTCGCCGCTCATGGCTGGATCTCCCCCAGTACCTCGCCGAAGATGACGACCTCGTCGCCCGGTCGGACCGTGCGGATCCGGCGGACCCAGAGCACGATGCCGTCCTGTGGCGCGCTGACCTCTTCCAGCGTGTTGCCGTAGTGGTCGGTGATGGTGGCGATCAGATCGCCTTCCTTGCAGGTCTCCCCCGGCTCGGCGCGGGCGACGAAGAAGCCGCCGGCGGCGGAGCGGGCGAACGTGCCGGATACCGTCGTGTAGGTGTCCCGCAGCTCCGCCGCGCCGTCGATCAGGCCGAGGCTGCGCAGGATGTTGCGGATCGACTTCATGTGGTGCTCGACGTTGGCCTCGCGGTACGTGGCGCCGCCGCACTCGATGGTGATGGCGGGCTTGCCGGCCTCGAGGACGGGGTGGCGGACCGTGCCGCCCCACTTGCCGCCCTTCCAGACCAGCTCGTGCCCGGCAGCCAGCGCCAGATCGGTCGCCAGGTCCTCGTAACCGCCCTGCAGGATGACCAGCGGGGCGATCTCGCCGTAGGCGCCACCGGTGTGCAGGTCTACCACCGCGTCGACGACGGGGACGACCTGCTCGACGAAGGTGGCCGCCAGACGCTGCGAGTACGAGCCCTCCGCGTCGCCGGGGAAGATGCGGTTGAGGTTGAGGTGGTCGAGGCCGCTGGCGCGGGCGGCCGCCTCGAACGCCGGGGTGTTCAGGCAGGGGATGCCCACGACCGTGCCGCGCAGGGTGGCCGGGTCGATGTCGGCGAGCACACGGCGGATGGCCTCCTGGCCGTCGTACTCGTCGCCGTGCACGCCCGCGTCCACACACAGGACCGGGCCGTCATGGGCGCCGTTGACGACGATCAGCGGAATGCCGAGCTCCACGCCGTAGCTGCTGGTGCCGACCGGGATCAGGCCCTGGGCGCGCTCGCCGGGGGCGACGGTCAGCGGACCGATGGAGTACATGTGGTTCCTTCCCAATACGTGGATCAGATACGGGCCGACGCCTCGGCGAGGGTGCCCGCGATGATCGCGGCGATACGGTCGAGGACGGCGCGGTCGCTGATCAGCGGGGGCGCGATCTGGACCAGCGGCGCGGAACGGTTGTAGACGCGGGCCAGCAGTCCGGCCTCGCGCAGTCGGCGCGGGATCAGGTCGCCGATCAGAGCGGCTCGGGCCTTGGTGCTGAAGCCGCCGTCGTCGAGGTCACCGGTGAGTTCGCAGGTGTAGAAGAACCCGGTGCCACGGACGTCGCCGACGATCGGCAGGTCCGTGAGCGCCGCCATGCGCCTCGCCAGGTCGCCCTGGAGACCGCGGACGTTGTCCAGGACGCGGTCCCGCTCCATGATCTCCAGGTTGCGCAGGGCGATGGCCGTGCTCAGCGGGTGCCCGGCGAAGGTGTAGCCGTGGTTGAGGACCTCACCGGGCCGGTTGATGACCTCGGTGACCTTGGTGCCGACCAGGGTCGCGCCCAGGGGGGCGTAGCCCGCGGTGATGCCCTTGGCGACGGTGACCATGTCCGGGCGGGCGCCGTAGCGGTCCCCGCCGAACCATTCGCCGATCCGGCCGAAGGCCGTGATGACCTCGTCGGCGACGAGCAGGAAGCCGTACCGGTCGGCCAGCGCCCGCAACCCCTGCCAGTAGCCCTCGGGCGGGGTGATGCAGCCGCCTCGGTTCTGCACCGGCTCGGCGATGAGCATCGCGACGGTCTCCGGGCCCTCGGTCAGGATCGCCGCCTCCAACTCGGCGAGCAGCCATGCCGTGTACACCTCGTCGTCCGCGAACTCCGGTGCGAGGCCGAGGCGGTTGGTGTTGGACACGAACCGGGTGTCGATCGCCGGTGGGCCGTACGGCTCCGTGAGGCCGGGGTCGTCGTTGAACGACAGGGTGCCGATGGTCAGGCCGTGGTAGGCGCCGCGCCGGGCGATCGCCTTGGTGCGGCCCGGCTCGCCGCGCAGGGCGTGGTAGCGGCGGGCTATCTTCCAGGCGGTCTCGACTGCTTCGGCGCCGCCGCTCGAGAAGAAGGTGTGCTCGATGTCGACGGGGGCGATCCGGGACAGCCGCTCGGCGAGTTCGATGGCCGAGGGATGCGCGGAGCCGGTCCACAGTGGGCTGTAGCACAGCTCGCGCAGCTGCCGTTCGGCTGCTTCGGCGAACTCGGGGCCGTAGGAGTAGCCGAGCTGGCAGCAGTACAGCCCTGACAGACCGTCGATGTAGCGGTTGCCGTCCGCGTCGTCGACGTACGGGCCCTCGCCGCGGCGGACGAGGAGGAGGTCCTCGCCCTCCGGGCCGAGCGAGCCGTTGGCGGTCATGTTCAGCAGCAGGTGCCGCTGGGCGGTGGCGGCGGTCAGCTGAGCCGCGTCGGTGGTCATACGGCCTCGCCTCCGGGGTTGGCGACTCCGACCGTGTTCTCGACCGAGAGCAGGGAGTCCTGCCGTCCGGAGCCGAGCCAGCGCACGAGGGCGACGAGTCCGAGGGCGAGGACGGCGAAGGCGGTCAGGAGTGCGCTGACGGCGGTCACGCTGGGGTCGATCTCGAAGGTGAGGGAGTTGTAGACCCGCACGGGCAGGGTGACGGTGTCGACGGAGGAGAGGAACTGGGAGATGTAGAACTCGTCGAAGC
>CBFGZZ010000414.1:0-7258 GCA_965653385.1 uncultured Streptomyces sp. | reverse complement strand
GGGCACCGTCCCGGGCCGGTGCGTTGGGCCCCGGGGTTGGCGCCCTATCCTTGGGCCGGGCGGCTGGGCCCGGCCGCCCCGCCGGTCGTGGCAGCCCTGCGGCGTCACGGGATCACGAGCGTCGTTACACGTCACGACGCGCTGTTCGTGCGCCCGAAGCAGCGCTCCAGCTCGTCGAGGTCGTAGAAGGCGCTGTTCTTCGCGATCGGGTGGCAGCCGGCCTTGAAGGCGGTCTCCATCTCGTTGTAGAGCATCCGCACCAGGTAGGTGTCGGCCTTGCCGCCTTTGCCGTCCTTGCCGGCCCTGCGGAAGACATCCCACTGAACACTCGGCCGCTCCATGCCCCAGCCCTTGCCACCGGGGCTCTCGTCGCTCATGGCGGGCGCGATGGCGTACAGGTTGTAGACGACCGTCGCGGCGGCCACGCGGTCGGACAGCCCCGGCAGCCGCTGCTCCATCCATACGGCCGCGTCGGGGATCTCGCGCTCGCCGCGCCCGCTGAGGACGTACTCCGTGCAGACGGGGGTGAAGCCGGCCGGGGGACGCTGGTAGACACGGGGGTTCTGGCCGGGGGCGTAGGTCGCCTTCGTGCCGTAGCTGTCACGGGTGGCGGCGTTCGTGGCTGCGCCGGCGGTGGTCCCTTGGGTTTGAGTGCGTTGTCAGTGGCGCAAGGCATTATCGAAACCGGGAGGTGGGGCAGGTGCGGACGCTCGCTTACGACTGTGACGTGCTCGTCATCGGCGGTGGGATCGTCGGGCTGTCCACGGCGTATGCGATCACGCGTGCCGCGCCGGGGACGCGGGTGACCGTCCTGGAGAAGGAGCCGGGCCCGGCCCGGCACCAGACGGGACGCAACAGCGGGGTCATCCACAGCGGGATCTACTACCGGCCGGGGTCTCTGAAGGCGCGGTACGCGGTGCGGGGCGCCGCCGAGATGGTCAAGTTCTGCGCCGAGTACGGCATCGCGCACGCCGTCACCGGCAAGCTGATCGTCGCGACCGAGCGGGCCGAGCTGCCACGGCTGCACGCCCTGGTGCAGCGCGGCCGGGAGAACGGCATTCCGGTCCGGGAGCTGGGCGCCGCGCAGATCGCGGAGTACGAGCCGGAGGTGCGCGGGCTCGCCGCCATACACGTCGGGACGACAGGCGTGTGCGACTTCGTCGGGGTCGCGCGGCAGCTGGCCGAGGCGTCCGGGGCGGAGATCCGGTACGGCGCGCAGGTCGAGCGGGTGGACCGACGGGCGGAGCTGGGAGTCGCGGTACGGACCACGCGCGGGGACGTCGTCCGGGGGCGGGTGCTGGTGAACTGTGCCGGGCTGTACTGCGACGAGGTGGCCCGGCTGACGGGGGACGAGCCTCAGGTGCGGATCGTGCCGTTCCGGGGGGAGTACTACTCGCTGGCGCGGCCCGAGCTGGTGCGGGGGCTGGTGTATCCGGTGCCTGATCCGGCGTTTCCGTTCCTCGGGGTGCATCTCACGCGCGGGATCGACGGGGATGTGCACATCGGGCCCAACGCGGTGCCGGCGCTGGCCCGGGAGGGGTACGGGTGGGGGGTCGTACGGCCTCGCGAGGTCGGGGCGACGGTGGCGTGGCCCGGGGTGTGGCGGATGGCGCGGCGGCACTGGCGGTACGGGGCGGGGGAGTTGCGGCGGTCGGTGTCGCGGGGGGCGTTCACGGAGGCGGTGCGGAGGTTGCTGCCTGCGGTGACCTCGGATGATCTGGTGCCGGCTGCGGCGGGGGTGCGGGCGCAGGCCGTGTTGCGGGACGGGGGGCTCGTGGATGACTTTCTGATACGGGAGGGGGTGCGGGCCGTGCATGTGCTGAATGCGCCGAGTCCTGCGGCTACCGCTTCGCTGCCGATCGGGCGGGAGGTGGCTCGGCGGGCGTTGGGGGTGTTGGGGGCTGCTTGAGTGGGTTGCGGTGGGGGGTGGGTGCGGGCCTCGGTTTTCGCCCCCGCCGCCCCTACCCGTCCCATCCCTGGGGGCTGCGCCCCCAGACCCCGGCCATCGGCCCTGCGGGCCTCGTCCTCAAACGCCGCACGGGCTGGGAGGGCCTGGCGGGCCGGAAGGAGTCGCGGGCGCCGTAAAATCGGTTCCACTGTGTCTGACTCCCTCAATGCCTCCGAAGCCCCCCAGCCCGAGCACGCCGGGGATGCCGGCCATCACCCCGGTGTCTCCGTTCGGCACACCCGGGCCAAGGGGGAGCCGCGGTTTCCCGATGGGCCCAAGGCCGATCCGGCCGGGTCGCACTTCGAGCGGCGGATCCGGAGTTTTCAGCCGCGGCGGAGTCGGGTGACCGCGGGGCAGGCGGACGCGTTGCAGCGGCTGTGGCCGAAGTGGGGGCTCGACATCGACGGGCAGCGGGTCGTCGACCTCGCCGAGCTGTTCGGGAACGACAACCCCGTGGTGCTGGAGATCGGCTTCGGGATGGGGGAAGCGACCGCTCAGATGGCCGCCGGGGACCCGGGGATCAACATCCTCGCCGTCGACGTGCACACCCCGGGGCAGGGCAATCTGCTCAATCTCGCCGACCAGAACGGGCTGCCCAACGTCCGGGTCGGCAACGGCGACGCCATCATCCTGCTCCGCGAGATGCTCGTGCCGGATTCGCTCGACGGGCTGCGCGTCTACTTCCCGGACCCCTGGCCCAAGAAGCGGCACCACAAGCGGCGGCTCATCCAGCCCGAGTTCCTCAGCCTCGCCGCGACCCGACTGAAGCCCGGTGCCGTCGTGCACTGCGCCACCGACTGGGAGCCGTACGCCGAACAGATGCTCGAAGTGCTGACCGCGCACCCCGACTTCGAGAACACCCAGGAGGACGGCGGTTTCGCGCCCCGTCCGCGGTTCCGGCCGCTGACCCGTTTCGAGGGGCAGGGACTGGACAAGGGTCATGTGGTGAACGACCTGCTCTTCCGCCGCGTACAGCGGTAG
Source organism: uncultured Streptomyces sp. (assembly GCA_965653385.1). GTDB lineage: Bacteria > Actinomycetota > Actinomycetes > Streptomycetales > Streptomycetaceae > Streptomyces. Next base: position 4,329 of record CBFGZZ010000414.1, on the reverse strand, counting down.
CAACAGCAAGCAACCCCCACCGGCGCCCGAGCCCCTCGCGCTGCTGCGGGCGGCGCCCTTGCCTCGTTAGGGTCGATGCCGTGGCCACCTGCCCCCCGTACCCGACGCACCCCACCGAACCCACCGGCGGCGCACCACGGCACGCGCACTGGTGGCACAGGCGGTGGGTGCGTTACGGCGCGCTCAGCACACTGCTCGCGCTCTCCGGGCTGGTCATCCTCGCCCTGGTGCGGGAGCAGACCGGCACCGAAGGGTTCCTGGTCGGGCTCGGGCTGGCCGTACTGCCCGTGCCGCTGCTCGTCGCCTCGTTCCGCTGGCTGGACCGGGTCGAGCCGGGGCCCTGGCGCAATCTGCTGTTCTCCTTCGCCTGGGGTGCCTGCGCGGCGGCGCTGATAGCGATCGTCGCCAACAGCTTCGCCACGAGATGGATAGCCACCGCGACCGCCGATCCGTCGCACGCGGACACCCTGGGCGCCACCGTCATAGCGCCCGTCGTGGAGGAGATGGCGAAGGCCGCGGCCGTACTGCTCGTGTTCCTCTTCCGGCGGCGGGACTTCACCGGGATCGTCGACGGAGTGGTGATAGCCGGGGTCACCGCCACCGGGTTCGCCTTCACCGAGAACATCCTCTACCTCGGTACCGCCTTCGGCACCGACCAGCTCTCCGGCGACAGCGGCATCGCCTCCGTGACCGCGGCGACCTTCTTCGTCCGCGTCATCATGTCGCCCTTCGCGCACCCGCTGTTCACCGTCCTGACCGGCATCGGCTTCGGCATCGCCGCGCTGTCGGGCGAGCGGCAGCATGTGCGGCGCGTTCTCCTCCCCCTCACCGGTCTGTTGCTGGCCATGGGCATGCACGCCCTGTGGAACGGCTCGTCGACCTTCGGCGAGTTCGGGTTCTTCGCGGTGTACGCGGCCTTCATGGTGCCCGCGTTCGGGTTGCTGACGTGGCTGGTGATCTGGACGCGGCAGCGGGAGCTGCGGACCGTGCGGGAGGAGTTGCCCGCGTACGTCGTCGCCGGGTGGCTGGCGCCGGGGGAGCCGTTCGCGCTCGGTTCGATGCGGGCTCGGCGGGTGGCTCGGCGGTATGCGCGGCGGCTCGGGGGGCGGGGGGCCGCGCGGGCTGTGGCGGAGTACGAGGGGTATGCGACGTCGTTGGCGTTTCTGCGGCGCCGAGGGCGACGGGGACGGGGCGGGGGTGACTTCGTGATGCGTGAGCGGGAGTTGTTGCAGGAGTTGTGGCTGCGGCGCGGGGTTGCTCGGGCGGCGTTGGAGCGGGCCGCGCTGGAGGGGATGGCTGTCCAGGTGTGGGCTGCGTATGGCTATGCGGGGGTGGGGTACCGGCAGGAGTACGGGGTGGAGCCGTACCCCGCCTACAACCCGTATCGGACGTGAAAAGCCGCCACGCCCCTCAGACCGGCGCTTGCGCAAGGGCTACCAGCGAACGGAGCGCCCGGTGCTCCGGGAACCGGCAGCCCTGACGTCGGGGGGTTGTCGCCAGGACCGCCGGAGATCAGCACCGCCGGGAGCAGGAACGGCCGGGTTCAGGAATCGCCGGGTACAGGGCTCGCCGGGTTCAGGAGGGCGTGCCTCGCCCGGACACCTCGCCCGGACACCTCGCCCGGAAACCTCGCCCGGAAACCTCGCCCCGATGCCTCGCGGATGCCCCGCCAAGAGGTCCCTCCGCGAGGCCCCTCGGATACCTCAGGGAGTGAGTCCCTTGCCGCGCAGCCACGCCATCGGGTCGATGCCGTTCGCGCTGCCGTCGGGGTGGACCTCGAGGTGCAGGTGGGCGCCGGTCACGTTGCCCGTGGCGCCCACGCGGCCGATGACGTCGCCCGTGTTGACCTTCTGGCCCACGCTCACGCTGATCGAGGACTGGTGGGCGAACCAGATCTCGGTGCCGTCGTCGAGGGTGAGCTCCGTCTTGTAGCCGTACGACCCGTCCCAGCCGGCGAACGTGATCGTGCCGCTGTGCACGGCCTTGATCAGCGTGCCGGTGGGAGCGGCGAAGTCGAGGCCCGTGTGGTAGCCGGAGGACCAGTAGGCGCCGGCCTGACCGAAGGTCGAGGTGATGGTGTACGAGGAGGTCGGCAGCGTGTACTGCTTGGCCAGCTCGGCGAGGCGCTCGGCCTCGGCCTTCTTGCGGGCCTCCTCCTCGGCCTTGGCCTTGGCGGCGGCGGCCTTGGCCTCGGCCTCCTTCTCCGCCTTGGCGGCCGCGGCGGCGGCCTCCTTCTCGGCGGCGGCGACGGCGGCCGCGGCGGCCTTGCTCTCGATCTGGTCCTGCTGCTGCTCGGCCTGCGCCATGATCCGGCTGCGCAGTGCCTCGCCGGCGTCGGTGGCGTCCTGCGTGGTCTCCTCGGTCGCCGCGCCCATGGTGCTGAGGGCGGTGCCGGTGTCCTCGGCGGCTGCGGCGTCGTCGTCGGAGATCAGGGGCAGGTCAGGGATGGTGATGGCGACCGGCGGCTTGCCGCTGTTGGCGCTGGCCATGCCGCCCGCGCCGACGGCGGCTATGACACCGACGCCGAGCACCGTGGAGCTGCGCGCGAGTCCCCCGCCGCGCTGCTTGGAGACGCGATGCCTGCCGCGTACCGGACGAATGGACTCCGCGGTGGGGTTCCACTCCTCGAACGGGCCCTCGTCGGTGCGATGGCGGTCGTAGCCGAAGGTCTCGGTGGTGCGCTGGCTCGGCACGAACGGGGCTTGCGGGGCAGGGCGGTTGGACGCCACGTGGGCGTGCTCCTTTCCTTCCTTCTCGCCTACCGGGTTAGCTGACGGGTTCGGAGCAGGAAGGTCTCCTACGGGCTTCGTTCACGGTGTCTCCGCCATGAACAACACCCGATTCACCCCAAGTTGGTGGTTCCCCGGTTCCCTTGCGGGATTCGGCGCGTGCGCACGGAGCCGCCTCTTGTGACGGCTGGGACGACCGCGCTGCGTTATCGAACGTTAATAGACGCGGGGTGCGGATTCCAAGCTGTTCCGCTTGATCATTAACGATTTTCGCCTGGACTTACGGGTCATGAGCGGCCTAATTCGGGCGAGTTGGCCAGCGCTCAGGAGTCACACAGGTATTGACGGTATGTCAGTTGTTATGCGGAGGGGGGTCACTCGATCACGGTTGGTGACAACGATCACGGATCGGCTCCACAAGATCTCCATCAGGGGCCGGGAGCGGCATGCCTCAGGGACGGCGTACGGCGATGAGGGCCATGTCGTCCGCCATCCCGCCCCCGGAGTGCCGGCGCACCTCCGCGGCGAGCGTGCCGAGCAGTGCGGTCGGCTCGCGCCGGGCGTTGGCCCGCCCCGCGAGTCCCGTCTCGGGGTCGTAGAACCGGTCTCTGTCGTCCCGCGCCTCGGACAGGCCGTCGGTGTACATGAGCAGCGTCGCTCCGCTCGGGAAGTCGGCCTCCTGGGCCCGGTCCGGCCAGGCCCCCAGCTCCCGCATGCCGAGCGGCAGGGCGGGCTCGGGGGCGGGCAGCGCGCACACGGTGCCGTCGGCGTGCAGCAGCAGCGGCGGGGGGTGCCCGCGGTTGACCAGCCGTACGATCCCGTCGCCGTGCGGGAGTTCGGCGAGGACGGCGGTGGTGAACCCCTCGGCGGACTCCACCCCCTCGGGCCGCGTGCGCTCCCGCGCCAGCGCCCGCTCCAGGCGCTGCGCCACCGCCTCCAGCGTGGTCTCCTGCTCGGCGGCCTCCCGGAAGGCCCCGATGACCACGGCGACGATCCCGACCGCCCCCATCCCCTTGCCGCGCACGTCCCCCACGACGAGCCGCACACCGTGCGGGCTGTCCTGCACCGCGTACAGGTCACCGCCGATGAAGGCGCCCTCCTGCGCCGCCTCGTACCGTGCCGCGATCTGGAACCCGCCGATCCGCTCGGCGGGTTCGGGCAGTACGGCGCGCTGGGCGGCCTCGGCGATGGCGCGGGCGGAGGCGAGGCGGGCGTCGCTGCGGCGGACGAGGAGGTTGATGAGGACGGCGAGGACGGAGACGGTGACCACGGTGACCAGCTCGGTGATCACCCCGGTCCGGGAGAGGCCGCCCAGACCGGCGTGGAGCACGAGCAGCGCGGCGAGCGCGGCGACGCCGGTGAGCACCGTGCCGCGCTGCGAGTACAGCGGGGCGGCGACCAGGGGCGCGGCGGTGAAGAAGGGGGCCCCGGTGAAATCCGTGGGCGTGACGTAGTCGTACCCGCATCCGGCGGCGATCAGCAGGGCGGGCAGCAGCCGGACGAACCGGCGTGCGTACGAGATCCGCCGTTCCTCCACCTCACCAGGGTTGCCGACGGCGGGGCGGGGAGCGAGTGGTGGGGGCCGACCGGACCAGCGGGG
>CBFGZZ010000413.1:0-7259 GCA_965653385.1 uncultured Streptomyces sp. | reverse complement strand
GCTGGGCCAGCTGCGGCCCCGTCTCCTCGTGCGCCGACGAAGACGGCTCGGCCACCGTGGGCGTCGGCGACGGGGTCGTCGGCTGCTCCGTCGGCGTCGGCTCCGGATCAGGCGTCCGCGTGGGCGTCGGCTCGGCCGTCCGGGTCGGCCCCGGCTTCTCCGTCGCCCCCGGCTTCACCGGCCCACCCCCCGCGGGCGCGGAAGCACTCACCGCCGCCGACGGCGAGGCGGACGGGGACGCCGACTCGGCACCCTTGTCCTTGCCCTTCCCCTTCCTGTCCTTCTCCCGCTTGCCGTCGTCCGCATGCGCCCCGTACCCGGACCCCCCGCCCGACACCGCCGCCCCACCGTCCGGCTCCTCACCACCGCGCTGCCCCGCCGAGTGCGACGGCTTCGCGTCCTTGCCACCCCCGTCGTCACCCACACTCATACAGCCGGCGGCAGCGGCGACGGCCATCACCGTGGCGGCCAGACGGACAGGTACGTACAAGGGGCGCACGGGAGCCACCTCCAGGGGCGGGCGAAGAAGTCAACCTGCCCAACTCCCGCCGCCCACAAGAGGACACGCCCCCCGAACAAGCCGGACAGCACGCGTCACAGACGCACTCTCACCCGTACCCGAGCGCATGCAACCGGGCATCGTCGATCCCGAAGTGATGCGCGATCTCATGCACCACCGTCACCTCGGTCTCCTCGACGACCTCCTCACGCGACTCGCACATCCGCAGCGTCGGCCCCCGGTAGATCGTGATCCGGTCCGGCAGCACCCCCGCGTACCACTCCCCGCGCTCCGTCAGCGGCGTCCCCTCGTACAACCCGAGCAGCTGGGGGTCATCCGCCGGCGGCTCGTCCTCGACGAACACCGCGACGTTGTCCATCAGCCGCGTCAACTCCGGCGGAATCCGGTCCAGCGCCTCGGCGACCAGTTCCTCGAACTCCTCGCGCGTCATCTCCAGCACAGGCCCATTGTCAGGCACCACACCGCCACAAGGAGCGCGAACGGCCCCGCATATCCACTTCCACGCCTGGGCATACGGGACCAATGGCCCGCGTCCCCGCCGCCGTCACCAAGGCCCTCGGTCACCTCCCCAGGGCCTCACGCGCCCTCGCCCGCCGCTACGCCCCCCGCCGCCCCAGCCCCAGCCCCACACCGGAACTCGTCACCCAGCCCCACCCCCGGGCCCGCCCGTCGCCCACCACCGCCCTGCTCGATGGCGCTCCGCGCCAGCCCCTCAAATCTGCCCTCGGCCTCGTCGCCGTCGTCCTCCTCGGCGCCTGGCTCGGCCTGCTCATCGTCGGCAACGTACGCGTCCCCGTCGGCCCCATGAACACGACGATGACCCTCCGCCCCTCCATCACCGGCGGCACCAAGATCAACGTCTCCCCGCTCGGTGCCCTCCAACTGGACAGCCACATCGCCCCCGTCCGCCTGGACGTCAACGTCGACCAACTCGACCCCGCCCGCGCCCAAGCCCTCGTCGACCACCCCGAACGCCTCTCCGGCCTCCAGGACGAGGTCACCCACGACGTCACCGACGGCACCGTCGACCTGGCGCTACGCAGCTGCATCGCCGTCGTCACCGGCGCCACGGCACTCGGCCTGGCCGTCTACCGCCGCCCCCGCCGCGCCCTGACCGCCGGCGGCCTCGCCCTCACCCTCCTGGCGGCCTCCGGAGGCACGGCCTACGCCACCTGGAACCCCGAATCCGTCCTGGAACCGAAGTTCTCAGGCCTCCTCTCCTCCGCCCCCTCCCTCGTCGGCAACGCACGCAGCATCGTCACCGAATTCGACGTCTACCAGAAGGAGTTGGCCCGCCTGGTCACCAACGTGACCAAGCTCTACGACGCCACCTCCACACTCCCCGCCTACGCACCCGACCCGTCGACGATCCGCGTCCTGCACGTCTCCGACATCCACCTCAACCCGGCGAGCTGGAAGATCATCGCCTCGCTGGTGGACCAGTACAAGGTCGACGTGATCGTCGACTCCGGCGACACCATGGACCACGGCACAGCCGCCGAGAACGGCTTCCTCGACCCCATCGAGGACCTCGGCGCCCCCTACGTCTGGGTCCGCGGCAACCACGACTCCCAACTGACCCAGCGCTACCTGGAAGACCTCAAGAACGTCCACGTCCTGGACAACGGCAAGGCCAAGACGATCTCCGGCCTGCGCTTCGCCGGCATCGGCGACCCCCAGTTCACCCCCGACCGCTCCCAGATCCCCGGCGGCGACGCGGCCAACGAACTCGCCGGCGCCCGCCTCGCCACCTCACTCCGCGACCAGAAGGCAGCCGGCACGCCCGTGGACGTCGCCATCGCCCACGAACCAGTGGCCGCCCGCCAGACCGACGGCGAGGTCCCCCTGACCCTGGCCGGCCACATCCACCACCAGGAAATGGAACTCCTGCCCTACGGCACCCGCCTCCGCATCGAGGGCTCCACCGGCGGCAGCGGGCTGCGCGCCATCGAGGGCAAGCACCCCGACCCCATCCAGACCTCGATCCTCTACTTCGACCGCGACACCCGCCGCCTCCAGGCCTGGGACGAGATCGAACTCGGCGGCCTCGGCCTGACCACCGCGGAGGTCAGCCGCCACCTGGTCGAGGAGAACCAACCAGGCGCCACCGAGTCCCCGAGCAACTCCCCGACCGGCTCCCCCACCCCCAGCCCGTAAACCGTTTTGGCGATACCTCCCGCCATCCCATATGCTTCTCACGTCCCCGACGCGCTGAGAAGCGCCCAGGCGGGCCGATAGCCCTCATCGTCTAGCGGCCTAGGACGCCGCCCTTTCAAGGCGGTAGCACGGGTTCGAATCCCGTTGGGGGCACGCAACACCGTGTGCGACACTGTCGTACACATCGCTTGGTCCTGTGGAGCAGTTTGGAGTGCTCGCCACCCTGTCAAGGTGGAGGCCGCGGGTTCAAATCCCGTCAGGACCGCAAAGGCTTTGCAAAAAGCCTTGACGGCTGGGTAGCTCAGTTGGTACGAGCGATCGCCTGAAAAGCGATAGGTCGCCGGTTCGACCCCGGCCCCAGCCACAGCAAAGGCCCCGATCCTCGGATCGGGGCCTTGTTGTATGTCGGTGTTGTCTGTCGGTCCGCCACACCGCCGGAGGCAAAAGCGTTCGCCATGGATTTCGGTGGGATGAGATCCTGGATCGCGTATGTCTACGCACCCTGCCCCCGCCCTCGGCGCCCTCGCCCCCCGTCTGACCGAGCTGTCCCTGCGTGATGCGCAGCGGCTCGGGCGGCGGCTCGAAGGTGCGCGCAAGATCCGTAAACCGGAGGCGCGGGCCGCCGTGCTGGCCGAGATCGAGGCGGAGATCGCCAAGGGTGAGGAGCGTATCGCCACGCGGCGCACCCTTGTGCCCGCTGTCACGTATCCCGAGCAGTTGCCGGTCAGCCAGAAGAAGGGTGATATCGCGGAGGCGATCCGTGATCATCAGGTCGTGATCGTCGCCGGTGAGACGGGTTCCGGCAAGACGACACAGATCCCGAAGATCTGTCTGGAGCTCGGGCGTGGTGTGCGCGGCATGATCGGGCACACGCAGCCTCGGCGTATCGCGGCGCGCACGGTCGCGGAGCGGGTGGCGGAGGAGTTGGACACGCCGCTGGGGGAGTCGGTGGGCTGGAAGGTGCGTTTCACCGACCAGGTGAATCCGGACGCCACCTTCATCAAGCTGATGACGGACGGCATTTTGCTTGCCGAGATCCAGACCGATCGCGAGCTGCGTGCCTACGACACGATCATCATCGACGAGGCGCACGAGCGGTCGCTCAACATCGACTTCCTGCTCGGGTATCTGGCGCAGCTGCTGCCGAAGCGGCCGGATCTGAAGGTGGTCATCACCTCGGCGACCATCGATCCGGAGCGTTTTTCCCGGCATTTCGGTGATGCGCCGATCATCGAGGTCAGTGGGCGTACGTATCCGGTGGAGGTGCGGTATCGGCCGCTTCTCGAGGAGGACTCCGAGGACTCCGACCGGGATCAGATCACGGCGATCTGTGATGCCGTGGAGGAGCTGCAGGGTGAGGGCAAGGGAGACATTCTCGTCTTCCTGTCCGGTGAGCGGGAGATCCGCGACACCGCGGACGCGCTGGTCAAGAAGAACTACCGGTTCACCGAGGTTCTGCCTCTCTATGCGCGGCTGTCGCACGCGGAACAGCACCGCGTCTTCCAGCCCCATACCGGTCGCAGGATCGTTCTGGCGACGAACGTCGCCGAGACGTCGCTGACCGTTCCGGGAATCAAGTACGTCATCGATCCCGGTTTCGCCCGCATCAGCCGTTACAGCCATCGCACGAAGGTGCAGCGGCTGCCGATCGAGCCGGTGTCCCAGGCCAGTGCGAATCAGCGCAAGGGCCGTTGTGGCCGGACCAGCGACGGTGTCTGTATCCGTCTCTACTCCGAGGACGATTTCCTTGCCCGTCCGGAGTTCACGGACGCCGAGATCCTCCGTACGAATCTGGCCTCCGTCATCCTTCAGATGACCGCGGCCGGTCTCGGCGACATCGAGAAGTTCCCGTTCATCGATCCGCCGGATCACCGCAACATCCGCGACGGCGTCCAGCTTCTCCAGGAGCTCGGCGCGATCGATCCGGCTGAGAAGGACGTGCGGAAGCGGCTCACGCAGACCGGCCGCAAGCTCGCGCAGCTGCCGGTGGACCCGCGCCTGGCTCGTATGGTCCTGGAGGCGGACAAGAACGGTTGTGTCCGCGAGGTCATGGTCATAGCGGCCGCGTTGTCCATTCAGGATCCGCGTGAGCGTCCGGCCGACAAGCAGGCGCAGGCCGATCAGCAGCACGCCCGGTTCAAGGACGAGACGAGCGATTTCCTCGCGTATCTCAACCTGTGGCGTTACGTCCGCGAACAGCAGCGTGAGCGTGGCTCGTCGTCGTTCCGTCGGATGTGCAAGCAGGAGTATCTGAATTTCCTGCGCATCCGCGAATGGCAGGACATCTACACCCAGCTCCGCACGGTCGCCAAGCAGATGGGCATCCATCTCAACGAGGAGGACGCTCCCGGCGACCGCATCCATCTCTCCCTCCTCGCCGGTCTGCTCTCGCACATCGGCATGAAGGACGTGAAGGACGGCGCGAAGAACGAGTACCTGGGCGCCCGCAGCGCCAAGTTCGCGATCTTCCCGGGCTCGGCCCTGTTCAAGAAGCCCCCGCGTTTCGTGATGTCCGCCGAGCTGGTGGAGACGTCCCGCCTGTGGGCCCGGGTCAACGCGAGGATCGAGCCGGAGTGGGTCGAGCCGCTCGCCGGGCATCTGCTGAAGCGGACGTACAGCGAGCCGCACTGGGAGAAGGACCAGGCGGCGGTGATGGCGTACGAGAAGGTCACGCTGTACGGCGTCCCGATCGTCGCCCAGCGCAAGGTGAACTACGGCCGTATCGACCCGGAGGTCAGCCGCGAGCTGTTCATCCGCAATGCCCTGGTCGAGGGCGACTGGCGCACCCACCACAAGTTCTTCGCCGACAACCGCAGACTCCTCAGCGAGGTCGAGGAACTGGAGCACCGGGCCCGGCGCCGGGACATCGTGGTCGACGACGAGACGCTGTTCGACTTCTACGACCAGAAGGTTCCCGAGCACGTCGTCTCCGGCGCCCACTTCGACTCCTGGTGGAAGCACAAGCGGCACGAGCAGCCGGAGTTCCTGGACTTCGAGCGCGAGATGCTGATCCGGGAGTCGGCGGAGGCGGTCACCAAGGCGGACTATCCGGACTCCTGGCGGCAGGGTGCGCTGAAGTTCCGGGTGACGTACCAGTTCGAGCCGGGCGCGGACGCCGACGGTGTGACCGTCCACATCCCGCTCCAGGTCCTCAACCAGGTCACGGACGAGGGCTTCGACTGGCAGATCCCGGGCCTGCGCGAGGAGTTGGTGACGGAGCTGATCCGCTCGCTCCCCAAGCCGATCCGCCGCAACTACGTGCCGGCGCCGAACTTCGCCCAGCGCTTCCTGGACACGGCCGTGCCGCTCCAGGAACCACTGGCCGTGACCATGGCCCGCGAACTGAAGCGCATGGTCGGGGTCCCCTTCACCGCCGACGACTTCGACTGGTCGAAGGTCCCGGACCATCTGCGCATCACCTTCCGGATCGTGGACGAACGGCGCCGCAAGCTGGCCGAGGACAAGGACCTGGAGGCGCTGAAGCTCCGTCTGAAGCCGAAGGCGCGCAAGGCCCTCTCCCAGGCCGCCGCGGCCACCGCCTCCCGCCAGGGCGGCGAGTCCCTGGAGCGCTCCGGCCTGACCGACTGGACCATCGGCGCCCTCACCCGCGTCTTCGAGACGCGCCGCGCCGGTCAGCCGGTCAAGGCGTATCCGGCGCTGGTGGACGAGGGCGACACGGTTTCCGTACGCCTCTTCGACACCGAGGCTGAGCAGCAGCAGGCGATGTGGAAGGGCACGCGGCGGCTGATCCTGCGCAACATCCCGGTCAGTCCGGCGAAATTCGCGAGCGAACGCCTGACGAACCCGCAGAAGCTGGCCCTGTCCGCCAACCCTCACGGTTCGATCCAGGCCCTTTTCGACGACTGCGCGATGGCCGCGGCGGACAAGCTGATGGGTGACTTCGGCGGGCCGGCGTGGGACGAGGAGTCGTACCGGAAGCTGTACGACAAGGTGCGCGCCGAGATCGTCGACACGACGGTTCGTGCGGTGGGTCAGGTGCAGCAGGTCCTCGCGGCGTGGCAGGCCGCCGAGCGCCGTCTGAAGGCTGTACGCAGCCCTGCCCTGCTCGCCAACCTCACGGACGTACGCAAGCAGCTGGACGCCCTTGTGCGGCCTGGTTTCGTGACGACGGCGGGCCTGCGCCGGATGCCCGATCTGATGCGGTACCTGATCGCGGTGGACCGCCGGCTGCAGCAGATGCCGACCAACGTCCAGCGGGACACGACCCGTATGGAGAAGGTCCACGAGATGCAGGACGAGTACGCCTGGCTTCTGGAGCAGATGCCGCAGGGCCGTCCGGTACCGCAGCAGGTGCTGGACGTCCGCTGGATGCTGGAGGAGCTCCGCGTCAGCTACTTCGCGCACGCGCTCGGAACGGCGTACCCGATCTCCGACAAGCGGATCGTGAAGACGATCGACACACTGGCCCCGTGACGAGGCGTGCACACTGGGTGAGTTCGACCCCGGGGCTCACCCTCCTGTACAGTCTCTTCTCGCAGCGCAACGCACGAATAGCGCAGCGAAACCTGGTCCTGTGGAGCAGTTTGGAGTGCTCGCCACCCTGTCAAGGTGGAGGCCGCGG
>CBFGZZ010000412.1:0-7261 GCA_965653385.1 uncultured Streptomyces sp. | reverse complement strand
CCTCCGCCGGAGGGTGTTCGCATGAACGATCGCCTGGTGTGGATCGACTGCGAGAGGACCGGCCTCTCGCTGTCCGACGACGCGCTCATCGAGGTTGCCGCCCTCGTCACCGACTCCGAGCTGAACGTCCTCGGCGAGGGAGTGGACATCGTCATCCGCCCGCCGGACTCGGCGCTGGAGACGATGCCGGAAGTGGTGCGTCAGATGCACACCGCGTCCGGCCTCCTCGACGAACTCGCCGACGGCACGACGCTGGCCGACGCCGAGGCACAGGTCCTGGCGTACGTACGCGAGCACGTGAAGGAACCCGGCAAGGCCCCGCTGTGCGGCAACTCCGTGGGCACCGACCGCGGATTCCTGCTGCGCGACATGCCGACGCTGGAGGACTACCTCCACTACCGGATCGTCGATGTCTCCTCGATCAAGGAGCTCGCCCGGCGCTGGTATCCGCGTGCCTACTTCAACAGCCCGGAGAAGAACGGCAACCACCGCGCCCTCGCCGACATCCGCGAGTCCATCGCCGAACTCCGCTACTACCGCGAGGCCGTCTTCGTGCCGCAGCCCGGCCCGGATTCCGACACCGCGAAGTCGATCGCCGCGAAGCACGTTCTGCCTGCTCAGTAGGGATGTGAGGGGTGCTGCGGGGGGCGCCGCGGAATCTGTGCGCGAGCACCCCTTCGGACCCTGTACACTTTTTCTCGGCCGGTCGGGGAAACCCAAAGCCGGTCATGGTGGGTGTAGCTCAGCTGGTAGAGCACCTGGTTGTGGTCCAGGATGCCGCGGGTTCGAGTCCCGTCACTCACCCTCGGTCTTCAGCCGGTGACTTCGGAAACGAAGTCACCGGCTGAAGCTTTTCTACGAGGACGCCCGCGTCACCAACTCCGTGGCCAGCACCATCTGCGTCCGCTCCAGGCCCCGCGACATCGCCGGCCGGCGGTCCGCGACCTCGGCGAGCAGCAGGTCGATCATCCTTCGGCCCATCTCCTCGATGGGCTGGCGGACGCTGGTGAGGGGCGGGTCCATGTGACGGGCGATGGCGGAGTCGTCGTAGCCGACCAACGCCACGTCGTCGGGGATACGGCGGCCCGCCTCACGCAGGACCTGGCGGGCGCCGGCCGCCGTCACGTCCGAGGCCGCGAACACCGCGTCGAGGTCGGGGCAGCGGGAGAGCAGGGACTGCATCGCCGCGTGGCCGCCCTCCTCCGTGAAGTCGCCCGGCTCGATCAGCAGGTCGTCCACGGGGTGGCCCGCGTCGCGCAGGGCGTCGCGGTAGCCGTCGACGCGGCGCTGGGCGCCGTAGACGTCGAGGCGGCCGGTGATGTGGGCGATCCTCGTGCGGCCGCGGGACATCAGGTGCTCGACGGCCGAGCGGGCGCCGCCGTAGTTGTCCGAGTCGACCGAGGTCAGGCTCTCCGCGGCGGAGCGCGGGCCGCTGATCACCGCCGGGATCTCCAGCTGTGACAGCAGGTCGGGCAGCGGGTCGTCGGCGTGGACCGAGACCAGCAGGACGCCGTCGACGCGGTGGGCCGCCAGGTACTGGGCGAGGCGCCGGCGTTCCTTGTCGCTGCCCGCGAAGATCAGCAGCAGTTGCATCTCGGTGTCCGCGAGTTCGGCACCCACACCCTTGAGAATGTCTGAGAAGTACGGTTCCGCGAAGAACCGTGTCTCCGGTTCGGGTACCACCAGCGCGATGGCGTCCGTGCGGTTCGCCGCCAGGGCGCGGGCCGCCGTGTTGGGGACGTAACCGAGTTCCGCGACGGCCGCCTCCACCGCGGCGCGGGTCGCGTCGCTGACCCGGGGCGAGCCGTTGATCACGCGGGAGACGGTGCCCCGGCCCACGCCGGCACGGGCCGCCACCTCTTCGAGGGTGGGCCGACCGCCGCTACGGCCCCGCGTTCCGTGGGTTGCCATGGGCCCCGCCTTTCCCGCCGTTGTCCTTACGCTGGCCTGGAATTTAACAGTCCCGCCAATAAAGTGACCGTCCCCGGGGGCCGCCGCCCCCCACCCGCGCTCCGGCCCGAACGACCTCGTCCTCCGTCGCCGGACGGACTCAGGCGGTCCAGTTAACGGCCCGATAACTGAACACAGAACTCCGCTCCCCCACCCTTGACACCCCCGCCCGGACCGACGAACCTTCAACACATCACCTGTGGGAGCGCTCCCACAGTACCTGACACATACACATCCCGCACGTTCCCCGCCCGAGCCGCAGCGTGAACAATGAACGGGCCCAGCAAGTGCAGTTGGCCGGGGGGTCGGCAGGTCAGGCAACAGGAGGAACCAATGCGCACGAGTACCCGCGGGTCCCGCCGGCTGATGGCCCTCGCGGCCGCTGCCGCGCTGACGACAGGGCTGCTCGCCGGCTGCGCCGAGGACTCGGACGACGGCTCTTCGAACGAGGGCGGTGGCAACGGCGGCGGTGGCAAGACCACCCTCACCATCGGCACCTTCGGCACCTTCGGCTACAAGCAGGCCGGCCTCTACGACGAGTACATGAAGCTCAACCCCGACATCACCATCAAGGAGAACGTCACCACCCGTACCGACGTCTACTGGCCGAAGGTCCTCACCCGCCTCCAGGCCGGCTCCGGTGCCGACGACATCCAGGCCATCGAGGTCATGAACATCACCGAGGCCGTGGAGACGCAGGCCGACAAGTTCGTGGACCTCGGCAAGGAGGTCGACAAGTCGCAGTGGCTGGACTGGAAGAACGCCCAGGCCACCACCAAGGACGGCAAGCTGATCGGGCTCGGCACCGATGTCGGTCCGATGGCGATCTGCTACCGCAAGGACCTCTTCGACAAGGCCGGCCTGGAGACGGACCGCACCAAGCTCGCCGAGCAGTGGAAGGGCGACTGGGGCAAGTACGTCGACCTGGGCAAGCAGTACATGAAGAAGGCGCCGAGCGGCACCAAGTTCGTGGACTCGGCGTCCTCGGTCTACAACGCGGCCCTCGGCGGCGCGGACCAGCGCTACTACAAGGACGACGGCACCGTCGACTGGGACAACTCGCAGGGCGTCAAGAACGCCTGGGACGTGGCCATGGACGTGGCGACCAGCGACATGTCGGCGAAGCTGAAGCAGTTCGACAAGCCGTGGGACCAGGGCTACGCGAACGGCACCTTCGCCACGGTGGCCTGCCCGGCCTGGATGATCGGCTACATCCTGGAGAAGTCCGGTGACTCCGGCAAGGGCAAGTGGGACGTGGCGGCGGCGCCGACCGCGGCCAACTGGGGCGGTTCGTTCATCGGTGTGCCGACGGCGAGCAAGCACCAGAAGGAGGCCATCGCGCTGGCGAAGTGGCTGACCGCGCCCGAGCAGCAGGCGAAGGTCTTCGCCAAGCAGGCCAGCTTCCCGTCGACCCCGTCGGCGTACTCGACGCTGAAGCCGGCGGCCGCCACCACGGAGTACTTCTCGAACGCGCCGATCACGCAGATCTTCTCCGACTCGGCGAAGACCATCCCGTCGCAGTACTTCGGGATCAAGGACCAGGCGATCAACACGGCCCTGACCGACATCGGCATCCTCCAGGTCGAGCAGAAGGGCAAGAACCCTGACGAGGGCTGGGACGCGGCGTCCGAGGAGATCAAGGACGTGCTCGGCCAGTGACCAGCCCCAAGCAGGCTCTCGCGCATCCCGCGTCGAGCGCCGACGCCGCGCCCGGTGACCAGCCGGGCGCGGCCCGCCGCGCTCAGGGTCGCGGTACACCCCCGCCGGGGAAGGACTCCTGGCGCAGCAGGCTGTACCGCTGGGACATGAAGGCGTCGCCGTACGCGTTCATCGCCCCCTTCTTCATCGTCTTCGGGGCGTTCTCGCTCGTCCCGCTGCTGTACACGGCCTGGTACTCGCTGCACAACGTGCAGCTGTCCAACCTGGACGGCCAGACCTGGACCGGCCTGGACAACTACCAGAACCTGCTGACGTCGGACTTCTTCTGGAACGCGCTGGGGAACACGTTCACCATCGGTGTGATCTCCACGGTGCCGCAGCTGCTGATGGCGATCGGCCTGGCGCATCTGCTCAACTACAAGCTGCGCGGCTCGACCGTGTGGCGGGTCGTGATGCTCACCCCGTACGCCACCTCGGTGGCGGCGGCGACGCTGGTGTTCGTGCTGCTGTACTCGTGGGACGGCGGCATGATCAACTGGCTGCTGGAGTTCGTCGGGATCGACCCGGTGAACTGGCGCGAGTCCGACTGGGGTTCGCAGTTCGCGGTCTCGTCGATCGTGATCTGGCGCTGGACCGGCTACAACGCGCTGATCTACCTGGCGGCGATGCAGGCGATCCCGGCCGACCTCTACGAGTCGGCGGCGATCGACGGTGCCAACCGCTGGCAGCAGTTCCTGCATGTGACGATTCCGCAGCTGCGGCCGACGATCCTGTTCACGGTGGTCGTCTCCACGATCGGCGCGACCCAGCTCTTCGGTGAGCCCCTGCTGTTCGGCGGGGTGAGCGGCTCGAAGGGCGGCTCCGGGCACCAGTACCAGACGCTCGGTCTGTACATGTACGACCAGGGCTGGATCATCGGCAACCTCGGCAAGGCCTCCGCCATCGCCTGGTCGATGTTCCTGATCCTGCTGATCGTCGCCGTGATCCAACTGCTGGTCTCCCGACGGCTGAGGAAGTCCCAATGAGCACAAGCGAACTGACGTCTCCTCAGACATCGAAGGCCGCGAAGACGTCGAAGCCGCGGCGCGAACGGCCCCGGGTGATGGGCGCCGGCAAGCAGCTGCACGCCGGTCCGCTGACGTACGTCGTCCTGACCGTGTTCGCGCTGGTGTCGCTGGCCCCGCTGGTGTGGACGGCGATCGCGGCCTCGCGCACCGACCGGCGGCTCGCGGAGACCCCGCCGCCGCTGTGGTTCGGCGGGAACCTGTTCAAGAACATGGAGCGGGCGTGGGAGGAGGGCGGGCTCGGCACCGCGATGTTCAACACCACGTTCGTCGCGGCCACGATCACCATCAGCACCGTGGTGTTCGCCACCCTCGCCGGCTTCGCCTTCGCCAAGCTGCGGTTCCGGTTCTCCGGTCTGCTGCTGATGCTGACGATCGGCACGATGATGATCCCGCCGCAGCTGGCGGTCGTACCGCTGTATCTGTGGATGGCGGACCTCGGCTGGTCGAACCAGCTCCAGACGGTCATCCTGCCGACGCTGTGCACGGCCTTCGGTACGTTCTTCATGCGGCAGTACCTGCTCCAGGCGCTGCCGACCGAGCTGATCGAGGCGGCGCGGGTGGACGGCGCGAGCAGTCTGCGGGTCGTCTGGCACGTGGTGTTCCCGGCGGCGCGGCCGGCGATGGCCGTCCTCGGCCTGCTGACCTTCGTGTTCGCCTGGAACGACTTCCTGTGGCCGATCATCGCCCTGAACCAGGAGAACCCGACCGTCCAGGTCGCCCTCAACTCCCTCGGCACCGGCTATGTCCCCGACCAGGCGGTGATCATGGCGGGTGCCCTGCTCGGCACGTTGCCGCTGCTGATCGCCTTCCTGCTGTTCGGCAAGCAGATCGTCGGCGGCATCATGCAGGGCGCGGTCAAGGGCTGACGCGCGCCCGCCCCGCCTTCCTGCCTACGACTCCCCGGGGGCCGGGTCACCGCCGCCTCGGCCCCCGCACCACCTTCCCCCCTCCTACCCCGTCGGTCTCCACGACCCCTAATGGGAGCGCTTCCATGCCTGAACCCATGTCCTCCGTGTCCTTTCCCCCCGCCTTCCTCTGGGGCGCGGCGACGTCCGCCTACCAGATCGAGGGGGCGGTGCGGGAGGACGGCCGCACCCCGTCGATCTGGGACACCTTCAGCCACACGCCGGGCAAGACGGCGGGCGGCGAGCACGGTGACATCGCTGTCGACCACTACCACCGCTACCGCGACGACGTGGCGTTGATGGCCGAGCTCGGCCTGAGCGCGTACCGTTTCTCGGTCTCCTGGTCGCGCGTCCAGCCGACGGGCCGTGGTCCGGCCGTGCAGCGGGGCCTGGACTTCTACCGCCGGCTGGTGGACGAGCTGCTGGCGAAGGGCATCAAGCCCGCCGTCACCCTCTACCACTGGGATCTGCCGCAGGAGCTGGAGGACGCGGGCGGCTGGCCGGAGCGCGAGACGGCGTACCGGTTCGCCGAGTACGCGCAGATCGTCGGTGAGGCGCTCGGCGACCGCGTGGAGCAGTGGATCACGCTCAACGAGCCGTGGTGCAGCGCGTTCTTGGGCTACGGCTCGGGGGTGCACGCGCCCGGCCGTACGGAACCGGCGGCCTCGCTGCGGGCGGCCCACCACCTCAACCTGGCGCACGGCCTGGGCACCACGGCCCTGCGCTCGGTGATGCCGGCCCGCAACTCGGTGGCGCTCAGCCTCAACTCCTCCGTGGTGCGGCCGTTCTCGCAGGACCCGGCGGACCTGGCGGCGGCCCGGAAGATCGACGACCTGGCCAACGGCGTCTTCCACGGCCCGATCCTGCACGGCGTGTACCCGGAGTCGCTGTACGCGGCGACGGAGCTGGTGACGGACTGGTCGTACGTCCTGGACGGCGACCTGGCGGCGATCAACCAGCCGCTGGACGCCCTGGGGCTGAACTACTACACCCCGGCGCTGGTGTCGGCGGCGGAGACCGAGGTCGGCGGGCCACGAGCGGACGGGCACGGGGCGAGCGAACACTCGCCGTGGCCGTGCGCGGACGACGTGACGTTCCACCAGACCCCGGGTGAGCGCACGGAGATGGGCTGGACGATCGACCCGACCGGCCTGCACGAGCTGATCATGCGTTACTCCCGGGAGGCGCCCGGACTGCCGCTCTACGTCACCGAGAACGGCGCGGCCTACGACGACAAGCCGGACCCCGACGGCCGCGTCCACGACCCGGAGCGCATCTCCTATCTGCACGGCCATCTCGCCGCCGTCCGCCGCGCCATCACCGACGGCGCCGATGTCCGCGGCTACTACCTGTGGTCCCTGATGGACAACTTCGAGTGGGCGTACGGCTACGGGAAGCGGTTCGGGGCGGTGTACGTCGACTACTCGACGCTGGAGCGGACGCCCAAGTCGAGTGCGTACTGGTACGGGAAGGCGGCTCGGACGGGGGTGTTGCCGGCGGTGGAGACGGAGCTCTGACCGCGGGTACCGGATCGGGGGGCGGGGCGCGGCGCGGGGAGGGGGCGTGCCGCGCCCCGGCGACCTCAAGGCGCCTGAAAGGATACGCCATGGCATCCGACAAGGAAGACAGGATCAGGACGCGCGCCCATCAGATCTGGGAGCGGCAAGGCCGGCCGCACGG
>CBFGZZ010000411.1:0-7277 GCA_965653385.1 uncultured Streptomyces sp. | reverse complement strand
CGCGTCAGCAGGTCGCCGAGTCCGAGTCCGAGGGCGTGGGCGGCGGCCGCGAGGACCTCCGAGGAGGCCTCCTTGCGGCCGCGCTCGACCTCCGAGAGGTACGGCATGGAGATGCGGGCGGCGTCGGCCACGTCCTTGAGGGTGCGTTCCTGGGCGAGCCGCTCACGGCGCAGGACGTCGCCGACGAGGTCGCGCCACAGGGGTTCCCTGGCCACGGGGCCGGGCCGTGGGGCGGCGGGCGGCGCGGGTGCGGGCGGCGGCGTGGCCACGGGGGTGGTCGGCGCGTGGGCGGCCGGTGGGCGGGCGGCCGGTGGGCGCAACGGAATGACGCGGGCTTCGTTCGGCGCTTGATTGCTCACTTTCCCAGCCTATGAGCGGGGGACGCGAGGGGAAGGGATCAGCGTTCCGCCCTGGGGGAAATCGCGGTCCGGGCCCGGCCCGTCACGCGTCGCTCAGCGCCAGCACCGCGCGCACCAGCTTGCCGACCGGCACGCGCTCGACGACGACCTCGGCGGCGAGCGCGTGGACTATCTCCAGGCCGTGCCGGCCGACGCGTTCGGGATCCTTGGGGTAGCGGCGGGGCAGGGCGGCGCTGCTGTCGTACACGCAGACCGTCACCGCGTCGTCGGTGCCCTCCAGGTCCAGGATGTACGGGCCGTTGCTGTGCCGGTCGGCGTTGGTGACCAGCTCGCTGACCACGAGGAGCACCTTGTCCTCGGCGGGCTGTGCGATGGTGGCGCACCACTCGGTCCTGAGCCGGCCGAGGAAGAGCGCGGCGAAGGACCGTGCCTCGGCGATGCATCCCGGTTCGCCGCTGTAGTGCGCCGCCCGCCGTAGCGGTTCCACGGGCACGTCGAAACCAGTCGGAATCACTGCCCCGTCCACGTGCTCGATCATGCGTTTCTCTCTCGGAAGCCGGACTGGCCGGACACTGCTGCACCAGTCCTCGTACCCAGAGCGGAGCCGCGCAGTCACCGTGCAGGTGGCGCCGTACGTCACAGCGGCGGGGAGGACTCAGGTGTGCCGCCGGACGTCGACTGTGACTCCGTGGTCATCTCCTCGTCCGGGGGCTCCTGGGACGACGTGGTGGTCTCGGGCGACTCGGGCTCCGTCGTCGGCTCGTCGGACGTGGGTTCGTCGGTCGTGGTCTCGTCCTTGGTCGTCTCGTCCTTGGTCGTCTCGTCCTTCGTGGTCTCGTCCTTGGTGGTCTCGTCCTTCGTCGGCTCGTCCTTCGACGGCGTCGTCGGGGTGATCGACGCGGGGGAGCTCGGCGAGGTGGGCTTCGACACGCTCACCGACGGAGAGGGCTTCACCGGGCGCTTGGTCTTCTTGTCCTTGTGGGCGTCGTCACCGCGGTGGCGGGCGACCCACTCGTCGTGGTCGTGGTCGTAGATGACGAACTCCTTGACCACCTTCGGCGCGGGGGTGACCACCACGACGTTCGAGGGGCGGTACGCCGGCCAGGAGTCGCCCTTCTCCTTGAGCGTGCCCTGCCGGGCGACGGGCTCGGTCAGCGGGTTGCCGCAGGCGCAGCGCACCCGGGGTACGCCGCGGTCGTCCACCAGGACCGCCGTGCCGGTCTGCAGGACGGCCTGGTAGCTGTCGGCGGCACCGGCGCGGTAGCCGTGGTTGGTGACGCGGGTGTCCATGCGGAGCTGAACGGGGGTGAGCGAGCGCAGATAGGAGGGAACGTCGGAGGCCTCGACGCCGGCGACCGACGCGAACGCCCTGTTCTTCTCCGGGGCCTGCTGAAGGTACTTGATCTGCTTCTCCACGTCGCAGCTGGCGACGTTGCGGGTGCCGCCGTAGAGGCCGGGTGCGCCGCCGTCGACGCCGATCACCGCGTTCGAGGGGGCCGACTCGGTGGCCGGGGACGGGGTGACGGGCGGGGCGGAACTGTCCGTCGCCGTGGACTCGGTGAACGGATCCGGGCCGGTGCTGCCCGCGGCCTGGAGGAAGACCTCCCCCTGTGCGCTGTCCCCGGTGCCGCCGTCGCCGCGGGAGAGGACGACGGCGAGGACCACCGCGGCCACGACAACGGTGGAGAGGATGGCGATGCGGGGTACGGACTTCCACCAGGGCTGGTGGGGCTC
Organism: uncultured Streptomyces sp.; assembly: GCA_965653385.1. Classification (GTDB taxonomy): domain Bacteria; phylum Actinomycetota; class Actinomycetes; order Streptomycetales; family Streptomycetaceae; genus Streptomyces. Next base: position 5,184 of record CBFGZZ010000411.1, on the reverse strand, counting down.
GGGGCTCGGGGCGCCGGCGCCGCTGCCGGAAGGGGGCGGCGCGGGCGGGCCCGAGGGCGGCTGGGAGGGGCCCGACAGGGGGCCCGAGGGCGGTCCTGAGGGACGGCCGGACGACGGAGGTTCGACGCTCACGAGGCCTTCTTCCCGACGCAGGATTCGAGCGGGATGCCCGGCGTGGAATTCCTGCGACGCCTTTGCCTGCTGCCACTTTCGCCTTTGCCGCTTTTGCTACTTCTGTCACCTTTGGGCAGCTCTCCCATTCTGTGCTCCGGTGGCGGGCCGTACGCAAGCCGACGCGGACGGACCTCTCGGCGGGCGAGCGGCTGAGGCGCTGCTTAGCGTGGTCAAGGTGAGCGTGCTGACCCCTTCCCGTCCCGCCGTGGCCGCCCATGGTTGGGTGCGGGCCTTCGTCACGGTGCTGGCCGGGCTGGTCGCGATGGGGGTGGTCGCCGCACTCGGGCTGTGGGCGGCGGGGGCGGCCGACCTCCCCGACAACGCCTTCCCGCGCGTCGTCGCGGCGAGCGTGGTCACGGCGGTCGGCGGCACGGTCGAACTGTCGGGGGACGCCGGAGGGCTGGCCGAGCCCGACGTCGGGCTGAGCGTGATCCCGCTGTCCGTCACGCTCTCCGGCGCGCTCGTCCTCGCCGCCGGCTTCCTGCGGCCGCTGCGGCACCGGGCGGTCGCGGGCGCCGGGGAGCTGGCCGGGTGGGCCGCCAGGCTCGCCGTGCTGTGGCTGGCCGCACTGCTGGGGCTGTCCTTCTCCGCGCGCCAGACCTTCTCCCTCTCCCTCGACGAGCTCGGGCCGGACGTGCTCGCCGACATCGGCGACCTGTTCGGCGTCTCCCCTCAGGTCGGCTTCACCACGGACGTCGCGTCGACCGTCCTGTTCGGTCTGCTGTGGCTGCTGGGCGTGCTGGTGCTGGCCCTGCTGGTCTCGCGCGGGGCTCCGCTGCCGGGCCGGCTGCTGCGTTTCCAGGAGTCGGTGCGGCCGGCCGCGTACGCCATGGTGGCGCTGCTGCTCACGTATGTCGTACTCGGTGTGGTCATCGGCGTGATCGTCGCGGCGACCCGCGGGCACCCGACCGAGACCTTCGCGGCGATCCTGCTCGGTCTGCCGAACCTGGTGTGGCTCGCCCTGACGATCGGGCTCGGCGCGACCTGGGACGGCAGGGTGGACGGCCCCTTCGGCCTGCCCATGCCGCACGTGCTCGACCAGGTGCTGCGCGGCGGCGACGTCACCGAGCTGAACCTGAGCACCCTCTCCGAGCACGACGGCAGGGTGTGGTGGCTGGTCGCCGTCGACGCGGTGCTGCTGCTGGCCGCCGCCTTCGTCATGGCGAGGCGCTCACCGGCCCGGATCCGCCTGTGGCAGCACGCCGTGCACATGGCGGTCGCCCTGGCCCTCACGATCCTGACGGTCTGCCTCCTCGTCCACACCTCCGCCCACTACGGCCTGTCGATCCTCGGCATCGGCGACCTGGGCGGCGGCCTGGCCGGCGAACTCCTCCTGAGACCGCGCATATGGTCCGCCATCGGCCTGGCACTGCTCTGGGGGCTGGTCACGGGGTTCCTCGGCGCGTTGCTGGCCCGGCCACTACGCCATCGGGGCGAGGTCGCGGCGCGCGGAGAAGGATGAAGGGCTCGGTCCCTGACGAGCGCGGCTGCGCGGCAGTGACCGCCGCACGGACGAGCCGCCCGGCGGTCACTGCCGAAAGACCGGTTCCGCCCAGCGTGGCGGTGGCTTCGGAGGGTTCTTCCCGAGGGCTTCCGGGACTTCCACGACCTTGTGGTCCACAGCCGTCGCCGGACGGCCGCCCGCCTGGCCGCCGGTGACCGCGGCGCGCAGGTCGGAGACGAAGGCGAGGCAGGAGTCGTGGCGGTCGTCGGGGCTCTTGGCCAGGGCGCCCGCGAAGACGGTGTCGACGGGTGGGGCGAGGTCGGGGCGGGCCTCGGTCAGGGGTGGGGGGTCGTCGTACTGGTGGGCCCAGAGCAGGGCCATGTCCTCGTCGCGGCGGAACGGCGGGTGACCCGTCAGGCACTCGTAGACCACGCAGGCGAACCCGTAGACGTCGCAGCGGGCGTCGACCGGCTTGCCCGAGATCTGCTCGGGGGCCACGTAGTCGAGGGTGCCGACGAACTGGCCGACGGTGGTGAAGCCGGTCAGGGACAGGGACTTCTTCGTCAGGCCGAAGTCGGTGAGGTAGGCGTGCTCGGGGTGGTCGCTGTCGGTGCCGCGGGCGACGAGGATGTTGCCGGGTTTCACGTCCCGGTGGACCAGGCCGTTCTCGTGCGCCGCGTCGAGCGCGGAGGCGACCTGCGCGGCGATCCGCAGGGCCGTCGCGGGCGTCAGCGGACCCTGGCTGTCGAGCAGATGGCGCAGGTCGCTGCCGGAGACGTAGCGCATGGCGATGTACAGCACGCCGTCCGTCTCGCCCGCCTCGAAGACGGGCACGATGTGCGGATGGTCGATCGCGGCGGCGGCCCGGGACTCGTGGGTGAAGCGGCGGCGGAAGGTGTCGTTGCGGGCGAGTTCGGGCGCGAGGAGTTTCAGCGCGACCGTGCGTTCCAGGCGCAGGTCCTTCGCGCGGTAGACCACGGCCATACCGCCCCGGCCGATCTCACGCTCGATGCGGTAGCCCGCGACCTGGCGGCCGATCAGCTCGGAGGGCCGGCCGGAGAAGAGGCTGGTGTCACGGGCCATCGGGTGTCACGACCCTGGTCGGGGCATGGCCGTGGTCGGCGGCGGCCCGGGGGCCGTCGTCCGTGGCGTAGGTGGTCAACCGGGTGCCGTCCAGGTACTCCCACCGCCCCTGCTCGGCGTCGTACAGCCACATGGACTCCCCTTCGACGACCGCCCCGATCCGCAGCCCCGACGTTCGGGCGCGGAAGGACTCGCCGTCCAGGCCGCCGGACGCCAGGTCCTCCACCGCGGACCGGTAGTCGGCCAGCACCCGCTCGATACGGGTGAGCAGTGGGCGCGGGTCGGCCGTACGGGTGACCGGGCCGTCGTCGGCGGTGGGCGGGTCCTGGGGCACGGCGACCAGGAAACGGCCGTCGACCCAGGCCGACCAGCCGTTGGCGCACAGGACGTGCCCCCAGTCGCCCCGCCGTTCGATGAGCTGGACCGGCAGGAACGCGTCGAGGGGCACCGTGGGCCGGGCGGGGTCGGGCTCCTCCCAGGCGGGCATGCCGCGCTGGGGGACGACGTGGGTGGGCCGGAAGCCGGGGGATGTCATCGTCCTCGCCTACTTCCGCATCACGACGGGTTCGCGCCGGCGCAGCAGCCGGGAGACGAGGAAGCCGAAGAGGAGCGAGAGCACGACGAGCATGCCGACGTTGAGCAGCCACATCCCGGCCGAGTGCTCGAACAGCGGATCGCCGGTCAGATCGCCGGGCGTGATACGGGCCAGATCGACGGTGCCGGCCATCGCGCCGAACGCCCACCGGGAGGGCACCACCCAGGACAGCTGCTCCAGGCCGGGCACGCCGTCGAGCTTCAGCAGGGCGCCGCAGAAGACGACCTGGACGATGGCGAGCAGCACCAGCAGCGGCATGGTCACCTCCTCCTTGCTCACCAGCGCGGAGACGACCAGGCCGAGCATCATCGCCGTGAAGGACAGCAGGGCGACGGCGACGGTGATCTCGACGAGGGGCGGCATCAGCACGCCTTCGCCGCCGGGCGCGTGGAGGTCGACGCCGAGCAGCGCGACCAGGGTCAGTACGACGGCCTGCAGCACGGTGATCGTCCCCAGGACCACCACCTTGGACAGCAGGTACGCCGATCTGGGCAGGCCGACGGCCCGCTCGCGCTGGTAGATGACCCGCTCCTTGACGAGTTCGCGTACGGCGTTCGCGGCGCCGGTGAGGACGCCGCCGACGCACAGGATCAGCAGCGCGCTCGTCGCCTTGTCCCGGGTCAGGCTGCCGCCCGCAAGCGCGCGGGTCATGGCCCCCATCACGAAGGGCAGGGCGATCATGATGGCGAGGAAGGTGCGGTCGGCGCCGAGCGCCGAGGCGTAGCGCCGGACCAGGGTGCCGAGCTGGGCACGCCGGCTGCGCGGCCGGGGCGGCCGGGTGATGAGGACCGGGCCGGTGCGGGGCTGCCTGGGCTGTGCGGTGGCGTCGGCGATGTACTGCCGGTGGTAGATCGAGGCGCGGTAGTCGCCCGCCCAGTCCCGTTCCTGGTCGCGTTCGAAGGCCTCGAAGGCCTCCGGCCAGTGTTCGAAGCCGAAGAAGAGCAGGGTCTCCTCGGGCGGGCCGTAGTAGGCGATCCGTCCGCCGGGGGCGAGGACGAGGAGCCGGTCGCAGGTGTCGAGGCTGAGCACGCTGTGGGTGACGACGATGACGGTACGGCCGTCGTCGGCCAGGCCGCGCAGCATGTGCATCACCGAGCGGTCCATGCCGGGGTCGAGGCCGGAGGTCGGTTCGTCGAGGAAGAGCAGCGACGGCTTGGTCAGCAGCTCCAGGGCGACGCTGACGCGTTTGCGCTGGCCGCCCGACAGGCTGTGCACGGGCTGGTCGGCGCGCTGCTCCAGGCCGAGCTCGTGGATGACCTCGTCGATCCGGGCCCGGCGCTCGGCGTTGGCGGTGTCCTGCGGGAAGCGCAGCTCTGCGGCGTAGGACAGGGCGCTGCGGACGGTGAGCTGGGCGTGCAGGATGTCGTCCTGCGGGACCAGGCCGATGCGCTGACGCAGCTCGGCGTAGTCGTGGTAGAGGTCACGGCCGTCGTAGAGGACGGTGCCGTGGTCGGCGGGGCGCTGGCCGGTGAGGGCGTTCAGCAGGGTGGACTTTCCGGCGCCGCTCGGACCGACGACGGCGAGCAGGCACTTCTCGCCCACCGGGAAGGAGACGTTGTCGAGGAGGAGCTTGCGGCCGTGGTCGACGGCGACCGCGAGGTCCTGCACCTCCAGGGAGACCTCGCCGGTGTCGACGTACTCCTGGAGTTCCTCCCCGACCAGGCAGAACGCGGAGTGGCCGATGCCGACGATGTCACCGACACCGACCGGGGCGCTAGTGACGGGACTGCCGTTGAGGTAGGTGCCGTTGTGGCTGCCCAGGTCGACGATCTCGTACGTGCCGTCGGGCAGGGCGCGCAGTTCGGCGTGGCGGCGGGAGACGATCAGGTCGTCGATGACCAGGTCGTTGTCGGCGGCGCGGCCGATGCGGACGGCGCGGGCGGGCAGC
>CBFGZZ010000410.1:0-7282 GCA_965653385.1 uncultured Streptomyces sp. | reverse complement strand
CACGCCGATGCGACCCTCCTGGTCAACGCGGCCGGCGTCTTCGCGCCGAAGCCGTTCCTGGAGCACACACCCGCGGACTACGACCGCTACCAGGCCATCAACCGGGCCTTCTTCCTCATCACGCAGACGGTCACCGCGAGCATGGTCGAGCGCGGCGCCAAGGGCTCCATCGTCAACGTCGGCTCCATGTGGGCTCATCAGGCAGTCGCCGCGACGCCGTCCTCGGCGTACTCCATGGCCAAGGCCGCTCTGCACTCCCTGACCCAGCACCTGGGCATGGAGCTCGCGCCCTACGGCATCCGTGCCAACGCCGTCGCCCCGGCGGTCGTGCGGACCCCCATCTACGAGGAGTTCATCCCCAAGGCCGAGATGGACAGCACCCTGGACGGCTTCAACTCCTTCCACCCGTTGGGCCGTACCGGCATCCCCGACGACGTGGCCGCCACCGTGGTCTTCCTGCTCTCCGACCAGACCGGCTGGGTCACCGGCGCGGTCTGGGACGTCGACGGCGGCGTCATGGCAGGTCGGAACTGACCGCACTGCCGCGACACAGCTCCGCGCTGCACGGCGTTACGAGGGCTACGCCATCAGGGCTCACGGCCCGCGAACCTACCGCCCCGAACGGAGCGGCCGATGGCCCAGCCGTTGTCTGAGGGCGAGCGCGCGCGATCCCATCAGCGACCGGCACATGAAGAACCGGCAGTGAACAAGGAGCACAGCATGAGCGGAGTGCGAGTCGCCCCGTGGCAAGACGGCAGCTCCCCTGGCCGCAGGATCCAGGATGTGATCTTGCCTGGGCTGGGGACATCGGCTCGGACCGGCAATGCGGTGCCCGCCCGAGGGCGGCGAGGTGTTTGCGGACGACCTGGCGGCTGCCCCGGTAGCCGCGGGCCTGGATCTCCAGGGACAGCTGGGTTCCGTCGACCTGGCCTTGTGCCTCGGTGAAGCGGGTGTTCAGGTATGCCTTGAACGGCTCCAGGATGCCGATGGGGCGGCATTCGCGGGCGGAGGCGAGCAGCTGGTCGAGGGCGGTGTCGCGGAAGCGGCGGACGGTCTTGCGGTCGAGGTTCAGGCGTCGGGCGATGGGCCGCCCCGGACGACTTCCTCTCGACGCCTGGCTGCCCTGGTGCGGGAACCGGAACCGCACCGGCAGCCGTCTCCTCAGTGATCAAGCTTTGAGGAGTGCACAGGGTGCGGATCTACATCAGCGCGGACATGGAAGGCGTCACGGGTCTCGTCGACGCCGACGACGTGCAGCCCGGCGGCCGGGACTACGAGCGTGGACGGCTGATGATGGCGGAGGACGTCAATGCCGCGGTCCGTGGCGCCCTCGCGGCCGGTGCCACGGACATCACCGTCAACGACGCGCACGGTCCCATGCGCAACATCCTCCCGGAGGCGCTGCACCCGGCGGCCCGCCTCATCCGCGGGAAGCCCAAGCACATGGGCATGCTCGAAGGCCTCGACCCCGGGCACGACGCCGTGCTCTGCGTCGGCTACCACTCCCGGGCCGGCGAACTCGGGGTGCTGAGCCACAGTTTCATGGGGCACGAGATCGAGGACATCTGGCTGGACGGCCGGCCCGTCGGTGAGATCGGCCTGGCCCACGCCACCGCGGCGGCCGTCGGGGTCCCGGTGGCCGTCCTCACCGGTGACGACCGTGCCTGTGCGGAGATGGCGGACTGGGACGCCTCCGTCACCACCGTCGCCGTGAAGCACGCGAAGGGCCGGTTCGCTGCGGATCTGCGCCCGGTCGACGAGGCGCGCACGGCGATCGAGGAGGCGGTCGCCGCCGCCCTCGCCGCACGGCGGACGCCGGTCGCGGCGCCTTCGGCCGAGTCCATCCTCACCGTCCGCTGGCAGTCGGCCTCGGTGGCCTCCGTCCTGCTGGGAATCCCAGGGGTGACCGCGACGGACTCGCGGACCGTCCGAGCCCACGGCGTCCTGCCCGGTCTCTACCGGCAGTTCGGCGTGTGGATGCGGGTGGCGGCCTCCCTGACCAACCAGCCACCGTACTGTTGACGCCGGTACCGCCGAGCTCGCACGATCGCGAGCCGCATCTTCCCGCCCAACGCCCTGCCGGTGTCCGACTCCACGCGATCGAGACCCGGCCGCACCACATCCCGGGCCGCCGGGGCACCGTCTCGCGGCTGACGAGGACGTCGACGTCTGCTGCCTCAACGACCGTCGTCGTCTTCTGCCTCGACGACGTGGACGCGGCCCCCGACGCCAGGGCGGCCGCCCACGCACCGGGATCGTGCCAGGGGCAACGGAACGGCCACGGGTGGTTGCGGCGGCCGCTGTGACCGGTGATGCTCTCGGTGACGCACCGACCGAGGCGGACCGACCATCCGCCGACACCGGGTGCGCCGCGACACCCGTTCACGCGCACGCATGCCGGGCCGGCGGTCACCGGAACCGCTCGTAGAATCCTGGCGATCACATCGGGGGAACAGCCGGCATGGAAACGATCATCGTTCAGCCGCCGGGCCCGTCGGCACCGGACGCCGACGGGCCCGCCAGGCCCGCACTGCTGCACATGGGACCGGGCGACGTGGCCGACTTCGGGCGCGGGACACCCGGCGGCAGGGAGGTCTCCATCCTGCTGCCCGACCCCGGGATCTCCCGGCTGGCCGGCCGGCTGGAGGCCGCCGAGGACTACTGGCGGCTGTCCAACTTCAGCCGGGACACCGCGTACGTAGTCGAGAACCTGGAGGGGGCCGGTGAGTACATCACCGTCGCGCCCCGGCGGCTCGGCGCGCCGGTGCCCTTCGAGTTCTCCCGGGTCGTGCTGCCCGCGCTGAACGGCACCGCCGAGTTCAAGGTGTTCGCCCCGCAGCACGCCTACCTGGACGAGCGGGCGGCGCCCGGCGCCGGTGAGCAGACCGTCCACCCCTACGCCCTCGACGTGACCGCCAAGTACTTCCTGGTCCTGGTCGCGTTGTGCGAGCCGCGGCTGCGCGAGCTGTCGGACAGCGCGCTGCCGGGTGCCGGGGACATCGCGGAACGGCTGCGCCCGCTGGACAGCTGCCGCGGGCTGACCCGGTCCGCCGTGAACTACCACATCGACTACCTGGCGTCGGCGAAACTGCGCCTGGACCTCGGCGACGAGTCCGGCGCCGACGGCACCGCCCGCATCGGCGCCAAACGCGCCCGACTGGCCTCCCTGGCCCTGCGCTTCGGCCTGGTCCGGGAGGAACACCTCGCCCTGCTGCCCTCCCGCCGCCGGCCCGCCCCGCAGGAGATCCACGCGTGAACACGTCCGGCGCCGAAGAGAGCGCCCTCGAAACACCGCGCCTGCCCGTCGGGTTCCGCGTCGACGGCTGGGAAGTGGGCGCGGTCATCGGCTCGGGCGGCTGGGGCACCGTCTACGAGGCCCGCGCGGTCGCCGACGGTACGACGGCCGCGGTGAAGGTGCTGCCGACCGGTGCCCTGGGCCCCGGCCAGCGCGCCGCGCTCGGCGAACTCGTCGCCCGCGAGGTGCGGTTCAGCACCGAGGCCGACCACCCGAACCTCGTACGGACTCGCGCCGTACGCACCATCGACGCACCCGAACTACCCGCCCTGGACGGCGCGTTCGCGCTCGTCATGGACCGCGCCGAGGCCAGCCTGCGCCAGCTGCTGGACTCCGCCGGGACCGGCCGCCCCGTCCCGGACGCCGTACGGATCCTGCGCGGCGTCGCCGCCGGGCTCGCCCATATGCACGACGCCGGCTGGGTGCACGGCGACCTCAAACCCGCCAACGTCCTGCTGGGCGCCGACGGCGAGGTGTGGCTCGCCGACTTCGGCCTCGCCACCGAACTCGACGGCACCCACGCCCACCTGCCGCCACTCGGCACGCTCGACCATCTGCCGCCCGAGTGGTGGTCCCAGCGCACCGGAGCGGACGGGGCGGTGGTGCGGCCGACCGCCGACATCTGGGCTTTCGGCATCCTCGCCCACCAGGTCCTCACCGGCGGCCTGCACCCGTTCCCCGGCGCCACCGCCCGCGCCCGCTCGCTCGCCGCCCAGGCCTACGCCCGCGGCACCGCGCCCCTGCGTCTCGACGCCGGACTCGACGACGACTGGCGCCGGCTCGTCGCGGACTGTCTGGCCCCGGACCACGCGGCCCGCCTCCGCCACACCGGCGCAAGTCTCGCCGCCCGCATCGAGGAACTCGCCGGCCCGCCCCGCCGACGCCGACTGTGGCCGCTCGCCGCGGTCGCGCTCGCCGGGGTCACGGCCGCCGCCGTCGCCGGGGCCGCGCTGCTCGGCGGTGGCGACGGCGGTGACAGCGCCGAGGACGACGGCCGCGGCGCACCCGCCGTGGTCACCGGAGCCCACAGCCCGGCCGCCACCGGGGAACTCCCGGAGAACTCAGACGTACCGAAGGCCCTGCGCCCGGTCATCGTGGCCGCCGCCCGGCGCTGCACCGACGCCGAGGTCACGCCCGCCCTGCTCGCCGCCATGATCAAGGCGGAGAGCGGCTTCGACGTGAACGCCTCCCGTCCGCAGAGCGAGGAGTACGGCATCGCCATGTGGACGCCGTCGGTCTTCCGGGCCTGGGCGGTGGACGGCGACGGAGACGGCGACAAGGACTACCGGTCGGCGCCGGACGCGATCCACACGATGAGCCTGTACGTGTGCTGGCTCGACCAGCGCTTCAAGCAGGCCGGGCTGCCCGCCGCGGAGCTTCCCGCGCTGATCGCGGCCGGCTGGCGCACGAGCGACCGCACCGTCATCGAGGAACGCGGAGTCCCCGAACGCGTGCGGCCGCACGTCGACGAGGTGCTCCGCAACCTCGCCGCGTACGAGCGGTGAGGCAGCGGTCCCCCGTACCGCTGCCTCACCTGTTCAGCAGTCCTTGACGTCCGGCAGCCGGTTGTCGGGCGAACTGATGTAGATGTTGGAGATCCAGCCGCCGTACTGGGGCAGATAGGCCCACCAGTCGTTGGTGTAGGGCGGCACCGAGACCTTCTCCCCTCTCTTCTGGCAGCCCACCAACACCTCGACACCGGCGGGTAGTTGAGTCATCGGTGCGTTCGCGGTGGACGGGTCCCGGCGGACGTTCACATGGTCGCTCCAGGTGCCGTACCACCACCCCGCGGGCCGCGCGGCCCCCGGCACGTTCAGTGAACGGGTCAGGCGTCCGATGTCCGTGTACGCCTTCCCGTACGACGTCCCCACCGGGTGCAGGGTGAACACGGCCACGATGAACCGGTCCCCGGCACCCACCGTCCCCGTGCTGTGCAGCGCGGGCCGCGTCAGGTCGACGTCGGCGGCGACCGGGGCCTGGGCCTGGGCCTGGGCCTGGGACTTGGACGCCGTACGCGACGCGCTCACCGCGGCCGCCCCCGTGCCGCAGGTGCCCTCCTCGAACGACGACCCCGACCAGCCCTGCTTCACCGCCCACGGCTTCTCGAACGCCCCGGCGACACCGAAGTGCTGGTCGAAGTGGTCCGAGGCGCAGCGCGTTGACTGGCGCAGGTTGCCCATCACGAAGTCACGCACCGGGCCGGGCGCCGAGTCCAGGAGGTAGCGGTAGATCGTCACGGTGTCCCGGGCCGACAGCGAGGTGTAGCCCCAGTAGCCCTCGTAGCCGGTGGGCGGCGGTGCCGTGTCCTGCAGACCGAGCCGCTCGGCCATGCGGGTGATGATGGCCGCCTTGCCGTTCTCCACCCAGTAGTGGTCGGCCGCGTCGTCGTAGCTGCTGCGCAGCATCGGTTCCAGCAGGGCGCGGTCGGCGGCGGGCACCGTGTAGTCGGGGCCGCGGTTCCACAGGAAGTCCAGCGCCAACAGCAGTTTGACGACGGAGGCGGACCGGAAGCGGGCGCTCGTGTTGAGCTGCTCCGTGAAGGCGCCGGTCTGCCGGTCGAACACGGCGGCCCCGGCGGTGACGCCGTTCGGCACCTGTACGGCCGCGGGTGCGGCCCGCGGGGGCCGCACCGTCGGGGTGTCGGCTGCGGCGGACCCCGCCACGCCAGCGACGAGCAGCAGCGTGGCGGCGGTCGCGAGAAGCCGGCGCCTCACAGGTAGTGCTCCCTGAGGTGGAGCGAGTTGATCGGAGTGAGGTCGACGTACCAGCCCTCCTGCGGCGGGATGGACTCGTGGCAGTCCGTGTTGATGGACTTGCACAGCTCGACCAGGGCGCCGTCGTACTGGTTGTTGAGGATCCAGTGGTTGCCGTACTGGTTGTAGATGGGGTGGAACCCGTACGAGTAGAAGATGTGGCTCGGGTACGGGCTGTTGGCGGGGGTCACGTTCTGGGGGTAGATGCAGACGGCGCCGTACGGGCAGCCGTCCCAGGTGCCACCCTCGGCCTGGGCCTGGGTGGTGCCGGTCAGGACGGCGACGGTGGCCAGGGCGAGCGCGGCGGCGCCGCGGAAGAGTCTGCGCATGGGGTGCCTTTCGCGGAGAGAGCGGTGGGGAATGCCGGACGTGCGGAAGGGATGCGGGGTCTACCACCAGTCGGAGCAGCGGACGACGCCGTCCACGGCCCGCGAGCCGCAGACCCGGAAGTTGTACTGCGGGTCGGTGCTGGTGCGCCGGAACGGCGTGGTCAGGCTCTGCCCGTTGGACCGGACGGTGAAGGGCCCGCACTGGAGCCAGGGCGACACGGCGTTGTTGTTGTCCCAGCCGTTCGCCCGCCAGTCCATCCAGACGTTGTCACCGGGCCGGGTCTGCCCGCTGATCTTGCCGAAGGCGATCTGCTGGCCGACGTAAGCGCCCTTCTCGAGCGTGAAGCGGACGTCGCCGAGGTTGAAGCTCCGGGGCTTGTCGGTGTCGCCCTCCGCGTTGTCGGGGTGATCACGGAAGCCCCGTGCCCCGCCCTCGCAGTCGGCGGCCGAGGCGACCGCGGGCTGCGCGGGCTGGACGAGTACCACGCCGGCGGCGACCGCGCACAGGGCGGCGGCCGTGGCGAGTGAGGAGCGAAGCAGGCGCATGAAGCCGTCTCTTCCTGACTGTGGAGGGCGCCCCGCGGTGCGCGCTGGGCTGGAAGACGACTCGAACACTAGGCAGGAGACGGCGGCAGCGGTCCCTGACGAATGTCAGGGTGACCGAGTCACGGCATCCGGCCTCCCGCGGGTGGCCCAGTAGTTCGTCGCGTCGGGCAGTCAGAGCACTCAGCGAATGCGCGACCCCGTCGGCCAGCGGCCGGGCACAGCAGGAGTTCCGACCGGGTCCGGTGCGGGAAGTCCCGTTCGTACGGTTACCTCGTCGTGGACGTCCCGTAGCCGGCACGTTCCCTCAGCGCTTCCCGGCCGGGAACACGGCCCGTACCTCCCACCCCACCGCACCGCGG
>CBFGZZ010000409.1:0-7325 GCA_965653385.1 uncultured Streptomyces sp. | reverse complement strand
CTACCTCGAAATCGGCCCCCACCCCACCCTCACCCCCCACATCCACACCACCCTGCCCGACGACCACCGACCCACCGTCACCCACACCCTGCACGCCGAGGAGCGCGAGACGCGTGCGCTGCTCACGGCCGCTGCCCGGCTCCACGCCGTCGGTGCGGCCGTCGACTGGGCCGGTGTCCTTCCCTCCCCCGGCCCGGACGGACGGCACGGCGCGGCCGCCCTGCTGCCCACCTATCCGTTCCAGCACGCCCGTTACTGGATCAAGGAGCCCATGCCGGGCGGTGACCCGGCGGAACTGGGGCTCGGCGCCGCCGACCATCCGATGCTGGGGGCCGTGGGCGAACTGCCCGACGGCGGTCTCGTGCTCACGGGCAGCGTCTCGCTGGACTCCCACCCGTGGCTCGCCGACCACATGATCGCCGGCACCGTTCTGATGCCGGGTACGGCCCTGGTCGAGCTGGCCCTGTACGCGGCCGGGCGGAGCGGTTGCGGCGGGGTGCGGGAGCTGACGCTGCAGAGCCCACTGGTCCTCCCGGAGGCAGGTGGCGTCCAGCTGCGTGTCACCGTCGGGCCGCCCGACGACTCGGGCGACCGTACGGTCCTGATCCATTCGAGGCCCCGCCCGTCCGGTTCGGGTGACGGGGCCGGAGCTCTGTTCGACCGGCCGTGGACGGTTCACGCCGACGGTGCGCTCGGCGCGGCGGAGGTCGTGCCGTCGGGCGCGGTGTCCGTGTGGCCACCCGAAGGGGCTCGTCCCGTGGACGTGACGGAGTTCTACGAGCGGCTGGCGGACCGGGGGTACACGTACGGCCCGCTCTTCCAGGGGCTCGGCGCGGCGTGGCGGCACGGAGAGGCCCTGTACGCCGAGGTGGCATGGCCCGAGGGCGCCGCGGCCGGAGCCGACGGTGACCGGTACGGGCTCCATCCGGCCCTCCTGGACGGCGCCCTGCATCCGCTCGCCCTGAACCCGGACGCCCCGACCGGCGAGGGCGACGGGACGGACGCGGCGACGGAGGCCGTGCGGCTGCCGTTCTCCTGGTCGGGCGTGACCCTGCACACGGCCGGCGCGGGGCGGCTGCGGGTCCGTCTCACCCCGACCGAGGAAGGGGACGTCGAACTGGCGATCGCGGACGCCACGGGCACTCCGGTCGCCGACGTCCGGTCGGTCGCGACCCGCTCCGTCTCCGTGGACAGGCTCGCGGCGCTGGGCGCGGACCAGGGGGACGCGCTGTACCGCCTGGACTGGGCCGTGCTGCCGTCGCCCGGGCGCCCGACCGAGGGAACGCCCCCGGACGGCAGCGCTCCGGTCATCCTCGAAGGCGCCCACCCCGACCTCGCCGCGCTGGGCCGGGCCGTCGACGAGGGGCTCCCGGTGCCCGGCACCGTCGTGCTGCCCTGCGCCCCCGCCCGTACGGCGGGCCCCGACACCGTGTCGGGGGTCCACGCCGCGACACGGCACGTACTCGACACGGTCCGGGCGTGGCTGGCGGACCCGCGGTATGCCTCCTCACAGCTGGCCGTGGTCACGTCGGGCGCCGTGGCCGTCGAACGTACCGAGGGCGTGCCGGACCTCGGTCACGCCGCGGTCTGGGGGCTCGTGCGGGCCGCACAGTCCGAGAACCCCGGCCGTTTCGTCTTGGTCGACCTCGACGTCCCGCATGCCGCCGACGGCTGGGAGTCGCTGCTGAACTCCGCCCTCGCCACCGGTGAGCCGCAGCTCGCCGCGCGGCGGGGCGGCCTCCATGCGCCGCGCCTCGCGCGCGCCGCCTCCGCGTGGGACGGCGCCCCGGGGAGGTCCCTGGACCCGGACGGCACCGTGCTGATCACCGGAGGAACCGGCGGCCTGGGAGGGCTCGTCGCCGATCACCTGGTCCGTGCGCACGGCGTCCGGCATCTGCTGCTGTGCGGCCGTCGCGGCCCCGAGGCGCCCGGCGCCGAACGGCTGCGCGCGGAGCTCGAGGAGCTCGGTGCCCGAGTGACCTTGGTGGCGTGCGACGTGGCCGACCCCGAGAGCGTTCGTGACCTGATCGCCGCCGTGCCCGCCGCGCATCCGCTCACAGCGGTCTTCCACGCGGCGGGAGCTCTGGACGACGGCCTGGTGGGGTCGCTGACCGAGCGGCGGCTCGGGGACGTGCTGCGTCCGAAGGTCGACGCCGCGTGGAACCTGCATCACGCGACGCGCGACATGGAACTCGCCGCGTTCGTGCTGTTCTCCTCCGCCGCCGGCATTCTGGGCAATCCCGGGCAGGGCAACTACGCGGCGGCCAACACCTTTCTGGACGCCCTCGCCCACCACCGGCACGCGGCGGGCCTGCCGGCCACGTCACTGGCGTGGGGTCTGTGGGAGGACGCCGGTGGCATGGCGGACACCCTCGACCGGTCCGCGCAGGGCAGGTTCTCCCGTACCGGACTCGTGCCGTTCGCGCCCGAGCAGGCCCTGTCTCTGCTGGACGTCGCGCTGCGCACACCGGCCGAGCCGCTGCTCGTTCCGGTACGGCTGGACCTCGCCGCGCTGCACGGCGCAGCCGTCCGGGCCGCGGGAGACTTTCCCGCCGTCCTGCGGGGCCTGGTCCGCGTTCCCACCACGCGTCGCGGCGCACCGGCCGGTTCCACGTCGCCGGCGCGGGCACTCGCCGGGCTCACGGCCGCAGAACAGGAGCGGTATCTGCTGGATCTCGTCCGTGGCCGGACCGCGGCCGTACTCGGACACGGCTCCGCCGAGGACATTCCGCCCCAGCGGCCGTTCCAGGAGCTCGGGTTCGACTCGCTCACCGCGGTCGAGCTGCGCAACCAGATGGACATGGTGACCGGGCTGCGGCTGCCCGCCACGCTGATCTTCGACTACCCGACAGCGCACGCCCTCGCCGCCCATCTGCACGCCCGGCTGGTGGGCGAGCAACCGCCGACGGACGGCGGGCCGGCCGACGGTACCCCCGCCCCCGCCGCGCGTGAGGGCGAACCGATCGCCATCGTCGCCATGGCCTGCCGTTATCCCGGAGGCGTGCGTTCCCCCGGCGAGTTGTGGCAGCTCGCCGCCAACGGGGAGGAGGGCGTGGGGGACTTCCCGTCGAACCGGGGCTGGAACGTCGAGGAGCTCTTCGACCCCGACCCCGACGCCGCAGGCAAGAGCTACACACGCAACGGCGGGTTCCTGTACGACGCCGACGAGTTCGACCCGGACTTCTTCGGGATCAGTCCGCGTGAAGCCCTGGCGATGGATCCGCAGCAGCGGCTCCTGCTGGAGCACTCGTGGGAGGCCGTCGAACGCTCGGGCATTCCGGCCGACTCGTTGCGGGGCAGCGCCACAGGCGTCTTCGTGGGTGTGATGTACGGCGATTACGGAGGACGCCTTCTCCACCAGGCCCCGGCGGGCTTCGAGGGGTATGTCGGCACCGGCAACTCGTACAGCGTGGCGTCGGGGCGGATCTCGTACACGTTCGGGTTCGAGGGTCCGGCGGTCACCGTCGACACCGCCTGCTCGTCGTCGCTGGTCGCCGTGCACCTGGCCGCGCAGGCCCTGCGCAGCGGCGAGTGCGACATGGCGCTCGCCGGCGGCGTCACCGTCATGGCCACACCGGCCACCTTCGTCGAGTTCAGCCGCCAGCGCGGCCTCGCCCCCGACGGACGCTGCAAGTCCTTCGGTGCGGCGGCGGATGGTGTGGGCTGGGGTGAGGGCGTCGGAGTGCTGCTGCTGGAGCGGTTGTCGGACGCGGAGCGCAACGGCCACCCCGTCCTGGCCGTGATCCGCGGCAGCGCCGTCAACCAGGACGGCGCCAGCAACGGCCTCACCGCCCCCAACGGCCCCGCACAACAACGCGTCATCCACACCGCCCTCACCAACGCCCACCTCACCCCACACGACATCGACGCCGTCGAAGCACACGGCACCGGCACCACCCTCGGCGACCCCATCGAAGCCCAAGCACTCCTGGCCACCTACGGCCACAACCGCACCCCACAACAACCACTGTGGCTCGGCTCCATCAAATCCAACATCGGCCACACCCAGGCGGCGGCGGGCGTGGCGGGCATCATCAAAATGGTCCAGGCCATGCAACACGGGCTACTGCCCAAAACCCTCCACATCGACCAGCCCACACCCCACGTCGACTGGAACGCGGGCGCGGTTTCGCTGCTCACCGAAACCATCCCCTGGCCCGAAACCGGACGCCCCCGCCGAGCCGGCATCTCCTCCTTCGGCATCAGCGGCACCAACGCCCACCTCATCCTCGAACAAGCCCCGGACCAGCCCGAGGCCGCGCCGGACCCGGTCGCAGGCGAGCCGCGCCCCCTGCCGTGGCCGGTCTCCGCGCGCAGTGAGAAGGCGCTGCGGGCCCAGGCCGCACGGCTGCACTCCTTCGTCATGGACCACCCCGACGTGGACGTCCACGACATCGGGCACACCCTGGCCGCCACACGCGCCACCGGCTTCCACCACCGCGCGGCGATCGTCGGCGCCGACCACGACGGCTTCCTCGCGGGGCTCGAGGCGCTCGCACGCGGGGACGGGCACCCCGGGCTCGTGGGGGGCACGGTGGCCTCGCCTCCCGGCAGAACCGTGTTCGTCTTCCCGGGCCAGGGGTCGCAGTGGCTCGGCATGGCCGACGAACTGCTGGAGACGGCGCCGGTCTTCGCCGAGAAGATCCGTGCGTGCGCGCAGGCGCTGGACCCGCTGACGGGATGGTCTCTCGTGGACGCCCTGCGCGGCGCCGACGGTGCGCCGGAGCTGGACCGCGTGGACGTCGTCCAGCCTGCCCTGTTCGCGGTGATGGTGTCGTTGGCCGAGCTGTGGCGCTCCTTCGGCGTCGAGCCGGACGCGGTGATGGGCCACTCGCAGGGCGAGATCGCCGCGGCGCACGTGGCGGGCGCACTGTCCCTGGAGGATGCCGCGCGCGTCGTGGCACTGCGGAGCAAGGCCATCACCGCGCTCGCCGGAACCGGTGGCATGGCGTCCGTACCGCTGCCGGTGAACACCGTGCGCGAGCGGCTCGCCGCCTGGGGCGAACGGCTCGGCGTGGCCGCGGTCAACGGGCCCCGGTCGACCGTGATCGCAGGTGAGCACAGCGCGGTCGACGAGGCGGTGGCCGCGTACCGGGCCGACGGCGTGCGGGCCCGCCGTATCCCCGTCGACTACGCCTCGCACACCCCGCACGTGGAGGCGATCCGCGAGCAGGTCCTCGACGCGCTCGCGTCGCTCGCGCCGCGCGCCGCGCGGATCCCGTTCTACTCGACCGTCACCGCCGGCCCGGTGGACACCACGGATCTGGACGCCGGGTACTGGTACCGCAACCTGCGCCGGACGGTCCGCTTCGAGGAGACGACCCGGGCCCTGCTCGACGACGGTCACGGGCTCTTCATCGAGGCGAGCCCTCATCCAGTGCTCACGGTCGGCCTCCAGGAGACCGTCGACGCGTACGGCGCGGACGCCGTCGTACTGGAGTCGCTGCGGCGTTCCGAGGGAGGCGTGGGCCGGTTCACGGCCTCGCTCGCGCGGGCGTACGGCCACGGCGTGGACGTGAACTGGCCGGAGGCCTTCGCGCACCGGGCCGCGAGGACGGTGCCCCTTCCGACGTACGCCTTCCAGCACGCGACGTACTGGCTCGACGCTCCGGCGCCTTCCGCCGACGTCCGCGCGTCCGGAATGAACCGTGCGGACCATCCGCTGCTCGGCGCCGTCACCGAACTGCCCGACGGCGGGCACCTGTTCACCGGATCGGTGTCCTTGGACCACTTCCCCTGGCTGGGCGATCACCGGGTGTTCGGGAGCGTCCTGCTGCCGGGTGCGGCCTTCATGGAGGCCGCGCTGCACGTGGCTCGGCACATCGGCGCGGCGGCAGTGGAGGAGTTGACGCTGCACGCGCCGCTGGTGCTGGCCGAACAGGAGGGCGCCGACCTCCAGGTGATCACGAGCCGCATGGACGACGACGGTGAGGGTCCCGGCGACAGGGTCGGTGACGGCGCCCGGTACGGCATCACGATCCGCTCCCGGACGACCGTTTCGGCGACGGACGGCGGTACAGGTGCGGAGTGGATCGTGCACGCGACGGGGTTCCTCACGTCGGCCGAGCCGTCCGAGCCCGCCGGTCTGCGGGGTGCCTGGCCGCCCGCCGGTGCGCAGCCCGTCGGTCTCGACGACTTCTACGAGCGGCTCGGCGAGATGGGCGTCGGGTACGGGAACGCCTTCCGGGGTGTACTCGCCGCCTGGCGCAAGGGCGACGAACTGTTTGCCGAGCTGGCCGGGGATCCGGCGCCGGACGGGTCCTCCGGAGGGTCGGGGGGCGACGTCCGCAGCAAGCGGTTCGGCGTGCATCCCGCGCTGCTGGACGCCGCGTTGCAGCCCGTCTTCCTCCGCCCCGCGGAGCCGGACGCGACCATGGGGGTGGTCCTGCCGTTCAGCTGGTCCTCCGTGTCCCTGCGCTCCGTCGGCGCGGCGGCGGGACGGTTCCGCGCCCTGGTGGCGCCCGGCCCGAACGACGGTGTCCGGGTCGAGCTGGCCGACGAGCGGGGCCGACCGGTCGTCTCGATCGGCTCGCTGACGGTGCGTCCGGTGACGGCCGCTCAGCTGGAGCGTGCGGCGGGAGGGCCCCAGCGGCTCTTCCACGTCGCATGGGTACCGCTGCGGAGCCCGTCGGACGAGATCGTCGCTCCGCTCGGCCCGTGGGCACTCCTGGAACCGACAGATGGCACTGGTGACGGAGACCGAGACGGAGACGGAGGCCGCGGTGGCCCGATCGGCCGGTACGGCGATCTGTCCGCCTTGAGTGCGGCGGTCGACGCGGGCGAGCGGGTGCCCGCGCTGGTCGTGGCCCGGTTCGGGGCCGACACCGGCGCGTACGAGGACGGGGAGCCGGGCGAGCCCGTCGAGCGGGTGCACGAGGCGACGCGGGAGGCACTCGCGCTGCTGCAACAGTGGCTCACGGACGACCGTTTCACCGACACACGCCTCGTCGTGGCGACGCGTAACGCGGTGTCAGGCGGGCCCGCGACACCCGGGGGCGACGGCGGGGCCGTGGATCTGGTCGGGGCCTCGGTGTGGGGTCTGGTCCGGTCCGCCCAGGCGGAGAACCCGGGGCGGTTCGTCCTGCTGGACCTGGACGCGGAGCCGGGGGCCGCCCTGAGCCGCGCCGGCACGGGTCTGGCAGCGGCACTGGGGAGCGGGGAACCGCAACTCGCGCTGCGCGACGACAGCGTTCTGGTGCCCCGGCTGGCCCGGATCGCCGCCCCGGGGACACCCGCGCGGCCGGCACCGGATCACGACGTGGCCGCTGCGAGGGCGCTGGATCCGAACGGGACCGTCCTGATCACCGGCGGCACCGGAACCCTCG
>CBFGZZ010000408.1:0-7328 GCA_965653385.1 uncultured Streptomyces sp. | reverse complement strand
GGCGGGGGACAGCACCTACGAGCTGACCCTGGACGCCTCGCGTGCCGCCTCCGTCTCGCCGCTCAGCTCGCGCGTCAGCGCGAAGTGGACCTTCCGTTCCGCCCGGACGCCCGAGAACGAGCCGACCGTGCTCCCGCTGTCCACGGTCCGTTTCTCCCCCGAGCTGACCCCGTCCGGCACCGCGCCGGCGGGCCGGGAGTTCGAGGTGCCCTTCGTCGTCGAAGGCGCTGCCTCGGGCGGGCAGCTCAAGAAGCTGGCCTTCGAGGCCTCGTACGACGAGGGCAGAACCTGGAAGACGGCCCAGCCCGTCGACGGCAAGCGTCTGTCGCTGAAGCACCCGGCGGGGACCGGCAGTGTCTCGCTCCGCGCCAAGCTGACGGACCGGGCCGGGAACACGCTGGTCCAGACGATCGAACGTGCCTACTTGGTCTCCCAGTAGGCAGGCAGCCTCACCCGAACCGGATCACACCGCCGGCTCCGGGCGGGGCTCCGTTGTGCCGGGCGGCCCCGCGGGGGCCGCCCGGAAATCTTTTTCAGACGTCTGACAACCTCAGGGACGGCCCACTCCGTTCAGAGTGCATGACGTACTTCTCACCGCTCGGCTCCGGGCCCGTCACTGCCGGATTCCCCATGATCCCGGCATGCTGCGCTCCCGCGACCGGTGAAGGTGGACTGTGAACCTGTTCGCGCCCCGGTCGGCGCTCAGCCGGTCGGACGACGAGGACATCTCCTTCGACGAGTTCGCGCGCAGCCGCCAGGCGCAGCTGCGCAGGGCGGCCTACCTGCTGTGCGGCGACTGGCACCTGGCCGAGGACCTGACGCAGACCTCGCTGGCGAAGCTGTACGCCGTGTGGCGCCGGGTGCGGCGGACGGATTCCCCGGACGCCTACGTCCGCAAGGTGCTGTACCGGACCTTCGTGGACGAGACACGACGGCGCCGTTGGTGGGAGCGGCCCGGGACGTACGAGTACGACGCGGTCGCCCCGGCGCAGGACCCGGAGTTGCGGCTGACGCTGCTGGACGCGCTGCGGCAGGTTCCCGCGCGCAGCCGTGCCGTGCTGGTCCTGCGGTTCTGGGAGGACCAGAGCGTGGAGGAGACCGCGGCGGCGCTGGGATGCAGCACCGGCACGGTGAAGTCCCAGACCTCGCGAGGGCTGGCCGCGTTGCGCCGCATCCTGGGCGACACGCCCCTGGCGGCGGCTTCGCACCGTACTGGCCATCTGACGGCGGAGTGGTGAGCATGACGGACGAGAGCAGCGCGGGCGGGGCCATGGGCGGCCACGGTGGTCGGGACAGCCGCAGCGGCACCGGCGGCGAGGCCGGACTCGCGGAGGTGTTGGGCGGGCTGAGCGTCGGGATGGAGCCACCGATGCCGGATCTGGTGCCGGGCGCGATCAGAAAGGGTGTCCGGATCCGGCGCCGCCGCAGGATCGGCGTGGCGGCGGGCTCCGCCGCGATGGTGGCGATGCTGATGGGCGGAGGGTTTGCTGTCACGCAGTCGTTCCTGGGCGACGACCGTGCGGCGCAGCCGGCCGCGCCGGCGCCGGCGATCCGGTATCCGTCCCTGGAGCTGTTGCGTTCGATCGTCCCGGAGTCGACGGGCACGGTCCAGTCGTCGAATCCGGCCCAACCGCGCGTACCGGGCCGCTACTTCCGGTTGACGACGGACAGGGGCACGGCCGACCTGTACGTGGCCGTCAGCCGGACGGTGACAGGCGTCCGGGTGTCCTCGCCCATGGCGGGCGGGACGACCTGCACGGACAGCCACGGACTGCCGGTCCGCACGCCGTGGACGACCTTCATCGTCTCCTGCGAGGCGATGCCAGCCGCTTCGGGGGGTCGCGTTCTGTCCTACCTGGTGGCGAACTCCGACACGTCTGCGCCGACCGCAAAGCCCGACCCCTCCGACGCCATCGGTGTCTCGTATCTGACACCGGACGGCTGGACGGTCCAGGTGATCGCGGGCGATCTGCACAAGGACGGCTCGGCGACGGGTCAAGCGGCGCCGTCAGAGGCCGAGTTGTCTGCGATCGCCACCGATTCACGGCTTTTCGGCGCGGTCACCGCGGCCGGCTCGTAGGGGTCTGGGCACCAGCCCCTCTGCATATCCCGCATCCCCGTATCCCCGTATCCCCGTATCCCCGACTCAAGAGAGATGGCATGACCATGCTCAAAATGCTCCGCAACTCGCTGACCGTCACCGTGGCGGTGGGACTGCTGCCCCTGCTCGCCGCCTGCGGCGGCTCAAGTGACGAAGTCGGCTCGGGATCCGCCGCGGAAAGCTCGGCGACGCCCGGTGGCGACAAGGCGAGAGGCCGGACGAACGGCGATCTCGCCGTCCCGGTGGACGCGGACCCGGAGACCAAGCAGCAGTACCTCATGGAGAACGCCATCGCCGCCTGCATGAAGAAGAAGGGCTTCACCTACACGCCGTACGTCGCCGACGCTGGCTCCGGCGGCCAGGAGGAGGCGGTTGGCGGAGCCGACTACGCACTGGCCAAGCAGTACCGGAAGAAGTACGGATTCGGTCTGTACGCGGGCGCCGTCTACCCCGACGACCCGAAGGCGCCGAACAGCAAGGCGAGCCGGAAGAGCCAGGAGAACCCCAACACCCGGTACGTCGCCCAGCTCACGCCCGCCCAGCAGAAGACCTACACGCAGGCGCTGGGGCAGTACGCGATCGACGGCGCGAACTCCGGGCCGACCGACGGCTGTCTCAAGGAAGCCCAGCTCAAGGTGTACGGCTCCGGGAAGAACGCCGCCGAGCAGCAGAAGGAGGACGCCGCCGCGGCGGAGAAGAACCGTCAGGCGGGACTGGCTCTGAACGGTGACGCCGAACTGGTACGGCTCGCCCAGTCGTACGCCTCCTGCCTCCGGAAGGAGGGCATCACGGTGACCACGACCCAGCCCACCGGCATCGCGGACGACGTCCTGTTCGGCCTGAGCAGCAAGATGCCCCAGCAGGGCACGGCGCAGATGAGCAAGGAGGAGGCCCTGCCGCTGCTCACCCACGAGATCGACGTCGCGCTGAAGGACCTGGAGTGCGGAAAGGACTTCCGGGCCGCGTACTTCCCCAAGCTCAAGAAGCACCCCTACGCCGGGGGGAAGGGATGAGGCTCGGCCGCGGCGGCAACCGCAAACAGCTGGGAGCGCTGGTCTGCACGGTCGTCCTGGTCGGAGTGGGGGGCTGGTTCGCCGGCACCCACGTGAAGTCTCCGGCCGACGTCGCCGCCGCGCACCGGGCCCCCAAGGCCGGGCCGGTGACCGTGGCGGTCGAACAGCGCCCCCTCACCGCGACCGTGGTGGCGACGGGCTCGCTGGAATTCGGCTCGCCCCAGGCGCTCTCCCTGGCCGGCGCGGTCGGCTCCGGGACGACGGGAGGCGCGAGCGGCGCCGACGGGGAGACGGCTGAACAGCGGGTCACCAAGGCGCCGACCGCCGGGACGAAGCTGAAGGAGGGAGACGTACTGATGACGGTGAGCGGCCGTCCGGTGCTGGTGCTGAGCGGATCGGTGCCGATGTACCGCACGATCGCGCCGGGCGTCTCCGGGGACGACGTGACCCAGCTTCAGAAGGCCCTGCGCCGAGTCGGCTTCGACCCCGGCTCGATCAGCGGCACCTTCCGCCGGGGAACCGCGTCGGCGGTCACCCGCTGGTACAAGAGCAAGGGGTACGAGGCGCAGCAGCCGAGCACGGCGGACCGGCAACGGCTGGGAGAGTTGCAGCAGGCCGTGCTCACCGCACAGGAAGCACTCCTGACCGCGAAGGGCGCGAGCGACACGCAGAGCACCGAAATCCAGAAGCTGCGGCTCAAGTCCGCGCAGCAGGGACTGGACACGGCGAACGCCGCCCTCAGCGAGTTCCAGGCCACCTATGGGACGAAGGTTCCCGTCGGCGAGATCCTCTTCCTCCCCGAACTGCCCGTACGGCTGGACAAGGTGACGGTACGGGCGGGGGACACCCCGTCCGGCCAGATCGGCACCGTGACCAGCTCCGATCTCGTGGTCCAGGCGGTTGTCCCGGGTGCGGACGCCAAGCTGCTGCGGCAGGGCATGACGGTGGAGGTGCAGACGCCGGACGGCAAGAAGGCGAAGGGCACCGTGACCGCGCTGGGCGACGACGCGGAAAAGGCTTCGACACAGGACGGCAAGCAGGAAACGACCTCCGGTGGGGATGCCTCCGGTACCGATTCCTCCGGCACCTCCGCCGACGACGCGTCCTCCGACTCCGCGTCCGGCTCCGGCTCCACGTCCGGCTCCGGCTCGGAGAGCTCGGGAGCGGGCGATCCGTCGGCCCCGGTGCAACTGCGTATCGCGGTGCCGGATCCGGGTCCGCTGGCCGGGCAGGCCGGCGCCTCGGTGACGGTGACCATCGAGGTCGGCGCCTCGGACGGCCCCGTACTGGCCGTACCGGTCGCCGCGATCCACACCTCGGCGGACGGGAAGGCCCGGGTTCGGGTGCAGCGTGACGACAAAGCGGTGGAAGTGCCCGTGAAGGTCGGACTGGCGGCGGCCGGTGTCGTCGAGGTGCGGCCGACGAGCGGCAGGCTGGACAAAGGCGAACGGGTCGTGGTGGGCGAATGAGCGTCATCGAACTGGCCGACGTCCAGCGGGTCTTCGACTCCGATCCGCCGGTGCACGCCCTGCGCGGGGTGAACCTGACGGTGCGGCGCGGCGAGCACCTGTCGATCGTCGGACCGTCCGGCTCCGGGAAGTCCACCCTGCTCAACACGCTGGGCCTGCTGGACCGGCCCAGCTCCGGGTCGTACCGGCTCGACGGAGTGGAGACCACCGGCCTCGGCGATCTCGAACGCACCTCGCTGCGCGGCAGCCGTATCGGGTTCGTCTTCCAGTCCTTCCACCTTCTCCCGTACCGGACGGTGGACGAGAACGTGATGCTGGCCGAGGCGTACCGCAGGCCCCGACACGGGCGTGGGCGCGGCAGCCGTCTCGCCCGCGCCCGGGAAGCGCTGGAACGGGTGGGGCTCGGGCACCGCTCCGGCTTTCGGCCCGACCGGCTCTCCGGCGGCGAGCGCCAGCGGGTGGCCATCGCCCGTGCGCTGATGAGCGACCCCGCGCTGCTGCTCTGCGACGAGCCCACGGGCAACCTGGACAGCGAGAACACCCTTTCCGTGCTGGAACTCTTCGACGACTTGTGTGCGCAGGGCATGACCTTGGTGGTGATCACCCACGACGAGTCCGTCAGTCGCCGGGCGAACAGGCGCGTACGGATCACCGACGGCCGTCTCGTCCAGGAGACCGTATGAGGCGGGATACGGAGATGGCGCTCGAACGCCCCTGGATGGACCCCCGTGACCTGTGGACGGAGGCACTGGCCGGCGTGCTGGCCCGCCCGGTCCGCTCGGCGCTGACCACCCTCGGCACGGTGCTGGGCATCACCACGCTGGTCATCACCATCGGCGTCGCGTCCACCGCGGGCAACCAGATCGTCGGCCGGTTCGACGCGCTCACCGCCACCTCGGTCAGCGTGGTGGTACCGGAGGCGCCCCCCGGCACGGGCACCGGTCCGCTGGTCGGCTGGTCCGCGCCCGACGCCGTCGGACGGTTGGCGGGAGTGACCTCGGTGGCCGCCATCGCCGACTCCGAGGCGACCGCCAACGTCCAGGTACGGGCGAACGACGTGGTGTCCCCGGGCGACACCTCCGGCCAGAGCCTCGCGGTGGTCGCCGCTTCCCCGAGCCTCCCGGCCGCCGTGCGCGGGAAGATGACCACCGGCCGGTTCTACGACACCGGCAACATCGCCCGCCACGACCGGGTGGCGGTGCTCGGTGACCAGGCGGCCCGGCTTCTCGGCATCCGCCGGGTGGAGGACGCGCCGGCGGTCTTCCTCTCCGGGCAGTCCTACACCGTGATCGGAATCCTCGGTGGCATTCAGCGCGAGCAGCGGTTGTCCACGGCGGTGATCCTGCCACCCACCACGGCGGCGGACCGGCTGGAGCTGAGCCACGTGACCAGAGTCCTGGTGAACACCTCCCTCGGCGCCGCCCAGCAGGTGGCCAGGCAGGCCCCGGTCGCCCTGGCCCCCGGCCACCCGGACAGCTTGACGGTCCTTGCCCCACCCGACCTGTCCAAGGCCCGCCACGGCGTGCAGAGCGACGTCAACGGACTCTTCCTCGTCCTCGGCCTGGTCTCACTGGTGGTGGGCGCCATCGGTATCGCCAACGTGACGCTGGTGACGGTGATGGAACGCGTCGGCGAGATCGGGCTGCGCCGCGCGCTGGGCGCCTCCCGCCGCCAGGTGGCCGGACAGTTCCTGCTGGAGTCGACGACCATCGGCCTGCTCGGCGGCGTCATCGGCGCGGCAGTGGGAATCACCGTCGTGGTCGGCGTGTCGGTCGCCAAACAGTGGACCCCGGTCCTGGACCTGAACCTGGCCCTGGGCGCCCCGGTCGCCGGAGCCGTCGTAGGCCTCCTGGCCGGCCTCTACCCGTCACTCCGTGCCGCCCGCCTGGAACCGGTGGACGCCCTGCGCGCACCTTCCTGACGAGCGCGACGAGCTGGGCGCTGCGGTCTGGCTTCCTCGGTGAGTGGCCGAGTTGGCCAACCCGACGGTCGCGGGGCTGGAACGGTACGGCGACACCCAGCTGTACGTGTCCCGGGCCGCGGGCGCGCGGGGCCCACCGACCCGGGTCGGGGCACCTTCGGACGTGACGGCGGTGGAACTGGCGTTACGCCAGGCGTGAGGCCGGGCCGAACGGAGGGCGTTCGCCGCGGGCAGGTGTGACCCGCAGAGGATCCAAGCCCGGATCGGCCCGAACAGGCCCGCGTTGCGGGAGCCGCTCCGAGCCGCCTCCGTCCCGCGTTGTTCCGCCGCCGCTGAGCCCTCCTCCATGTGCTCCTGCAACGGCGGCCTTCCCATCGACGCTCGCTTCCAGGGCTCGGCTGCTCGTCGGCAGCCAAGAGGGGTCATCCACTCCTCCGAGCCGACGGCGTGCCCATAGCGTGCCCTTTAGACCGGTCAACCACGGTCGACAACGGTGCGATCCAACGCCCTCAGGGGCCGCGCCGGAGCGCATACGCCCAGTTCAGAAGGCATCCGGCTCCCCAAGCGCCGTCGCTTCCCAAGCTGAGAGCGCGAGTTCGATTCTCGTCACCCGCTCCATGCGAAACCCTCAGGTCAGAGGCCCGGGGGTTCTTACGGTCTCGTCCAGCGCCTGCCCACCAGTTCGGCCCTCACCAGAGCCCGCCAGCGCCTGGGCGACAAGCCGTTTCAGGCGCTCTTCGAACGCCGGTGCGGCACCCACGCCATCACCGACGCGGCCTTCGACCCGACCGCCAGATTCAGTGAGCACAAGCTCGCCCGCCGCC
>CBFGZZ010000407.1:0-7338 GCA_965653385.1 uncultured Streptomyces sp. | reverse complement strand
GAGGCCCGAAGGGCCGACAGCGGGGGTCTGGGGGCGCAGCCCCCAGGGACGGGACCCCGTTGGCTGGGCCGGGTTGTCGGTGGGGGCCGTTACGCTCGGCGCATGGCTGTGAACACGTCCCCCGAATCGCCCCTGCCCGTCGGCGAGGTGTCGCGGCTCATCGGGGGGTGGATCGACCGGCTCGGGGCGGTGTGGGTCGAGGGGCAGATCACCCAGCTGTCGCGGCGGCCCGGCGCCGGCGTCGTGTTCCTGACGCTGCGGGACCCGTCGTACGACATCTCCGTGAGCGTGACGGCGTACCGGCAGGTGTTCGACGCCGTCGCCGACGTGGTGAGCGAGGGCGCCCGCGTCGTCGTCCTCGCCAAACCCGAGTGGTACGCCCCGCGCGGCCAGCTCTCCCTGCGCGCCACCGAGATAAAGCCCGTCGGCGTCGGCGAGCTCCTCGCCCGGCTGGAGATGCTGAAGAAGTCACTCGCCGCCGAGGGGCTCTTCGCGCCCGAGCGCAAGAGGCCGCTCCCCTTCCTCCCTCAGCTCATCGGCCTGGTCTGCGGCCGGGCCTCCGCCGCCGAGCGGGACGTCCTGGAGAACGCCCGCCACCGCTGGCCCGCCGTCCGCTTCGAGGTCCGCAACGTCCCGGTGCAGGGCGTGCACGCCGTGCCGCAGGTCGTGCAGGCGGTGAAGGAGCTGGACGAGATCGACGCCGTGGACGTGATCATCGTCGCCCGCGGCGGCGGCAGCGTCGAGGACCTGCTGCCCTTCTCCGACGAGCAGCTGGTGCGGGCCGTCGCCTCCTGCCGTACGCCCGTCGTCTCCGCGATCGGGCACGAGCCCGACAACCCCCTCCTCGACCACGTCGCCGACCTGCGCGCCTCCACCCCCACCGACGCCGCCAAGAAGGTCGTACCGGATGTGGGTGAGGAGTACGAACGGGTGCGGATGCTGCGCGACCGGGCCCGGCGCTGCGTCGAGGCGTTCGTCGAGCGCGAGGAGCGAGGGCTCGCGCACGCCCTCGCGCGGCCGTCGATAGAGGATCCGCACCGGATGATCGACGAGCGCGCCGATCATGTGGCCTCGCTTCTCGACCGCGGCCGCCGCTGCCTCGGCCACCTCCTCGACC
Organism: uncultured Streptomyces sp.; assembly: GCA_965653385.1. Taxonomy (GTDB): domain Bacteria; phylum Actinomycetota; class Actinomycetes; order Streptomycetales; family Streptomycetaceae; genus Streptomyces. The sequence continues at coordinate 6,221 of CBFGZZ010000407.1, read as the reverse complement.
GCGCCGAGTCGGAGCTGACCCACACGCACGCGCGCGTGGTGGCCCTCTCCCCCGCGGCGACCCTGAAGCGGGGGTACGCGGTGCTCCAGCGGGCCGACGGGCATGTGGTCCGGGACCCGGGTGAGGTGACGGCGGACGAGGCGCTGCGGGCGCGCGTCGCCGAGGGCGAGTTCTCCGTACGAGTCGATGACCGAAGCGACGCGCTGAGCGACGCACGAAGCGATGCATAGGGTGGGCGGATGACCAGCAAGGTGGAAGAGGCACTCGGCTACGAGCAGGCCCGGGACGAGCTGATCGAGGTCGTACGGCGGCTGGAGGCGGGCGGTACGACGCTGGAGGAGTCCCTGGCGCTCTGGGAGCGGGGCGAGGAGCTGGCCAAGGTGTGCAGGCGCTGGCTGGACGGGGCGCGGGCGCGGCTGGACGCGGCGCTGGCCGAGGAGCGAGAGGCCGAGGAAGAGGGCGGCGAGTAGCCGCACGGGTGACGTTCTGCTGTGAAGCGGATCACTACACCCCGGTTATTGTTGAAGCATCAACCTTCCTTCGCGTACCTTCGTGACGTAAGCCGATCCGGACCGCGGTCCGGTAAGGACCCAGGCGTCACTCTAGGAAGTCCCGTATGTCTCTCGTTCTCGACCCCGCCGCCCAGGACCTGCTGTTCCGCGAGGCCCGCACCGCGAACACCTTCACCGACGAGCCGGTGACCGAGGAGCAGATCCAGGCGATCTACGACCTGGTCAAGTACGGCCCCACCGCCTTCAACCAGACCCCGCTGCGCATCACCCTGGTCCGCTCGGCCGAGGCCCGTGAGCGTCTGGTGCAGCACATGGCCGAGGGCAACCAGGCCAAGACCGCCGCCGCCCCGCTGGTCGCGATCCTGTCCGCGGACAACGAGTTCCACGAGGAGCTGCCGACCCTGTTCCCGGCGTTCCCGCAGGCCAAGGACGTCTTCTTCAGCGAGCGCGCGGCCCGCGAGAACGCCGCCGGCATGAACGCCGCCCTCCAGGCCGCGTACTTCATCGTCGGCGTCCGCGCCGCCGGGCTGGCCGCCGGCCCGATGACCGGCTTCGACTTCGAGGGCGTCCGCAAGGAGTTCCTCGACGACGACCACACCCCGCTGATGGTCGTCAACATCGGCAAGCCGGGCGCCGACGCCTGGTACCCGCGCTCCCCGCGCCTGGAGTACGACCAGGTCATCACCACGGTCTGAGCTGAACCGGCCCGCACGACGAAAGGCCCCCGGCGGTATGCCGGGGGCCTTTCGTCATCCGTGGACGGTCACTCCGCCTTCAGGGCCTTCGCCATCTGCGTCAACTGCTCGAACGACCCCGTGCCGGCCACCACCGTGGTCACGCCCTTCTCCTGGTGCACGAGCGCGTCGTAACGGCCGCCGGTGTAGCGCGTCCACGTCCGGTCGGCGATCTTCTCGGTGACCTCGGTGGCCCGCCCGCCCTGGGTGGCCTTCTCCAGGAACGTCGACGGCTTCTCGGCCGACTGCTCGACCTGGACGTACTCCCCGGCCGAGGTGTGGAAGCCCAGATGCCAGGCGTCGAAGTCGGCGCCCTTGAAGCGGACGGACGTCGGCTTCCAGCTGTCGGGCAGGCCCTGGGGCGCGACCACGGGGTAGGACGCCGCGCGGCGGGCCGTGAGCAGCTCGACGCGGTAGTCGACCCGCGGGAGGTCGGGAGCGCCGTCCTCATGGGGAACGAAGAGATAGATGACTCCCGCCGCCAGCACGGTCACTCCCAGGGAGAGGACCATGTTGCGGACCGACTTCTGCTTGCCGTTGGAACCTGCCACGCCCCCTATCGTCGCAGGTGCCCTGGCCTGCTCATCCGTGGGGCCCCCTGCTCATTCTGCGCGCCCGGGGATAGAGTCAGGGCGGTCACCCTCATCCGGCCGTCGTCGTATCAGAAAGGTGCGCTCCGATGACCGAGAATCATCATCATTTGCCGTCCGAGCTCGAAGTACCCAGCGAAGCCCCCGATCGCAACCTCGCCCTGGAACTGGTCCGAGTGACCGAGGCGGCGGCGATGGCCGCGGGCCGCTGGGTCGGGCGCGGCGACAAGAACGGCGCCGACGGTGCCGCGGTGCGCGCCATGCGGACCCTCGTCCACACCGTGTCGATGAACGGCGTCGTCGTCATCGGTGAGGGCGAGAAGGACGAAGCGCCGATGCTCTTCAACGGAGAGCGGGTCGGCGACGGCACCGGGGCCGAGGTCGACATCGCCGTCGACCCGATCGACGGGACCACGCTGACCGCGAAGGGCATGCCCAACGCGATCTCCGTGCTCGCCGCGGCGGACCGGGGGGCCATGTTCGACCCGTCCGCCGTCTTCTACATGGACAAGCTGGTCACCGGCCCCGACGCGGCCGACTTCGTCGACATCGACGCGCCCGTGTCCGTGAACATCCGCCGGGTCGCCAAGGCGAAGCGGTCCACGCCCGAGGACGTCACCGTCGTCATCCTCGACCGACCCCGGCACGAGGGCATCATCAAGGAGATCCGGGATGCCGGTGCACGCATCAAGCTGATCTCCGACGGCGATGTCGCGGGATCGATCTACGCGCTGCGCGAGGGCACCGGCGTCGACATGCTGCTGGGCATCGGCGGTACGCCGGAGGGGATCATCTCGGCCTGTGCGGTGAAGTGCCTGGGCGGCACGATCCAGGGCAAGCTGTGGCCGAAGGACGACGAGGAGCGCCAGCGGGCCGTCGACGCCGGCCACGACCTCGACCGGGTACTGCTGACGGACGACCTGGTCGCCGGGGACAACGTGTTCTTCGTCGCGACCGGCATCACCGACGGCGAACTGCTGCGCGGTGTGCGGTACCGGTCCGAGAACGCGACGACCGACTCGATCGTGATGCGCTCGAAGTCGGGGACGGTGCGGCGGATCGACTCCGAGCACCGGCTGAGCAAGCTGCGGGCCTACAGCGCGATCGACTTCGACAGGGCGAAGTGAACAAGGGGCGGTCACCCGCCCGTTGCTGAACCGCGCAGCCGACAGGGCGCCCCCGGTGCGGAGGGGGCGCCCTTCCTCTTGCCGCTCAGCCCGCCTGCGCTATGCGGTTCGTCGTCGCCCTGGCCGTCTTCTTCAGTTCCATCTCGCGACGGCGGCGCCTGGCCAGGACCACTCGGCGTTCGGCCGCGGTCAGGCCGCCCCAGACGCCGTAGGGCTCGGGCTGGAGAAGGGCGTGTTCGCGGCACTCGACCATGACCGGGCAGCGGGCACACACCCGCTTGGCCGCCTCCTCGCGGGAGAGTCGGGCCGCGGTGGGCTCTTTCGAAGGCGCGAAGAACAGGCCGGCCTCGTCGCGGCGGCACACGGCTTCCGTGTGCCATGGGGCGTCTTGGTCCCTGTCTCGCACTGGCACCCGCTGGGCCGGAACGGCAGCTACCTGCAGGGACGAATGCGGCGGTTGCAGCACGGTCTACTCCTGACGACGGCTTCGCGAGCGAGAGACGATGCAGCAAGGTCTACCCGCTGTGCGCGCGCCTATGCAGGGAGTTCCGATCCGCTGGATCTCGGGGGGTTCGGCACGCTTGCCCGGGGCGTCCGCAACGGCCGAAAGGCGCGGTGGAAGCCGGCCCGATTCACAACCGTCAACGATCCAGATGCTTGCGCAAACTCCTGTCGACCTTGCGCTGGACACGGTCGAGGATGTCGGCGACCACCTTCCCCCGCTTCGGCCGGCCCTCGATGTTGCCCAGCACGGCCCAGCCGTCGACATGGACGACCGGTGCCTGGGGGTCCTCCGCGTCGAGGTGGTCCACCTCGAAGTTGCCGAGCACGCCGCCGCCGGTGCCGCGCAGCGAGACGTTCTCCGGGACGCGGACCTCGACGTTGCCGAAGACCGAGATCGCCCGGATCACGACCTGCTGGTACTCGAAGAGGGCCTCGCTGAGGTCTATCTCCACGCTGCCGAAGATCGCGTACGCGTGGATGCGCCGGCCGGCGCGCCAGCGGCCCTTGCGGACGGCGCTGCTGAAGACCGCGACCACGTTGTCGTCGGGGTCGGGCGGTATCGCGCCGACTGCGGGCCTGCTCGGGGCGGGTATGTGGGGTGCGCGGCGCACGTGGGCGGCGGGCAGGTCCCGTATGAAGACATCCAGTTCACCCACCGTCCTGGCCGCCAGCACGCCCTCGACGCGCTCGGCGTGCTCGTCGGCGGTGAGGCGGCCCTCGGCCAGGGCCTCGCGAAGGATGTCGGCGATCCGGTCGCGGTCGGCGTCGGAGGCACGGAGTTCGGTGGCGGCAGCGGGTTCGGTCTGCTTCTGAAGGTCCACGGCAGCAGCGTACCGAAACACGATAGATCGCGATACCCCTGTGGACGACGCCTTGGCCGACGCCTTGGCCGACGCCTTGGCCGACGAACTGAGCCTTACCTCACAAGCTCGCCGTCAGCGGCAGGTTCTACGCTGGTGGACGCTGCCAACGGAGGCCAGCCGCGCTGTCTGTTTAGTGAGGAATGGGCGACATGCCTGAGTTCGCGTACACCGATCTGCTCCCCATGGGAGAGGACACCACCCCGTACCGGCTGGTGACCTCCGAAGGTGTCTCCACCTTCGAGGCCGACGGGCGGACGTTCCTCAAGGTCGAGCCCGAGGCGCTGCGCAAGCTCGCCGAGGAGGCCATCCACGACATCCAGCACTACCTGCGCCCCGCCCACCTCGCGCAGCTGCGCCGGATCATCGACGACCCCGAGGCGTCGGGCAACGACAAGTTCGTGGCGCTGGACCTGCTGAAGAACGCGAACATCGCGGCGGCGGGCGTGCTCCCCATGTGCCAGGACACCGGCACGGCGATCGTGATGGGCAAGCGCGGCCAGAACGTGCTGACGGAGGGCGGCGACGAGGAAGCCCTCTCCCGCGGCATCTACGACGCTTACCTGAACCTCAACCTGCGCTACTCGCAGATGGCTCCGCTCACCATGTGGGAGGAGAAGAACACCGGTTCCAACCTGCCGGCGCAGATCGAGCTGTACGCGACGGACGGCGGCGCGTACAAGTTCCTGTTCATGGCGAAGGGCGGCGGGTCCGCCAACAAGTCCTTCCTCTACCAGGAGACGAAGGCCGTCCTGAACGAGGCCTCCATGATGAAGTTCCTGGAGGAGAAGATCCGCTCGCTCGGTACGGCCGCCTGCCCGCCGTACCACCTCGCGATCGTCGTCGGCGGTACGTCCGCCGAGTACGCGCTGAAGACCGCGAAGTACGCCTCCGCTCACTACCTGGACGAGATCCCCGCCGAGGGCTCGCCGCTCGGGCACGGGTTCCGGGACAAGGAGCTGGAGGAGAAGGTCTTCGAGCTGACGCAGAAGATCGGGATCGGGGCGCAGTTCGGCGGCAAGTACTTCTGCCACGACGTGCGGGTGGTGCGGCTGCCGCGGCACGGTGCCTCCTGCCCGGTCGCCATCGCCGTGTCCTGCTCCGCCGACCGCCAGGCCGTCGCGAAGATCACGGCCGAGGGCGTCTTCCTGGAGCAGCTGGAGACGGACCCGGCGCGGTTCCTGCCGGAGACGACCGACGAGCACCTGGAGCAGGACGGCGACGTCGTCAGGATCGACCTCAACCAGCCGATGGACTCGATTCTCGCGGAGCTCACCAAGTACCCGGTGAAGACCCGGCTTTCGCTCACCGGCCCGCTGGTCGTGGCCCGCGACATCGCGCACGCCAAGATCAAGGAGCGGCTCGACGCGGGTGAGGGGATGCCGCAGTACCTGAAGGACCACCCGGTGTACTACGCCGGCCCGGCGAAGACGCCCGAGGGCTACGCGTCCGGCTCCTTCGGGCCGACCACGGCCGGCCGTATGGACTCCTACGTCGAGCAGTTCCAGGCGGCGGGGGGCTCCAAGGTGATGCTGGCGAAGGGGAACCGCAGCAAGCAGGTCACCGACGCGTGCGACGCGCACGGCGGCTTCTACCTCGGCTCCATCGGCGGCCCGGCCGCCCGGCTCGCCCAGGACTGCATCAAGAAGGTCGAGGTCGTCGAGTACGAGGAGCTCGGCATGGAGGCGGTCTGGAAGATCGAGGTCGAGGACTTCCCGGCCTTCATCGTGGTCGACGACAAGGGCAACGACTTCTTCCAGGACCCGGCACCGGCGCCGACGTTCACGTCCATTCCGGTACGGGGTCCGGGCCTGGCGTAGCGACTCCGGCACGACACGGTTCCTCGCCCCCGCCGCCCCTACCCGTCCCGTCCCTGGGGGCTGCGCCCCCAGAC
>CBFGZZ010000406.1:0-7386 GCA_965653385.1 uncultured Streptomyces sp. | reverse complement strand
CGGTGTAGGGGTTGTGCACGGGCGCCGTGCCGGTGCCCAGTTCGACGCCGGGGGGCGCGACGGTGTCAGACACGGTGAGTCTCCTTCAGGACGGGGCGCGTGGGGGCGGTGTCGTCGTCGGCGTGGCGCTGGTGGATGGCGATGACGTCCGACAGCAGTGCGTAGGCGGTCTCGATGCGCCCGGCGCCCGGCCCGGACACCGTGACGGTGCCGAGGAGGTCGGTGTGGAAGGCGACCGCGTTGAGGGGGCCGGAGATCCCGGCGAGCGGGTGCTGGGCGGGCAGGGCGAGCGGGGCGACGCGGGCGTCGACGCTGCCGTCCTCGTGGCGAGTGGCGGAGCCGACCAGCTTCCAGCGCAGCCCCTTCGAGGCGGCGTCCCGCACCTCTTGGGGGGTGATCGCGGAGATGCCCTCGCAGAAGACGTCCTCACGGCACAGGTCGGCGCCGAGGACCTCGTTGGCCAGGATCATGACCTTGAGCCGGACGTCGTGGCCCTCGATGTCCGCGGTGGGATCGGCTTCGGCGTACCCGAGCTCCTGGGCTTCGGCGATGGCCGCCGACAGCTCGATGTCCTCTTCGAGGCGGCCCAGGACGTAGTTCGAGGTGCCGTTCATGATGCCCTGGACGCCGGTGATCTCCAGGCCGGCGAACATGCGCTCGGCGGTGCGCAGGACGGGAGTGCCGCTGAGTACCGAGCCCTCGAACTCGAAGCTGACACCACGCTCGGCGGCCAGTTGCTTCAGCGCCCGGCCGGCGAGTGCGACCGGTCCCTTGTTGGTGGTGCACACGTGCTTGCCCGATTCCAGGGCCCAGCGCACATGGGAGAGGGCGGGCTCGCCGTCGGTGGGGTTGGTGAACGTCGCCTCCACGACGATGTCCGCCGGGACCTCGCGGATCACCCACTCGTTGCGCGGATCAGCGCTGCCTCCGGCAAGGCCCGCGAAGCTCAGCTCCCCGGGCCCGGCGGCCAGCAGCGGCGCCAGATCGATGCCGTCGGTGTCCACCAGGGAACCGGCCCGCAGATCGGTGATCGCCACCACCCGCAGGGCGAAACCCAGCTCCTCGGCCAGGCGCTCCCCGCTTTGGGATATGAGCTCGGCAAGCGCGCGATTGACGCCGCCGAAGCCGATGAGGGCGAGATCGTATCGGCCCATGAGATCGCTCCTTCACTGTCCGCCGCCTTCACGGTGCGGATGCTCGAAGCGTCGCTCCCCCGCCTGTCACCTGCTCCATGCCACAACGACCACCACGCATGCCGATCTGCTGTCTCCCCTGGCGATTCGCCCACCCCACCCCCGGCAACACCGCGCTGAAGAGGCCGGACGGCCTGTACGGGGACCGGGGCGACGGCTCCCACCGTGTGCCTACTGCTCCACAAGGCCTACGGCTGAGGCTGCGGCAGAACGAGTCCGCGGGCGCTTGGGCACGGACGCAGTGCGCCCGCCCCCCTCGCGTCACCGACTCGCTTGGCCGACGGTCGGGTCGGGTGCCCTCCTGCATGCGTACCAGAACGGCAAGTTCGGCGCTTGGTCCATGTTCCGCACCCTCGCGGTACGCAAGTACCGCTCGGCGACCGCATGACGAGGCCCCCGGCGCCGGGAGGCGGCCGGGGGCTCGTGGAAGACCGGTGCTGGAGGTCCCGAGGCCGGGGTCAGCCGTTGTAGGGCTCGGCCTTGAGGATCTTCACCGAGGCCGTCTTGCCGTTCGGCAGCTCGTACTCGGCGTCCTCGCCGACCTTGTGGCCGATCACGCCGGAGCCCAGCGGGGACTGCGGGGAGTACGTCTCGATGTCGGAGCTGGCGTACTCGCGCGAGGCGAGCAGGAAGGTCAGGGTGTCGTCCTCGTCACCGTCGAAGGCGATCGTCACGACCATGCCCGGCGCCACCGCGCCGTCCGCCGACGCCGGCGCCTCGCCGACCTTGGCGTTCTCCAGGAGCTGGGTCAGCTGGCGCACTCGGAGCTCCTGCTTGCCCTGCTCCTCCTTGGCCGCGTGGTACCCGCCGTTCTCGCGCAGGTCGCCCTCCTCGCGCGCGGCCGCGATCTTGGCGGCGATCTCCGTGCGCGCAGGACCAGACAGGTACTCCAGCTCGGCCTTGAGCTGGTTGTACGCCTCCTGGGTCAGCCAGGTGACGTTCTCGCTGGTCTGGGTCACAGGTGCTCCTCGTAGGTACTGGGAATACAAAGCATCGCCCTACCCAGAAGGATGTTCCTTCACGGATGGGCGAAACCACGAGCCTAACAATTCAATGGCCGAAGGGGGAGGACATAAGCCATCAGAATCACGTCAACGCAGGTCAGCGCCTCTGCAATCCGGACGCGACCGGTCAGTGTCGATCAGGGCCGGTCGGTTTCGGTCGGCGTGATCGGCGGCATGACCGGTGGCGCGGTCGCGCGGCCGGCGGTGGCGGTCAGTCGGCGTGGCAGCCGAGCAGTTCGGCCGTCGTTCCCTGGGACGTCGTCCGCAGTGTGACGACCTTGTCGATACGGGTGGCGTCGCCGTCGAAGCGGAAGTCGGCGCGGCCCACCTCGGCGCCGCTCTCGGCCTGGGAGCGCACCGTGCAGTAGCCGGAGGCGCCGGAGTCCTTGCGGACCTCCAGATGCACCTTCACCGCGTCCTTGCCCGCGTCGAACTCGATCACCTCGGCGCTGATCTTGTTCTGGCCGACGTAGTGATAGCCGAAGTAGCCGATCACCGCCAGCAGCACCGCTCCGAGGACGGCACCCACGACCTTGAGCGTGCGGTCGGCGCGCTCGTCCGAGGAGCGGCCGTAGCGGCTCTCGGGCAGCCGCGTGCTCGCCGTACTCATGATCGTCCTCTCGGCCGGGGCGGGACGGATGTCCCGAAACGGGGCCTGACGTCCGGACCCCGGAATTATCCGCCCCCCGATTCGGTCACTATAGAAGCCGCCGTTCGCGCCCGAAGACACCGGGCGCCGACTTACGAGGATTGAGTCTTGACTGACCAGCTGCGACTGATGGCCGTGCACGCCCACCCCGACGACGAGTCGAGCAAGGGCGCGGCGACCATGGCGAAGTACGTGTCCGAGGGGGTGGACGTGCTGGTCGTGACCTGCACGGGCGGGGAGCGCGGCTCCATCCTCAATCCGAAGCTCCAGGGCGACAAGTACATCGAGGAGCACATCCACGAGGTACGCAAGAAGGAGATGGACGAGGCCCGCGAGATCCTCGGGGTCAGGCAGGAGTGGCTCGGCTTCGTCGACTCCGGACTGCCCGAGGGCGACCCGCTGCCCCCGCTCCCCGAAGGCTGCTTCGCCCTGGAGGACGTCGACAAGGCGGCCGGTGAGCTGGTGAAGCAGATCCGCTCGTTCCGTCCCCAGGTGATCACCACCTACGACGAGAACGGCGGCTACCCGCACCCCGACCACATCATGACCCACAAGATCTCGATGGTGGCGTTCGAGGGCGCGGCGGACACCGAGAAGTACCCGGAGGCGGAGTACGGGCCCGCGTATCAGCCGCGGAAGCTCTACTACAACCAGGGCTTCAACCGCCCCCGCACCGAGGCGCTGCACCAGGCCATGCTCGATCGCGGCCTGGAGTCCCCGTACGGGGACTGGCTCAAGCGCTGGGACGAGTTCGGGATGAAGCAGCGCACGCTGACCACGCACGTTCCGTGCGGTGACTTCTACGAGATCCGTGACAAGGCGCTCATCGCGCACGCCACGCAGATCGACCCCGACGGCGGCTGGTTCCGGGTGCCGCTGGAGCTCCAGAAGGAGGTCTGGCCGACGGAGGAGTACGAGCTGGCGAAGTCCCTCGTCGATACCTCCCTCCCCGAGGACGACCTCTTTGCGGGCATCCGCGACAATGCCTGACATGAGCGCAAGCGCAAGCCTGGCAATGACACAGCTCGCCACCATCGCCAAGGAGGTGGACGAGGACAAGGTCACCCCCGGTGTCCTCGGCTTCATCGTCTTCGCGGTGATGGCCCTGGCGGTGTGGGGTCTGATGAAGTCGATGAACCGGCACATGAGCAGGGTCGACTTCAAGGAGGCTCCGGACGCGAAGGCGGGCGCCTCCGCCGAGGCGGCCGAGTCCGGCGGGTCGGCGACGCCCCGGAAGGGCTGAGCGCAGGGCCGGCCGGCTGAGCATCAGGCCCGCGCCATGGCTGTGACGCCCGTGACTGCGGTCATGCCCGTCACGGCCGGGCCGCCACCGGCACCCCCATGACCTCCCGTGCATGGCGGTTCGGCACCATGCCGAGCCGCCAGGCCTGCCAGCCCGCGTCCAGGTCCACGCCGCGTTCCAGGAGCAGCTGGTACGCCGCCACATAGTCGCCCAGCTTCCCGTCCCGCAGCGCGTGCCCGCTCCGGCCCAGCTGAGCCAGTTCCTCCTGTGCGACCGCCGTTCCGACCTCTACGCCGCCCGGTGCCGCGTACGGCAGCAGGGTGCAGCGCAGGAAGCGGGCCCAGTCCTCGCCTCTGCGGTCGCCGTAGGACGCGAACAACGCCACGGCGTCGTCGCACAGCGCCAGTGCCTGCTGGGTCCGGGCGTTCCCGGCGTCGACCACGGCGAGCTCCAGGCAGGTCCACGCCTCCCCGTGGGCGACCCCGATGCGCTGGAAGTTGGCGCGGGCGTCCACGAGGAGCTGGCGGGCGAAGCCGGAGTTCTTCAGGGAGCCGGTCTGGGCGGCCCGCTGGTCCCGGGTCACGCGGGCCGAGTGATGCCGGGCGCAGGCCAGGCCGTAGACGTCCTGCATCCGGGAGAACATCGTGCGGGAACGCTCCAGCTCGCGTACCGCGACGTCCAGGTTGCCGGTCTCCTCAAGGGCCTGCCCCAGGTAGTAGACGGACCAGGCCTCGCCGCGCGCGTCCTCGTTGTCGCGATGCCGGGCGGCCGCCTGCCGCAGTCCGTCCACCGCCGTGGACGGATCGCCGCCGACCAGGCGGGCGCGGGCCAGCTGGGTCATCGCCCAGGCCTCCCCGCGGGCGTCGCGGGTACGGCCGTACAGTTCGAGGGCCTCGCGCAGCTCGGACTCCGCGCGCGGCACGTCACCCATGCGCAGGCTCAGCTGGCCCAGCTGGAAGTGGGCCCATGCCTCGCCGTGCACGGACTCGCCGGCGCGGTGCAGGGCCAGGGACCCGGTCAGCAGGTCCATCGCCTCCGGCACGCGGCCACGGTCCCGTTCCACCGCGGCCAGCGCGTGCATCGTCCAGGCGCGGTCCGTCGCCAGCTGGGGCGGCGACTGGAGGTCCAGGGCCTCCCGGAGCTTCGTCACCGCCTCGGTGAGGTTGCCCTGGTGGTGCAGGGTGATGCCGAGGGAGCAGAGCGCGCGGGCCGCGCCCGCGTCGTGGTGGGCCTCCATATAGAGGTCGACCACCGAGGTCAGGGTCGTACGTGCCTTGTCCAGCTCGCCGAGCTGGCGGGCCGCGATGCCCGTACGCCACTGCACCGAGCGCACCAGCAGGCCCTGGTCCACGGCCTGGGCGAGCTCGCTGATCTCGCCGAGGCGGTAGAGGTCGCCGCGCAGCAGGCAGTAGTCGCACAGGGCGCCCAGCAGGTTCAGCACGGCCGCCTGGTTGGCGTCCTCCGTGTGCCGCAGCGCCGCCGTGATGAAGCTGGACTCGTCGTCGAGCCAGCGCAGCGCGTCGTCCAGCGAGGTGAATCCGTGCGGGCTGAAGCGGTCCGAGCGGGTCGACATGTTGCCGTCGACCAGGCGCAGCACGGACTCCGCGAGGTCGGCGTAGTTCACGATCAGCCGCTCCTGCGCCGCCGTACGCTCCACCGCCTCCTCCTCGTCGAGGAGACGGGCGTGGGCGAAGGCACGGACCAGGTCGTGCAGGCGGTAGCGGTTGCCGCGGACGTGGTCGATCATGCCCGACCGGGACAGGGCCTCCAGGTGCCACGTGGCGTCGGCCTCGTCCGTGGCCAGGAGCGCCGCCGCCGCTGCCGCGCCCAGCGAGGCGCGGCCCGCCAGGGCCAGTCTGCGCAGCAGCCGCCGGGCCGCCTCCGACTGGTCGGTGTAGCGCAGCCACAGCACCCGCTCGACGGGCCCCACCGGGCCGTACGCGCCGAGGTCGGTCGCCAGCGCGCGCGGTGAACGCGGGCCCAGCGACGAGCCCGCGATGCGCAGCGCCAGCGGCAGTCCGCCGCACAACTGCCGGATCCGGTCGGCCGATTCGGCGTCGTAGGGCGCCGAGGAATCCTCCGCCGCCGCGCTCAGCAGCTCCTCGGCGCCCGCCTCGTCCAGCGGCGCGACCGGCAGCTGATGCACCCAGGCGGCGAGATCGGCGGGCAGGTCGAGGGGCTCGCGGGCGGTGACCAGGACCAGGCTGTCGGAACGCTCGGGGACGAGGGTGCGGACCTGCGCCGCGTCCGAGGCGTCGTCCAGCACGACCGTGACCGGCAGACCGGCGAGGTGCTGATGGTAGAGCTCGCTCAGCCGCTTGACCTGCTGGTCCGCCGACGAACGCTCACGGAAGAGGAGCTGCTCGCGCGGGGCACCCAGACGGTTCAGCAGATGCAGCAGCGCGTCCCTCGTCGACAGCGGCGCCTCCTCCGTCGTGTCGCCGCGCAGATCCACCACGCACGCCCCGCGGAACTGGTCCTTCAGATCATGGGCGGCACGGATCGCCAGTGCCGTACGGCCGCCGCCGGGCGCCCCGTGCAGGACGACGACCGTCGGCTTCGTCTCGGTACTCGCCCGCGCCGCCTGCACCCACTGCCGGATCCGGGCCATCTCCTGCCGGCGGCCCGCGAACGGGCCCATCGGCTCCGGGAGCTGACCGAACGACTGCTCCAGCACGCTCCGTCCGCGAGCCGCCGCGCTCTTGTCCGCGCCCCGCAGCCGAGGCCCGGTCTGCTTCGGGCCGGTGGACGCGCTCAGCACCCGCTGCTGGTCGAGGAACGGGCGGATGCCCCGTACCTCCAGCGCCGTCAGCCACTGAAGCCGCAGCTGCTGCGGGCCGCCGGGCTGGCCGACGGCGCCCGCCCGGTGGTGCGCGGCGGGCAGATGCGTGCCGGCGACCTTCACGACCGTCGCCGCCGCGCCCACGACGCCGACGGTCACGCCCGCGCCCACCGCGGTGCCCGCGCCGGTGCCGAGCGCCAGGTCGGACACGGCGGCCGCGACCGCCGCGACGCCCGCCACCATCAGCGGGGTGGCGCCGCCCTCCCGCGCGAACCGCTGCCCGAACGTCAGCCGCCCGGCCTCCGCCTCGTCCAGCGCCCGCGTATACGCCTCGTACTCCTCGGTCGCCGCCGACGCCATGGCGTCCAGCGCCCCGCGCGCCCGCGACAGCAGCACCTGCCCGTCGACCCGCCCGCCCGAGCGCCGCACTTCCTCCTCCACGGCCCGGGCCAACAGCCGCTCGGCATCGACCCGGTGGCTGTCCCGCATGTCACGTCCCCCTCCGGCGGCAACGG
>CBFGZZ010000405.1:0-7397 GCA_965653385.1 uncultured Streptomyces sp. | reverse complement strand
GTAGTCCCCGACCTTCCCGCCACGGGGGTTCTGTACCCGCCCGCCCACCGCCGACCCGTCTGCCGGAATCGGGGTCCCCACCGCGGGGTGGGCGATCGGCTCCCCCTCCTCAGTGGCCGCGGAACGCCTCCTCCAGCCACCAGGACCCGTGATCGGCGACCACCTTGGCGTCGATGAGCAACGGCGCGGACCGCGGACCGGCGACCCAGTCCGCCACGGCCTTCAGATCGGCCGTCGTCCGCACGGTCACCGCCTCGAAGCCATGGCCCCGCCCCACGGCGGCGATATCCGTCGGCGGGAAGCGCACCGTGTCGAGCGGATGCCCGTCGGGACCGAAGTGGTGCACCTCGGCGCCGTACGCCTCGTCGTCGTACACGACGACCACCATGGGCAGCCCGAGCCGCCGTACGGTGTCCAGCTCCACGGCGCCCATCAGCGCGCCGCCGTCCCCGAGCGCCGCGACGGGCAGCCGGTCCGGCTGGGCCAGTGCCGCGCCGATCGTGGTCGCGAGCCCCAGCCCGATCGACTGGAACGCCTGCGTGAAGCAGAAGCCCTGCTCGTCCGGCACCGACAGATACGCGCTCGGGTAGCCCATGAAGTTCCCGGAGTCCACGCCGACCACCCGCTCCGCGGGCAGTATGTCGTCGAGCCCGATGCTCAAGGTCCTCGGGTCGATCCGCTCCCGCGTGCTCGTGTCCTCGTACGGCACGTCCCGCATACGGACGCGAGCCGCGAGGGCGGCCCCGATCTGCGGTATCCGGTAGCCCTGCCGCGGTTGATCAGCCGCCTGGGACACCCGGCGCGCGGTGAGCCGGACGTCGCCGGTGACACCGAGGTGGACCGGTCGGTGGGCGCCGAGTGCCGACGGGTCGTCGTCGACCTGTACGACGGTGGCGTCGGCGCCGATCAGATGGCCGTGCCGCATGGTCCACATGTTGAGGGCGCAGCCCCAGCCGACGATCAGGTCGGCACCCTGGATCAGTTCGCAGGCCAGGGGTGAGGCGAAGCCGCCGGAGATACCCAGGGACCACGGGTTGCCGTGGAAGAGGCCGTGGGCGACGGCCGACGTGGCCAGGAGCGCGCCGTGCCGCTCGGCGAGTGCCTCCAGCGCCTCACGGCAGTTAGCCCCGCGCGCTCCCCGGCCGGCCACGAAGACGGGCCGCCGGGCCTGCCCGAGCAACCGGGACAGCTCGGCCACCACGTCCGCGTCCGGCTCGACCGCGACCCGTTGCGGCAGCGGTGCGGCGTGCGCAAGGGCGCCGTCGGGCACCTCCAGCGCCTGCACCGGCAGGGGGAGATTGAGCAGCACGGTGCGCCGTTCCCGCACCGCCAGCCCGACCGCCACGCACGCCTGCTCGACCGCTTCCTCCGCCGATGTGACCCGCACCGGAACCGCGCCCACCGCATGGGCCAACGCCTCTTGGTCGACGTAGAAGTTGGAGCGCGGTTCGGTCACCTCGGCCGCGAGCACGACCAGCGGCGTACGGCTCTTGGCAGCCTCCGCGATCCCGGTCATGGCGTTCGTCAGACCCGGCCCCTGGTGCACGCTCACCGCCGCGACCGTGCCGCTGGTCCGGGCGTAGGCGTCGGCCATCGTCGCCGCACCGCCCTCGTGGCGTGCGGCGACGAACCGCGCCCCCGCGGCGACCATGGCGTTCGTGACGTGGAAGTTGCCCGATCCGACGACCCCGAAGACCTGGTCGATCCCGGCCGCGCACAGCGCCCGGCCGACCGCTTCCGCGACCTTCATGAGCGGCCCCGCTCCACCAGCGCCAGTACCCGGGCCGGAGCCCCGGAGCCGGTGACGATGGGCAGCGGTCCGGCGATGACGACGGAGCCGGTCGGCGGCAGCGCGGCCAGGTTCTGGAGCTGCGTCAGGCCGTACTTGTCACTGCCCATGAGGTAGGAGTGGCAGGGATAGACGGGCTCGAAGGAGTGCGCGCCCCCGGCGTCCGTGCCCACCGTCTCCACACCCAGGCCGACCACCGGCGACTCCTCGGCCACCCAGCGGGCGCACTCCGCGGACAGACCGGGGGTGTGCGGGCCGTTCTCGTCGGCGTTGAGGAAGGCCTGCTGATCGTGCGAGCGGGCGTCCCAGCCGGTGCGCAGCAGCAGCCAACCGCCCTCGGGCAAGGGGCCGTTGTCCGCTTCCCAGGCCTTGACGTGGTCGACCTCGACCAGGAAGTCGGGGTCCTTGGCGGCCTCGGCGCTGAAGTCCAGCACCGCCGCCGGTGCGATCAGTCTCCCGGCCGGCACCGAGGCCACGTCGGCGAGGTCCTTGCCGGTGACCCAGTGGTTCGGGGCGTCGAAGTGGGTGCCGGTGTGCTCGCCGCTGCGAAAGTTGTTCCAGTACCAGGCGGGTCCCCGGTCGTCGTAGCGGCTTATCTCTTCCAGTTCGAAGACGGCGCTCTGCCCGAACCGGGGCGGCAGTTGGATCACCGGTGTCGAGGACGACAGGGGCGAGGTCAGGTCGACGACTTCGATCGATCCACCTCGCAACGCGGACACCAGCGCGGCAAGGACGGACGGCTCGGACATGGACGCCTCCTCGGACGGACCGTGTTCGGACTGACAGCATCTCAGTCCTGCCTCCTGCCTCTTGACGCGTTAATGACAACAATGGCTTGATGTTTCATGGGAGCGCTCCCACCCCGCGCGGAGCGCGCTGACAGATGCGCCAGGGAAGGGAACATGGAAGGGAACACCATGCGCGGCACCCGCCACTTACCCTCGCGGATCATTCCGCTGCTCGCCCTGCTGGCCGCCTTGTCGATGCCCGTCGGCCTGTCGCTCGCGCCCCGGGCGGCAGCGGCTGCCGCTCCGACGGAAGCGGCCGCCCCCGTCCGCGTCATGCCGCTGGGCGACTCGATCACCGGCTCGCCCGGCTGCTGGCGGGCGCTGCTCTGGAACCGGCTGCAGAGCGCCGGACACACGGACGTCGACTTCGTCGGCACGCTCAGCCACCAGGGCTGCGCGCAGGCGCACGACGGTGACAACGAGGGCCACGGCGGCGAGTTGGTGACCAATGTGGCCGACCAGAACCTGCTGCCGGGGCGGCTGGCCGCCACACTCCCGGACATCGTTGTCATGCACTTCGGCACGAACGACGTGTGGAGCTCCATCGCTCCCGATCGCATCCTCGCCGCCTACAGCAAACTGGTGGAACAGATGCGGGCGAGCAATCCGGACATGAAGGTCCTGGTCGCGCGGCTCATCCCCATGAATCCGAGCCAGTGCGCGGCCTGCGCCCAGCGGGTCGTCGACTTCAACGCGCGGATCCCGGACTGGGCCAGGGCCACGAGCACCGCCCGTTCCCCGGTCACCGTGGTCGACCAGTGGACGGGCTTCGACACGGCCGTCGACACCTATGACGGAGTGCATCCGAGCGCCTCCGGCGACGAGAAGATCGCCGCTCGGTGGTATCCGGCGCTGGCCACTCTGCTCGACGCGGGTCCGGGGGATCCCGGAGACCCCGGCGACCCGGGCGACCCGCCCGCCTGCACCGCTTCCTTCCGTGCCGTCTCCTCCTGGCAGGGCGGTTACCAGGGCGAGGTGACGGTGACCAACACGTCCGCCTCCTCCGTCTCGGGCTGGACCGCGACGGTCGTCCCGGCGGACGGGGCCCGCCTCACCCAGGTATGGAACGGCACCCTCGGCACCGGCGCCGACGGCACCGCCACCATCGCCAACGCGGCGTGGAACGGCACGTTGGCACCCGGCGCGAGCGCGAGCTTCGGATTCGTCGCCAGTACCCCGGCAACGGGCGGCGCCCCGACGGCGACTGTCACCTGCACGGCGCGCGCCGCGTCCTCCTGACGCACCGTCATCCCCTCTCACCCCACGGAGCCGCCATGAGATCCCGCACCGGCATCACCCCACGAACCGCCACACGGACCGCCCGACGAATGGCCGCGGTCGTGGCCGCCGTCCTGGGCCTGCTCGTCCCCCTGCTCTCCTTCGCCCCGCCCGCCCAGGCCGCCGCCACCGGCCTGCACATCCAGAACGGCCGCCTGCTGGAGGCGTCCGGGAACGACTTCGTGATGCGGGGCGTCAACCACGCCCACACCTGGTACCCGGGCGAGACCCAGTCGCTGGCCGACGTCAAGGCGCTGGGCGCCAACACCGTCCGCGTGGTCCTCTCCGACGGCCACCGCTGGACCAGGAACAGTCCCGAGGACGTGGCCGCCGTCATCGCGCAGTGCAAGGCCAACCGGCTGATCTGCGTGCTGGAGGTGCACGACACCACCGGCTACGGAGAGGAGGCCGCGGCCGGGACGCTCGACCACGCGGCCGACTACTGGATCGGCCTGAAGGACGTGCTCGCCGGCGAAGAGGACTACGTCATCGTCAACATCGGCAACGAGCCCTGGGGCAACACCAACCCCGCCGGCTGGACCGAGCCCACGATCGCGGCGGTGAAGAAGCTGCGCGACGCCGGGTTCGCCCACACGATCATGGTGGACGCGCCCAACTGGGGCCAGGACTGGCAGGGCGTCATGCGCGCCAACGCCCAGTCCGTCTACGACGCCGACCCCACCGGCAACCTGATCTTCTCGATCCACATGTACAGCGTCTACGACACGGCACAGGAGATCACGGACTATCTGAACGCTTTCGTGAACGCCGGACTCCCGCTCCTCATCGGCGAGTTCGGAGGCCCGCCCGACCAGTACGGCGACCCGGACGAGGACACCATGATGGCCGCAGCCCAGCAGCTCCGGCTCGGTTATCTGGCCTGGTCCTGGAGCGGCAACACCGACCCGATCCTCGATCTGTCGATCGGCTTCGACCCGACGCGGCTCAGCTCCTGGGGCCAGCGCATCTTCCATGGCGCGAACGGCATCGCCGCAACGTCCGAGGAGGCCGACGTCTACTCCTCGTCAGGCGGTGACACCACTGCCCCGACCGCGCCCGGGACGCCGACGGCCTCCGCCGTGACGTCCTCGTCCGTCACCCTGAACTGGGCCGCGGCCACCGACGCGAACGGCGTCACCGGCTACGACGTCGTCCGCGTCGCCGACGGGACCGAGACCGCGGCCACCACGACGACCCGCACCTCGGCCACCGTGACCGGCCTCGCCCCGGAGACCTCCTACACCTTCGCCGTCTACGCCCGCGACGCCGCCGGCAACCGCTCCCAGCGCTCCGGCACGGTGGCGGTGACCACGTCGTCCGGTGGGTCGTCGGCCTCGTGCGCGGTGGCGTACCGGGTCTCGAACGAGTGGCCCGGCGGCTTCCAGGGCGAGGTCGTCATCCGCAACACCGGCAGCACGGCGATCAACGGCTGGACGCTGCGCTGGACCTTCCCGGACAGTCAGCGCGTCAGCAACCTGTGGGGCGGCACCGCGACCCAGAGCGGCGCCGACGTGAGCGTCACCTCCGCGTCGTACACGGCGACGATCGCCCCGGCGGGCTCGGTCACCCTGGGCTTCACGGCCACGAAGGGCAGCACGAACCCGAGCCCCGCGGCCTTCACGCTGAACGAGTCGGCCTGCTCGCCGGCCTGACGCAGGCCCAGCACCTCCTTGCACCTCCTCGGCGTTCTGGCAGGTCAGGGCGCCGGGGAGGGCACACGTCCGCACACAGGACCGTGACAGGAACCACACAGCCACGGTGTACGAGACAGGGAGAAGTCCTGGATAAGGTGAGGCTGGCCTAACGGCTGACCACTGTGCACCACAAGGGAGCCCTGTCATGCTTCACCGGCGCCGCGGCACAGCCGCCGTCGCTCTTGCCGTCATCGCCGCACTGTCCCTCGCGGCCTGCGGCGGCTCCGACGACGGCGCGGACAGCTCCGGTTCCGCGGCCGGCGCGGGCAACAAGAAGGACGTGGCCAAGGGCGGCAAGGACTTCGCGTCCGCCGCGAAGAAGACCGCGGAGATGGGCACGGACGCGAAGCCGGGCCAGTGGCCGCGCACCATCGAGCACGCCATGGGCGAGACCGTCCTGAAGTCCCAGCCCAAGCGGGTCGTGGTCCTGGACGTCGGCGAGCTCGACAACGTCGTCTCGCTCGGCATCGAGCCGGTCGGCCTCGCCCCCACCGAGGGCTCGCCCGAACTGCCTTCCTATCTGAAGAAGGACGCCGGCACCCCGAAGAACGTCGGCACCATCAACAACCTCAACCTGGAGGCGATCGCCGGCCTCGAGCCGGACCTGATCCTCGGCAGCCAGCTGCGCGCCGCGGACAAGTACGACGAGCTGTCGCAGATCGCGCCCACCGTCTTCTCCATCCGCCCGGGCTTCACCTGGAAGGAGAACTACCTCCTCAACGCCGCGGCCCTGGACAAGACCGCCGAGGCCGAGGCGAAGCTCGCCGCGTACGACAAGAAGGTCGACGGACTCGACGCCAAGCTGGGCGCGAACAAGCCGACGGTGTCGATGGTGCGTTACCTGCCCGACGGGGTGATCCGCCTCTACGCGAACGCCTCGTTCATCGGCACCATCCTCAAGGACGCCGGCATCCCGCGCCCGAAGAACCAGGACATCGAGGACCTGGCCGCCGAGGTCAGCGCCGAGAACATCGACCAGGCCGACGCCGACTACATCTTCACCGGCGTGTACGGCGACGCGAAGGCCACCGACAAGTCCCGCGCGCAGGGCAACCCGCTGTGGAAGAACCTGAAGGCGGTCAAGGCCGGGCACGCGTACGACGTTCCGGACGAGACCTGGTACCTGGGTCTGGGTGTCACCGCTGCCGACGAGGTCCTCGGGGACCTGGAGCGGTACCTCACCAAGTAGGCGCGCGCCGGCGGGCGAGGAAGCAAGCGAAGCACCGGCGAAACAGCAGAAGGAACCGCATGTCCCGTGCCACCCGGCGTCGTGTCGCCTGGACGCTCGCGGGCGTGCTCCTGCTGTTCCTCGCCGTCCTGCTGAGCCTCGCTCTCGGCAGTCGGCAGATCCCACCGGCCCAGGTGTTCGACGCCCTGCTGCACGGCGGCGGCAGTGACAACGCGCAGGTCGTACGCGCGCTGCGGGTCCCCCGCACGGTCATCGGCGTGCTGGTGGGGCTCGCTCTCGCGGTCGCCGGGGTGGTCATGCAGGGCATCACCCGCAACCCGATCGCCGAGCCCGGTGTCCTCGGCGTCAGCCAGGGCGCCTCGCTGGGCGTCGTCTGCGCCATCGCGTTCCTCGGGGTGCACTCGCCGGCCGGCTATGTCTGGTTCGCGTTCGCCGGGGCGGGGCTCGCGGCCGTCGCCGCCTACGCGGTGGCGGGCAGCGGACGCGGCGGGGCATCGCCGGTGAAACTGGCGCTGGCCGGGGCGGCGATGAACGCGGTCATCGCCACCGTGGGCTCCGCGCTCGGCACGACCGCCGCCCCCCCCCAGGCCGAGGTCCGGGTGGGGGACGACGGGTCGCTCGCCGCCCACTTCGAACACACGTTCACGATCACCCCGGCC
>CBFGZZ010000404.1:0-7423 GCA_965653385.1 uncultured Streptomyces sp. | reverse complement strand
GCCGTTGATATCCGGGTTCGGCACGACGACCTGGCGGTCGAAACGGCCCGGACGCAGCAGTGCCGGATCGAGAACATCAGGACGGTTGGTCGCCGCGATCAGGATGATGCCTTCGTTTGCCTCGAAGCCGTCCATCTCGACCAGCAACTGGTTGAGCGTCTGTTCGCGCTCGTCATTGCCGCCGCCGAGACCGGCGCCACGATGGCGACCGACAGCGTCGATTTCGTCGATGAAGATGATGCAGGGCGCATTCTTCTTTGCCTGCTCGAACATGTCACGCACACGGCTGGCGCCGACGCCGACGAACATTTCGACGAAGTCGGAACCGGAGATCGTGAAGAACGGCACGTTGGCTTCGCCTGCGACGGAGCGGGCAAGCAGCGTCTTACCGGTACCGGGAGGGCCGACGAGCAGCACGCCGCGCGGAATGCGTCCGCCGAGGCGCTGGAACTTCTGCGGATCGCGCAGGAATTCGACGATTTCTTCCAGATCCTGCTTGGCTTCGTCTACGCCGGCAACGTCGTCAAAGGTGACGCGGCCATGCGCTTCGGTCAGACCATTGCCATGGGACTTCCCAAAGCCCAGGGCGCCCCGCGCCCCCCCATCCCCGTCGTGGGGTGACCTGACCGGCCAGATCGGACAGTGGCCTGTCGTGATCAAGGCCGGTGGTTCAGGGCCCGGGGCAACTCCCGGTTCGCCGCCCGAGCCGCTTCCAACTCCTCTGTCCGCTCGTCGAGTTCGCCTTGCCTGGCAGCGACCTCCTGCTCGAGGAGGGCGATGCGACGCTGGAGTTGGTCGATGTCGACGGGTGCGCCAAGGCCGGATTCGGCCCAGATGGCATCGCCGAGCTGGGAAGACAGGCGGCTCTCCAGCTGCCGGACGCGTGCCGCGAGACGCTTGTTGCGTTCCAGCGCGTTCGTGAGGTCGGTCTGCAGCGAAGCCCGGCTGACCGCCGCAATTCGGCCCTCCTCAACGGGGGTGTTGGCGGCGGCGTGGACGCGTTCGAGCAGGTCGCGATGGCGATAGAGGAAGGTGCGATCAACCCGAGCGGCTCTGGCGAGCCCGGAGACGGTGATGTCCCCGCCGCTCTTGGCGGCGGCGTCGATGGCCTTGAGGACGCGCTCGCGGCGGCGAGTCGAGTCGGCGCGCTTGCCCTCGATCATGGGGTTGGTCATCCTGCGGGCCTTTCAGAGCGGAGATCCTCGGGCGGCCCAACGCGGGGCAGGCCGAGTGAGACGACGCGGCGTGTGCGGCGAACCATGGTGACGGCTTCCTTGATCTGCATCCGGTCCTCCTCGGTGAGGTCCTCCAGGTCCTCCCGGACACGTTTGACCAGGCGGCGGACCCGAGTGATCTCTTCGTCGGAAGGCATGGCCTCGGCCTTCGCCCACGAATCGGCGGCGAAGGCGGCGAGACGTTCGCGACCACGGAGGAGATCGGCGAGGTATGCCTCCAGGTCAGGGAGGTAGGAGACGTCCGTGCGGAAGTGATCACAGCCGACGCAGCGGAATCTGACGGGACAGTCGTGCCCGCCGGCCTGGACGTTGGTAGGTTCGGTGCAGAGCCCATAGGGGACCTGGACCTCCCCGATGGCCCGGCGGGCGTGCTCGGAGTCGAGCAGGGCCTGGGCCTTGCGCCAGACGCGATTGCCGTTCCGGTCGAACTGCATCGCGGTGACCCGCTCCACGGCCTCACCCTTACGGGTCTCGCCGACCCGGTAGTACTGCTGAGTGGTCGTCAGCTGGCGATGGTCCATGAGCGACTGCAGGGCATCGGGAGCGACGCCGGCGTCAGCGTGTCGCTGAGCGTAGGTGTGCCGGTAGGCGTAGGGGAAGATCTTGGCCTTGTCGAACGGCAGCATCTTGGTGACCTGGCGGCCCTTGATCGTGACCACCGTGGGAACCAGGAACTCGGGCAGCGACTGGACCCAAGCGCGGTGACGGGAAGCGAGCCATTCAGCCGTGACCGGCTTGGTGCCCGTCGCGTTGGTCAACACGGCGGGCAGCAGCTTGAGCTGGCCGGTGGGAGTGTTCGGAAACCGTACCCGCACTCGTTCCTGCTGAGCGGTGATCACGGCGCCGGTCTCGCCACTGATGGGCAGGCGACGGGCCTTTCGGGCCGACTTGTGGTTGTCGTAGACCAGCGTCAGCTTGCCGTCCTCGTCCCGCTCGAGGCAGTCGTATGGAAGCCGGCAGATCTCCGAGGGGCGGCGACCGGTGTCGATGATCAGCTCGACCGCAGTCCGGATCTCGGAGGATCCCGTGGCCTCGAGGCCGTCGAGGTGCTGGCAGAGCTGCGTCATGACCTCGGCCGGCAGGTCCTTGCCGGCCTCGTTGTCCTCGGGGTCGTCCGGTACGTCCTCGGCGTGCAGGCCGAAGGTCTCGCAGATCCCGTGCAAGGGCTGGTCGCGCTGGGTGAGGCCCAGGGTTCGCACCCGGTTCAGCAGACGTCGGGCATATCGGACCACGCGGACGTGGGCGTATCCGCTGATCTCGTCTTGTTCGTTCAGAAACCGTAGCCGTCGATTCTCTGGGGGTCCGAGTGCCGTAGATGCTCGGCTGCCCGTGTTTGTGCAGGTGGGCGACCTGACGGATTGAGGATGGCAGTGCGACAGGTGTGGCGCAATCGCTGAATCGGGCGATGGTGAGGCTCTCCGGCGGCGCCATCGATGCCTTGGCTCATGGGGTGTGGCCGGAGGGTAGGTTGCCACCATGCCGCTTGCCCCAGACGATGAGATCCGTAGTCGCGAGGACTTGGTTGTGTTCGTCCGCGCACTTCACCAGGACTATCTCCGCCATGGCAATGAGTGGGAGAACCAGACCCTCGATGCCTTCCTGGAAGGGCTCGCCGCGTGGATGAACGACTCGGAGGGTTGGTATCGAAACTTCGGTAAGGAGCTCCCTGCTGCTGGTGACTGGACGTTCCTTGCCCGGGCTCTTCAAGCGGCGACGACTTACGAATGATCGGCAAAGCCTGACGGTCTGCGAAAGCCACTGCCCGACAAGTTGCTGAGCTTCCTCACGAACGAGCGTTGAGGGTGGCCATGAGCTGGCGGTTGGCTGCTCGGGCGGCAACGAGGTCTTCCTCGCGTTCGGACAGTTCGGCGGTCAGGTCAGCGTTGTGTTGTTCGAGCTGGGTGATCCGCTCCTGGAGGGCGTGGATGTCGGTGGGGGCTCCGAGGCCCGATTCGCGCCAGGCCCGCTCGCCCAGGGCCCGTGAGAGGGCCTCTTCCAGTTGTCGGATTCGGGCGGTGAGTCGGCTGTTGCGGTCGTTGGCGTTCGCGAGGTCTGCCTGCAGCGACGCGGTGGTGACCCCGTGCCCGTCCTCGGCCTGTGGCTGTGTCTCGGCGGGCGATGCCGGAGACGCTGACGGGTTCGCCTGCGGCGAGGGCTTCGCGCAGGGCGGCGCGAGCCCGTTCGCGGCGGCGGGATGTGGCTTCCTGGCGGCCGTCGTGCAGGGAGGGCGTCATGAGCTGAGTCCTGACTGGAAATCGGGGCGGGGCTGGCGGACTTGGGGGATGCCGAGGTGGATCGGTCGTCGGCCGCGGCGGACGAGTGCGATGGCTTCGTCGAGTTGGGCCCGTTCCTCTGGCAGTAGGTCGTCGAGGTCGGTCTTGACCCGGCGGATGAGTCTGCGGACACGGGTGATCTCTTCGTCGGACGGCATGGCTTCAGCCTTCGCCCAGTCGTCTGCATCGAGGGCCGCGGCGAGGCGTTCACGGTTCCGCAGGAGATCGCCGAGGTATGCCTCAAGGTCGGGGAGATAGGAGGCGTCCGTGCGGAAGTGCCCGCAGCCAACGCAGCGGAAGCGGACCGGGCAGTCCTTGCCGCCCCGCGGCGACGTTGGAGGGTTCGGTGCAGACGCCGTAGGGGACGGCGACCTCGCCGATGGCCCGGCGGGCCCGCTCTGAGCCCAAGGTGCCGGAGGACCAGCGGGAAGCCTGGCCGTTGGAGACCGCGCGGCGCGTCCGGGACGCGATCAACGAGCGGTACCGCATCGCGGTGGTAATCGCGCTGGGCTGCGGTCTGCGGCAGGGCGAAGTGTTCGGTCTGTCCCCGGAGGACGTTGACTTCGCCCGAGGAGTGCTGCGTATCCGTCGGCAGGTGCAACTCCTCCACGGGCGCTTGTACTTCACCCTGCCGAAGGGCGGCAAGACGCGCGTCGTCGATATGCCTCCGTCGGTCGCAGCGGCCCTGGCCCAGTACTTCATGGAGTACCCCGCAGTCGAGGTCGAGCTGCCGTGGGGCGGCCCGGAGCCCGATCGCGAGACGCAGAAGTTCCCGCTCGTGATCACGACGACGTACGGCAACGCTATCCGCGCGAACATCTTCAACGTCGAGGTGTGGAAGCCGGCCCTGGCAGCCGCCGGCGTCATCCCTATGCGGAAGAAGGGTGAGCGGTGGAAGGCGTCTCGCAAGGACGGCTTCCACGTGCTGCGGCATACGCACGCCTCGGTCATCCTCGAAGCGGGCGAGTCCATCGTCACGCTCGCCCGCTGGCTCGGCCATTCGAGCCCGACCATCACCCTGGACTACTACGCCCACTTCATGCCCGAGGCCGGCGGGAAGGGACGCGGGGCCATCGACGCCTTGCTCGGCCAACCTGCCGCCGTTGCCGCGGCCACGTAGACACCACTCCCGCAACCCGCGCAGACGGATGGGCACAGCACCTCGCGTGCCCATCCGTTTCCGCGTTTCAGCCCGGAAGACGGCTACGGTCCGTGACCGTCGGCGCTCCCAGACGCCATCGCAGTCGGCGAGGCTCTCTCATGCCAACGCCCACGATCGCAGGAGACCGTCCCGAACGGAGCGCGGCTCATTCTCCCCACACACTCCCCAGCGGCCCCGAACGCGTCATCTACGCCCTCGATCGGAGCTGCACGCGCTCAAGACAGCAGCCCTCCGCAGTGATTACTCAGAGCCAATCTCGCCGCTTGAAGATGACGTACAAACTGGTACAAACAATCCCCATTAGGGCGATAGCGAATGGGTAACCGAGTACCCAGCGCAACTCCGGCATGTGCGTGAAGTTCATCCCGTAGATCGTCCCGACCAGCGTCGGAGCGAACAAAATAGCCGCCCACGACGAGATCTTCTTGATCTCCTCGTTCTGCTCGAACCCCGCCTCCGCCAACGCCCTCATCTCCGCGTTCTGTTGCTGCGTGACCAGCGTCGCGTTGACCGTGAGGATTTCCGTGAGGGCCTGGCGGAAGCCGTCGACGCGTTCGCTGGTGTGGGTGACGTGGTCGGCCACGTCGCGGAGGTAGCGCTGGAGTTCCTCGTCCGTGCCGTACTTGGAGAAGCCGGCCATCAGGCCGTGCAGCATGCCGACGAGCGGGCGCGTGGCGCGCTGGAACTCGACCATTTCCCGGGAGAGTTCGTAGATACGGCGGGAGACCTCGGGGTCGCCGCGGAAGACCTCGGTCTCGATCTCGTCGATGTCGTTCTGGACGCCCGTCACGACCGGCACATAGCCGTCGACCACGGTGTCCAGTATCGCGTAGAGCACGGCCTCCGGGCCGAGTTTGAGCAGCTCCGGAGTCTCCTCCATGCGGCGGCGCACCGCCGAGAGGTCGGGGGCGGCGCCGTGGCGGACCGTGATCACGAAGTCGGGGCCGACGAAGACGTGGAGTTCGCCGAAGTCGACCTCCTCGGGTGCGTCCAGGTAGCGGGCCGCGCGCAGGACCACGAAGAGGGTGTCGCCGTAGCGCTCCAGTTTGGGCCGCTGGTGAGCTTCCATCGCGTCCTCGACCGCGAGCGGGTGCAGGTCGAACTCCGCGGCGAGGGAGAGGAGTTCGGCCTCGGTGGGGCGGGCCAGGCCGATCCAGGCCATGCCGGACGGCTGGTCGCGCAGCTCGCGGAAGGTATCGGCGAGGGTGGCGGGGGAGGAGACCCGGACGCCGTCCTGGTACAGCGCCGCCTCCACGACGCTCGCCACCTCGGTGGAGTCGGCCGGTGAAGCTGGTGGCGACGGGGCCGGGGCCGGTGGCTCCGGGGGCCGTGGCGGGGTCAGGGCTCGGCGCCAGACGGATTTCATGGGGTTCTTCGAGGCGGGGCGGGCGCGTCGCTCGGACATCGCGGCTGCCTCCCGGACGAGACGACGAGTACGTGTACGTGTACGTGTGCGTGCGTGCAAGTGTGCCTGTGGCTGCGCGTGTACGTGATCACGGAGCAGGATATACGGGGCGAATGACCTGGGTGGGATCAGCCGATCCTGGATTCCGTGAGAGTTGCGGACTGCGGCTGTCCGCAAGCATCACTAGCGTGCGGAGCATGACGAAGTCGACCCAGGCAGCGAAAGCGGTGGCCCGAACAGGCCCCGTCCTCACCACCCGCGCCCTCAACCGCGCCACCCTCGACCGGCAGCTCCTGCTGCGCCGCTCGCCGCTGTCCGCCATGGCGGCCGTGGAACACCTCGTCGGCCTCCAGGCCCAGGAGGTCAAACCGCCGTACTACGCTCTCGCGGCCCGCCTCGACGGCTTCACGCCCGAGGACCTCGCCGGGCCGCTGGCCGACCGCACCGCCGTTCGCATCGTCACCCTGCGCTCGACGATCCATCTGCACACCGCCGACGACAGCCTCACGCTGCGCCCGCTGGTCCAGCCCGTCCGGGACCGGGAGGTGAAGCTCTTCCGCAAGGGGCTCGTCGGCGTCGACCTGGACCGGCTGGCCGGCGTCGCCCGCGACCTCGTCGAGGACGGGCCCCGCACCATGAAGCAACTGCGCGAGGCCCTGAGCGCCGAGTGGCCGGACGCGGACCCGCAGTCCCTGGCCATCGCCGTCCGCTGCGCGCTCCCCCTCGTCCAGGTCACGCCGCGCGGACTGTGGGGCCGCAGCGCCCAGGTCTCCCTGACCACCGTCGAGCACTGGCTGGACCGGCCCGCCGAACAGGCCGCCTCCGCGGACGACACGGTGCTGCGCTATCTGGCCGCCTTCGGGCCGGCCTCCGTGAAGGACATGCAGATCTGGTCAGGGCTGACCCGGATGCGCGCCGCCTTCGAACGGCTCCGCCCTCGGCTGCTCACCTTCCAGGACGAGAACGGCGTCGAGCTCTTCGACCTCCCCGACGCCCCGCGCCCCGACCCGGACACCCCTGCCCCGCCCCGCTTCCTGCCCGAGTTCGACAACCTGCTCCTCTCCCACGCCGACCGCGCCCGCGTGATCCCGCCCGCGAACCGTGGCCGCACCTGGCAGGCGAACACCTTCTACTGCCCCCTTCTCGTCGACGGCTTCCTCGCGGGCGTGTGGCGGATCCTCGGCGACGCCCTCGTCATCGAGCCGTTCACCGAGCTGAGCAGGCAGCAGCGGGCGGAGGTGACGCAGGAGGGAGAGCGGATGGTGCGGGTCCTGCACGCGGAGGAGTCGTACGACGTCCGCTTCGGGACCGTCATCCCCTGAGCCGAGTCGAGACCTGGGTGTCGAGA
>CBFGZZ010000403.1:0-7426 GCA_965653385.1 uncultured Streptomyces sp. | reverse complement strand
CGACCACCTGAACGGCCCTGTCGTCGCCGTTCGCCATGATCGCCAGTCCGGGGCCGGCCAGGGCGATCACCACCGAGGCGGCCACGGCGTAGAGCGTGCGCCGGCGCCGGGTGCGATGGCGTACCGCCACCGCTTCGAGCAGCCGGTTCAGCAACTGCGGGCCCGGCTTGGCCACGGGGTGCACGAAGCGGGGGGTGGACCGCCGGTACAGCATCAACTGGCGGGTGATGGGCCCGAACTCGGTCACGTGAGCGGCGCAGCGCGCGCACTCCATGAGGTGGTCCTCGAAGCGGAACGCCTCCGCCTCGTTCAGCACGCCGAGCGCGTACGCGGCGACGTCGCGATGCCTCTCCAGGGACCTCATGCCGAATCCTCGTGCCGTTGGGTGTGGGGTGTGTTACTCCTTGCGCCCACTGGTACGCACCAGGAAGTCGAATCACTCAAGGCCGACACCGAATCGCAACCAAGGGATTCGGAGCCGTCGGCGGCGAGGATTGGTCCGCGGCGAAAAGAACTCAGAAAAGGTGGATGGCGAGGTGCCCGAGCGGCAGCCCCAGCTGCCACGCCGGGGTCCACACCTTCGGTCCCTCGTCCTCCCCGACCAGCGCCCCGCCGCCCGGCACCGCGTTGAGATCGGGCGCGAGCAGCTCGGTCTCCTGGAGCCAGCGCCAGGCCGCCTCGGCCAGCTCCAGGTCGGGCGCGGGCCCGCCGGACCGGTCCGCCTCGGCCGCGAGACACGCCATGCGCTCACGCACCCAGTCCTGCCACGGCTGGTCGTAGGCCGTCAGCGACAGCCAGGTCTCCAGCTGGGTGACGACCCGGATGCCGGAGAGCTCGCCGTCGGTGTCGGACAGGAAGATGGTCAGCGCCAGGGCGTCGCGCCCGGCGCGGAACTCGAAGGACGTCGGCGGCATCAGATCGCCGGTCCGCAGCAGCTCGTCGGCGATGTACTCGGCGTACAACCACGCCATGGGGACGGTGAGTTCACCGCCGCCGGTGCCGTCCGTGCTCTCTTGACCTCTGTGCAGCATCCCTTCCTGCCCTCCTCCGGTGAATGCGTCGCCCTACCCCTGGGCCCTGGCCCAATCCGGAACACGGATGAGGACAGCCGATTACTCAACCGGGGTGTTCAGCAAGGCGCTTTACGGAGGTTTGACTAAGCCATTGGTTTCACCGCAGGTCGGCCGCGTATCCCGGAAGCACCCGGCGCAGGGCCCGCAGCGCGTAGTACGCGCGGGACTTCACCGTACCGGGCGGAATACCCAGGGTTTCCGCGGCTTCCGCAACACTCGCCCCTTGGAAGTACACGAGCACCAGGACTTCACGGTGCTCCGGAGTGAGTGTCTTCACAGCCTCGCGCACATCGAGCATCTCCACGGCCCGCTCGGCGTGGTCGGAGATCACCCGTGCGTTCTCCAGGACCGCGTCCCCGACCTCCGGCGGCCGCGCCTGCCGGGCGCGTCGCGCGTCGATCGCGAGCCGCCGCCCTACGGTCATCAGCCAGGGGCGCACGGAGTCGAAGTCGTCGGCGCGCAGGGCCTCGGGATGCTGCCAGGCGCGCACCAGCGTCTCCTGGACGAGGTCCTCGGCGCGCTGCCGGTCCCCGTCGCAGAGCCGGAGCAGCAGTGCGAAGAGAGGCCGGCCGTGCTCCCGCTGCAGTGCGGCGAGCTCGTGCTCGGCGGTCGTCGTCCCGTTCGTGAGGGTGGTTCCGGCCGTCATGGCCGTATGGCATCGCAGGCGGCAGTTCCGGGACAGGGCGCGCACACGGATCTGCGGCGGACGGTCGATCGCGTCGGCGAACGGTTCGATGAACGGTTCCTTCCGCCTGGGGCGGGCGCGACTTTGCGGACCCGGCCCAAGGGATGCGCGCCGGACGGGCTAACGAAAGTGGCCGGATTGTTTGCGGGCGGGTAGGGCTTCGTACCTATTGATCCGTATATACGACCACAAGGGGTGAGCCGATGATCCCACGCAGTCGACTTGTGGCCCTCGCCGCGACGGCCGTTCTCGCGGCAGGTGCCGCATGCCAGGCCCACAGCCGGGAGGCCCCGGGGCAAGCGGGTCCCTCCGGCAAGGGGGCTCGTGGCTTCACGCTCGTCGCCTCCGGCGACGTCCTGCCGCACGCCTCGATCATCGAACGCGCGCGCTTCGACGCGGGCGGCACCGGATACGACTTCCGCCCCATGCTCGCCGGTGTCAAAGAGGTGGTGTCCCGCGCGGACCTGGCGCTGTGTCACATGGAGACCGTCTACGGCGAGAAAGGCCACTACACCGGCTACCCGCTCTTCAAGTCCCCGCCCGAGGTGGCCCGAGGGCTCGCGGCCACCGGCTACGACGGCTGCTCCACCGCCTCCGACCACAGCCTCGACGACGGGGCCGCGGGCATCCTGCGCACACTGAACGCCCTCGACCGGGCGAAGGTGCGGCACGCGGGGACGGCGCGCACGGCCGACGAGGCGCGCACGGTCACCGTGCTGCGCGCCGGTCAGGCCAAGGTCGCGCATCTGGCGTACACGTACGGGGTCAGCGGCTTCCCGCTTCCGCCGGAGCAGCCCTGGGCGGTCAACATGATCGACGAGAGCAAGATCCTGGCGGACGCCCGGGCCGCCCGGAAGGGGGGCGCCGACGTGGTCGTCGTCTCGCTGCACTGGGGCACCGAATGGCAGGACAGGCCCGACGACGAACAGGTGACCCTGGCCCGCGACCTCACGGCCGCCCGCACCGACGGCCGCCCCGACATCGATCTGATCCTCGGCACCCACGCCCATGTCCCGCAGGCATACGAGAAGGTCAACGGCACCTGGGTGGTCTACGGCATGGGCGACCAGATCGCCGGTGCGATGTACAACGACCGGGGTGTACAGGACCCGCGCGGCAACCAGTCCACCCTGGCCCGCTTCACTTTCGCCGCGCCGGACCGGAAGGGCGGCCGGTGGGAGGTGTCGAAGGCCGAGTTCGTCCCGCAGCTGTTCGACATCGACGCCGGACGGGTGGTCGACCTCAACCGGGCGCTCGCCAAGGGGGCCGACGTGCGCGGTGTCCGGGACCGGATCCGGGACGTCGTACTGAGCCGGGGGGCCGGGAAGGACGGGCTCACCATGGGGGAGTAGGTCCGTGCGGGGCGGAGTGGTCAGTCCGGGGCGACGTCGTCGAAGGTCTTCATCATCTGCTTCAGCACGCGCACGCACGCCCGGAGTTCGGCCTCGGTCAGATCGCCGCCGACCTGCCGGTTCAGGGCGTGCTCGCGGGCGAGGATCGCGGTGATGACCGCCTCGCCGCCGGCCGTGATCCGGATCAGCGAGGACCGCTGGTGGGCGGGGTTGGGGGTGGCCTCCGCCCAGCCCCTGGCCGTCGCGTCGTTGACCATGCGCTGCACGAACTGCCGGGTCAGCGTCATGACCCGGCCCATCTGGGGCACCGTCATCGGCCCGTAGCGGTGGAGCAGGGTCAGGACGGAGCGCACGCCGACGGACACCCCCTCGATCTCCTGGCCCTGTTCGAGCTTGCGCAGGCCGCGCCGGTAGAGCGCGCCGATCAGGTCGAACACCTCGCTCACGCGGTGGCCGAGTTCGTCGGGCGGCAGCGGTGCGTCGATGTCGTTCACGCGACCATCATGACACCTCGGTTGCCAAACTCGGCGGAAGATGACACCTTGGTTGTCATGACAGTTGCTTCCGAACTGACCCGTTTCACGTCCGCCGACGGCGATCTCGCCTACGTCGACACCGGCGCCGGGGACCTGGTGGTCCTGCTCCACTCCGGGTACGTCGACCACCGGGTCTGGCGCGCCCAGATCCCGGCCCTCGCCGCCGAGCACCGCGTGATCGCCCTGGACGTCCGCGGCCACGGGGCCTCCGCCAACGCCTCCATGCCCTTCCGCTGGGCCGACGACCTGGCCGCCCTGCTGCGCCACCTCGACGCCGGGCCCGCCGTCCTCGTAGGCCTGTCCATGGGCGGGCTGATCGCCACCAACACGGTGCTGGAGTATCCGGAGCTCGTCCGCGCGGTGGTCACCTGCGGTGCCGCGACCGGTGAGTTCCAGTACACGGATGCCTGGACCCGCGAGCTCCAGGCCGAGATGGCGCGGACACTCGCCGCAGGGGACATCGAAGGCTGGCTCGCCGCCTTCGTGCAGGTCGTACCCGGCGAACACCGGGCCCTCGACGAGGTCGACCAGGACATCCTGCGCCTGGTACAGGACATGGCCCGCGGCACGCTCGCCAAGCACACGCCCGGCGAGAAGGACTGGTTCGTACCCGTGACCGACACCTTCGCCCGGGCGGCGGAGATCACCGTCCCCCTGCTCACCCTCAACGGCGGCCTGGAACCCGCCGACATGCTCGCCGCGGCCGAGCGCCTCGCCGCCACCGTCCAGGACGGCCGCGCCGAGGTCATCAGCGGCGTCGGCCACTACCCGAACCTGGAGAAGCCGGAGATCTTCAACCGGATCCTGGCCGAGTTCCTGCACACGCTCTGACGCCCGGACGACTCAGCCGGCGACCGCGTAACTCAGGTCCTGCACATCGAGCGACGCCGGCGCCAGCCGCGGCCACACCGTGCCGCGCTCCGCCGGGTCGTCGTACAGATGGCGCACGAACCGTGCGTCCCAACGGCCCTCGTCCGCGCCCAGGCAGCGCGCGAGCTTGCGGCGGCCCCGAGGGACGTCGAAGGACACGAGTTCGGCCCGGCCCCGCGCGATCACCTGGCGCACGAGCCCCGTCGCCGGGTCGCACTCGTCGACCACGAGGGCCACCGCCGGGTCGTCCCGGACCCGGTGGAAGAGCCGGGTCCGCGGCCCGGTCAGGATCCAGAAGGCGCCGTCCTCCCACAGGAACCAGACCGGGCGCACCGTCGGCCCGTTGGTCGCGAGGCGCGCGGTCAGCGGCTGCTGGAGGAAGACGTCCACGTCGAAGTCATGAGAAGCCATGCCCCCAGGTCTATGCCACTACGGCACGACCGTCACCGGCCACCGCCCCACCTTCACCAACCGCACCGCGACCGAGCCCACGATCCGGTGACCGGCCTGTTCCGACGCGCCCACCACCACAGCGTCGGCCTTCAGGTCGTCCGCCGCCTTCACCAGGCCGTTGTAGGGGTCGCCCTGGAAGGTGTGGAACTCCCAGCGGACGTCGAATATCCCCTTGAGCCGCTCGGTCGCCTCCCGGATCTGGGCGATCAGGCTCTCGGCGATCTCGTTGGTCGTCTCCGCGACCGGCGCCCCGAGGGCCGCGCCCGCCGTCATCACCGGCTGCACGTACACGACGGCGAGCAGCGCGCGCTGCCGTCGGGCCAGGCCACCGGCGTACGCCGCCGCACGGAGCGAGGAGTCGGAGCCGTCCACGCCGACCACGATGACCTTGGGCCCGTCCGTGCCCCGCTCGAACTGGTGCGAGTGCTGTTCCGTCACGGCAGGGAGGCTATCGGAAGCCCCAGGTCCGCCCGGCGGCCAGGACGCTCGACGGGCGAGGAGGCCGGGCTCTTCCTAGAGTCGGAACATGAGTGCCACCGTGGAGGCCACCCGGGAGAAGAGCACCAAGGGCCCGATACGGTCGCCCCGGCACGGCGCCCTGAGCAGGGTGCCGGAGGGTTTCGCGACCTTCTTCGGCGCCATCGGAGCGCTCTGCGTCCTGCTGGCCCTCGTCCCGCCGCTGCGCACCGCGCTCCGCCCCGTCGTGCACGCCCTGGACGAGATCATCGTCCCGGTCAGCGCCAACCTCGCCTACGCCGTCTTCCTCTTCCTGCTCGCCGCGGCGACGGCCGCCCGCAAGAAGATCGCCTGGTGGCTGGTCGTCGTCTACCTCGGGCTGCTGGTCCTGACCGACCTGCTCGGCACGGTGTTCGGCGACTACTCGGACTCCGTCCCGTCCCTGATCGTGTGCGCCCTCGCCCTGGCCCTGCTCATCGCCGCCCGCGGGGAGTTCTACGCCGCCTCCCGCCGCGCCGCCGTACGCCGGGCCCTCGGCGTCCTGGTCGTCGGGCTCGCCATCGGGATCCTGGTCGGCTGGGGGCTCGTCGAACTGTTCCCCGGCACCCTGCCGCAGGGCCAGCGGCTGGCCTGGGCCGCCGACCGGGTCTGCGGCGGACTCGTCTCCGGTACCTCCTACGACGGACGCCCGCCCCGCCCCCTGTACTTCCTGCTCGGCCTCTTCGGCGCGCTCGCCCTCCTCAACGCCGCCGCGACGCTCTTCCGCTCGCAGCGCATGGAGGCCGCTCTGCACGACGACGAGGAGGCCCGCATCCGCGCCCTCCTCAAGGCCTACGGCGGCCAGGACTCCCTCGGCTACTTCGCCACCCGCCGCGACAAGGCCGTCGTCTTCTCGCCCAGCGGCAAGGCCGCCGTCACCTACCGTGTCGAGGCAGGCGTGTGCCTCGCCAGCGGCGACCCGGTCGGCGACCGAGAGGCCTGGCCGCACGCCATCGCCGTCTGGCTGGACGCCGCCCGCCGGCACGCCTGGGTGCCCGCTGCGATGGGCGCCTCCGAGGAGGGAGCCACGGCCTACGCCCGCGCCGGCCTCGGCGCCCTCCAACTCGGCGACGAGGCCATCCTCAACGTGCCGGACTTCGACCTCGACGGCCGCGACATGCGGGTGACCAGGCAGGCCGTCCACCGCGTCCGCCGCACCGGCGCCCACTGCCGTATCCGCCGCCACCGCACCCTCACCGAGACCGAGATGGAGGATGTGATCGGCAAGGCCGACCACTGGCGCGACACCGAGACCGAACGCGGCTTCTCCATGGCCCTGGACCGCCTCGGCGACCCCGCCGACGGCGACTGTCTCCTCGTGGAGGCCCTCGGTGAGGACGGCGAACTGCTCGCCCTGCTCTCCTTCGTGCCCTGGGGCAAGGACGGCGTCTCCCTGGACCTGATGCGCCGTGACCGCTCCGCCCCCAACGGCGTCATGGAGTTCATGGTCGCCGAGCTGTGCGCGGTGGCCCCGAAGCTGGGCATCCGCCGGATCTCGCTGAACTTCGCCGTGTTCCGCTCGGTCTTCGAGGAGGGCGCCCGCATCGGCGCCGGACCCGTACTGCGGCTTTGGCGACGGCTGCTGCTGTTCTTCTCCAAGTGGTGGCAACTGGAGGCCCTCTACCGCTCCAACGCCAAGTACAACCCGCAGTGGTTCCCGCGCTTCATCTGCTACGGCGAGGCCGCCTCCCTCGCCCGGATCAGCCTCGCGTCCGGCATCGCCGAGGGGTTCGTCTCCGTACCGTCGCTGCACAAACTCCGCAGAAACGGGCACCCGCGAGGCGGGCCACGTCCCGCGACCACCGAAGGACTGCCCTCGCTGGCGGCGCTCGGCCTCGACGGAGGGGACGAGGCCGGGGCCGC
The DNA here is from genome assembly GCA_965653385.1 of uncultured Streptomyces sp. Lineage (GTDB taxonomy): Bacteria > Actinomycetota > Actinomycetes > Streptomycetales > Streptomycetaceae > Streptomyces. The sequence continues at coordinate 99 of CBFGZZ010000403.1, read as the reverse complement.
CGGGCCGGATGCGGGCCTGCCCGAGCAGGGCCGCATCCGGCCCCGCACCCACGACCGGCGGCGCGCCGACGGCGTCGACCCCTACCCCGTGGGCATCCC
>CBFGZZ010000402.1:0-7452 GCA_965653385.1 uncultured Streptomyces sp. | reverse complement strand
CATCGATGAGCTGGACAGCCTTGTCCCCGCGCGTGGCGGCGGTCTTGGCGAACCGTCCCCCGCAGCCGCATCTCCTAGCCGCGCCGGACCGCCCTCCCCCGCAGCCGCATCTCCTGGCCGCGGGGGACCACCCGTCCCCGCCGCCCCATCCCTCCGCACAGCCCACGCCGCCCCCGCGGCCCAAGGTATTCGTACGGCACGTGGTCTTCGTCTCCCCCGCGTTCGCCGGAAGACCCTTCGGGTGACCCGTCGGAAGGCACGCATGGTCCTACTGTCCGACGGATCACGTCCGCCCGCGATGTGTGGTGTGACACGCAGTGGAACCATCGTCCCGATGCGGGGCGTTTCTCCAGGTGAACGCGGCGTGGCCGGTTCCTGGCGGCATGTGTGCGTGTGCTGATCAACGGGCGCCTTACGCGCGTACTAAGGGGTCCGAGAGAAAGGCGGCTCTGTGGACCTGCTCGACATCCTGCTGTTGCTGGTGATCCTGGCCTACGCGGCGTCCGGCTACCGGCGCGGACTGGTGGCGGGATGCGTCTCGCTGGCCGGTTTCGTGGGCGGCGCGGTGATCGGCGTATGGCTCCTGCCGTGGATGATGGACCTGGCCACACCGGGTACGACGCAGGCGACCGTGATCGCCGTGCTCACGGTGCTGGTCCCGGCCGTGGTGGTGCACGAGCTGGCCGGCCGGCTGGCCCTGCGGCTGCGCCGGGAGCTGGACCGGGGGCCGCTCAGGGTGGCCGACGGCGTCGGTGGGGCCGTGGCCAACTCGGTGGCCGTGCTGATCGTGGCCTGGGTGGCGGCGAGTGTCCTCGCCGCGTCCTCCTCCACGGTGCTCAGCTCCGCGATCCGCGACTCCCGACTGCTCGGCACCGTGCAGGACGCCATGCCGGACACGACACCCGCCTGGTTCTCCCGGGCCACCACCGCCCTCACCGAGGCGGGCTTCCCCCAGGTCTTCAACCCGTTCGAGAACGAGTCGACCGCCGAGGTCGCCAAACCCTCCGGCGACAGCGTCACCGCGGCCGCGACGAACGCCGCCAAGCTCAGCACCGTCAAGATCGAGGGCGTCTCGGGCAACCAGGGCCGCGAGGGCAGCGGCTTCGTCTACTCTCCGCAGCACGTGATGACCAACGCCCACGTCGTGGCCGGGATCGACGCACCCAGCGTCCGGGTCGGCGGCGTCGGGCGGTCGTACGAGTCACGCGTGGTGCTCTTCGACCCGCAGCGGGACGTGGCCGTGCTCTACGTGCCCGATCTGCGCGCCCCCGTCCTGGGGTTCGACGACGACGCCACGCGCGGAGACTCGGCGGTCGTGGCGGGCTATCCGGAGGACGGCGATCTCAACCTCCAGGCGGCGACGGTCGCGAACCGGGTGCGGGCGACCGGCCAGAACATCTACAACGACGCGACCGTCACCCGCGAGATCTACTCGATCCGCTCCACCGTCCGTCCCGGCAACTCCGGCGGCCCGCTGCTGACCACCGACGGCAAGGTGTTCGGCGTCGTCTTCGCCCGTTCCACCTCCGACGTCGAGACGGGCTACGTCCTGACGGTGGCCGAGGTCGCCTCCGACGCGAAGCGGGCGGCGAACGCGACGGCGCCGGTGGACACGGGCGACCTCGTCACCTCCTGAGGCGCTTGCCTCACCCACGCATCCGCGGTCCGTCAGAGACCGCGCCCCATGAGCACGTCGTCCACATACGCCCCGTCCAGGAAGAACTCCTCGGGCAGTACCCCCTCCACCACGAACCCCTCGGACTCGTACAGCTTGCGGGCCGGTGTGTTGTGGCCGAGGACGCGCAGGGTGAGCCGACGAGCGCCCCTGCGGCGGGCCTCCGCGACGGCCGCGCGGATCAGCGTCCGGCCGACGCCACGGCCACGGACCTGGTCGGCGACGGCCAGGCCCTGGATCTGCCGGACGTGCGCGTTGCAGGCGAGCGGAGTGGCAAGGGCCAGCCGGACGTAGCCGACGATGCGCCGGTCGAGCTCCGCGACCAGATGGTCCTCGGGGGCGTGCCGCTCGTCGAAGAACGGCCGGTACGGCGGCCGCGGTCGGGGCATGACCGCGTGCAGCGGCGACCAGGTGACCCGGTCGAGGTGCGCGAGCTCCTCCTCGTCGTCGGGCAGGGCGGCGCGTATACGGGGTACGTACGAATCGGACATGCGCGTCACCCTACGACCGGGATCCGGGGAGCCGACCGGGACTTTATGCGGTCAGAGACAGGATGAGGTTATGGAACTTTCAAGAATCGCGGTGGCCGGCTCCTCCGGACTGATCGGAGGCGCCCTGGTGCGATCGCTGGTCGCGGACGGGCACGAGGTGGTACGGCTGGTGCGGCGCGCGCCCCGTTCGGCGGACGAGGTGCGATGGGATCCCGAGCGAAAGTACGTGGACGTGGCCGGGCTCGCCGGGTGTGACGCCGTGGTCAATCTCGCCGGCGCGAACGTGGGCTCGCGACGCTGGACGGAGGCGTACAAGGCGAGGCTCCGGAGCGGCCGGGTGCAGGGTACGGCGGCGCTCGCGGAGGCGATGGCCTCGCTGGACAAGCCGCCGCGGGTCTTCGTGAACGGCAGCGCGATCGGCTACTACGGCGAGACCGGCGAGCGGACCGTCGACGAGAGCGCGCCGCCCGGGGAGGGCTTCCTGCCCTCGCTGGTCGTGGACTGGGAGGGCGCGGCGGCGCCCGCGCAGGCGGCCGGCGTGCGGACGGTGTTCCCCCGCACGGGGCTGGTGGTGGCCCGGCGGGGCGGGGCCTGGGGGCGGCTGTTCCCGCTGTTCAAGGCCGGGTTGGGCGGCCGCATGGGCGACGGGCGGCAGTACTGGTCGTTCGTCTCGCTGCACGACGAGGTCGCCGCGATCCGGCATCTGATCGACACCGACGGCCTGTCGGGGCCCTTCAACGTGACCGCACCGCGGCCGCTGACGAACCGTGAGATCACCGAGGTCATGGGCCGCGTACTGAACCGCCCGACCCTCTTCGCGGTCCCGGCCCCCGTACTGCGCACGGTCCTCGGCGAGATGGCCGGGGATGTACTGGGCAGCCAACGGGTCCTCCCGAAGCGCCTGCTGGAGTCGGGCTTCACCTTCGCGTTCCCGGACATCGAGGGGGCGATCCGGGCGGCCGTCGGGTAGCGGAGAGGGGGCTCCCGCGGCAATCGCGGAGTACCGCCCGAACAGGGGCGGACGTCCGTATGCGACCGTCGTGCGACCGTGCTCTGTCCATGCGCGACTGTTTCCGACCAGTCACGGCCCTAACCTCGTCCCGAACTCGGGTATCTCCGACGCCTGTTGGGGGCATGACGTCTCCACCGGCCGCGCAACCTCGAGGAGGGGCACGTGCTTGAGCCCGCGTACCAGGCGGACGTCGTCATCGTGGGAGCCGGGGTCGCCGGACTCTCCGCGGCGCATCGACTGACCAGCGCAGGAGTGAGGACCGCAGTCCTGGAGGCCGCCCCCTGCCCGGGCGGTCGCATGTCGACCGAGAAGATCGACGGGTTCCGGCTCGACCGGATCGGACAGCTTCTGTCGACGTCGTATCCGGAGCTACGCCTGACACCCGGCCTCGACGCGCTGGCACTGCGCCCCTTCACGCCGGGCGTACTGCTGCACAGCGACGGGCGCCGGCAGCGCGCGGGCGCGTTCGTCATCCCGAAGAGCGCGAGGCGCGCGAGGGGCGCACTCCACGCGGTGCGCGCCCTGGCAAGCGCCCCCAGGACGCCCAGGACAGCTGCCGTACGCGGCATCCCAGGCCCGACGACCCTGCCGAGGGTGCGGGCCGGTGCCCCCCTGGGCACCGCCGTCGACCAGGCCCGGCTCGGTGCCTCCCTCGCCCGGCTCGCCACCGCCCCCGTCGAACGGCTGCTGGCCCGCCCGGAGTTGCCGGCCGCACAGGCCCTCGCGGAGCGCGGGGTCCCCACACGCACGATCGACGGTTTCCTGCGTCCGCTGCTCGCCGCGCTGCTGTGCGACCCGGATCTGACGACCTCCAGCCGATGCGCGGACCTGGCGCTGCGCGCCTTCGCGAGCGGACGCCTGTGCCTGCCCGAGGGTGGCGCCGAGGCGCTGCCGGAACTGCTGGCCCAGGGGTTGCCGCCGGGCACCGTGCACACCGGCGTACGCGTCACGTCGATCGCCACGACCTGCGTCACCACCGCCGAGCACGGCGAGATACGGTGCCGGGCCGTCCTGCTGGCGACGGACGCCCGGACCGCCGCCGAGCTGCTGCCCGGCCTGCGCGTACCCGACTTCCACCCGGTGACCGTCGTCCACCACACGACGGACGAACCGCCCACGACCGGCGCCTCGCTCCTGCTCGACGCCGACCGGGGCGGCCCGGTCGCGCACACGGCGGTGATCAGCCAGGTGGACCCGACCCGCGCACCGGCGGGCCGGGCCCTCATCTCCTCGACGGTGCTGGGCACCCCGCCGCCCGACATCGACACGGCCGTACGGATGCACCTGTCCCGCCTCTACGGCACCTCCACCACCCGCTGGGAGACCCTCGCCGTACACCACACCCCCGAGGCCGTCCCCGCGATGCGCCCACCCCACGACCTACGCCGCCCGGTACGCCTCCTGGCGGGCCTGTACGTATGCGGCGACCACCGAGACACCAGCACCGTCCAGGGCGCCCTCCACTCGGCCCACAGGGCCGCGGCGGCGATTCTGACGGACCTGGGGGCGGCGGGGTCCATGAACAGGGCGGAACCGTTACGAGCAGCGGCTTGACAGGTGCAGGGCGCCCGCGCCCTGTAAGGGGCGCGGGGCTGTGTCGATCCGCGGCTCCGCCGCGTGGGCGCGACCAGCCACAACGAAGGCAGCACTCGGTCACGAACCGTTCGAAGTTACGGCGAGCCCCCTACAGCAGCGCCGCGACCTTGTCCCGATACCCCCGCACCGGTGCCGCATCCCGGTACGGTTCCAACCTCCGCTCGAAGTCCCGGACATACTCGATCGCCCGAACCGACCGCATCTCCGCGGCAGCGCCCGCCGCCTCCGCCCCCAACGCACAGGCCTGATCGAGCTCACCGAGCCCCAGCCGCGCGGAGGCGAGCACGACCCGGCAGAACAACCGGCTGCGGGCATAGGCGGGCGCCCGCAGCTGCAACGACCGCTCCGCATGCTGCGCCGCCGCCCGGAACTGCTGAAGATCCCGGTGGCAGTGCCCGAACTCGTCGGCGAGCTGCGCCTCGTCGAAGAACCGCGCCCAGTGCGGAACGTCGTCGCCGGGCCGCGCCGCTTCGAGGGCGCGCTCGGCCCGCACCAGGGAGGCCGTACAGGCGCGCACCTCGCCCAGTACGCCGTGCCCGCGCGCCTCACACGCGTGCAGCAGGGCCTGGACGACCGGGGGCGCGCTGGTGCCCACGCCCTGCTGGGCCACCCGCGCGAGCTGGACGGCCTCCCGGCCATGGGCGAGATAGACGGCCTGGCGGCTCATGGTGACCAGGACGTAGGAGCCGAACGCCCGGTCCCCGGCGGCCTGCGCGAGGCGCAGCGACTGCACGAAGTAGCGCTGGGCGAGCCCGTGCGCCGCGATGTCGAACGAGGTCCAGCCCGCGAGCCTCGTGAGGTCGGCGGCGGCCTGGAACAGCCGGCGGCCGGTCTGCTCGCCGTAGGTGCCGCGCAGCATCGGCTCGCACTCGTGCTCCAGGTAGCGCACGAGGGCCTGGCGGGCGTGCCCGCCGCCGTACATGTCGTCGAGGGAGCGGAACAGCTCGCCGACCGAGCGCAGCGCGGCGATGTCGCCACCGGTGACCTTCTGACCGGGGCCGCGCTCGGCCTGGCCGCGCTGGCGGGGTACGGCCGGGGGGCGGCCCTGGACCGGAATGCGGGCGAGCGGCTCGCCCCGGGCGACCTTCTCGTCGGCGCGGCCGATCAGCCAGTCCCGGCTGGGCACGACGAGCCCGGCCGGCGTGAAAGCGATCTTTCGTAGCTCGGCATGGCTGCCGGAGTCCTTGCGCCACAGGCCGCTGACGATGTCGACGGCCTCCTCGGGGGTCGCGGCGAACTCCAGCCCCGCGTACACGGGCGCGCAGGCGTCGAGCCCGAGGTCCTGGGCGGAGAGCCGACGGCCGAGGCGACGGGTGAAGACCTCGGCGATGAGGGCGGGCGTCGTGCCGCGCGGCTGCTGCCCGCGCAGCCAGCGGGTGACCGATGTCTTGTCGTATCTGAGATCAAGCCCGTGTTCGAGGCCGAGCTGGTCCACCCGGCGGGCGAGACCCGCGTTGGAGAATCCCGCTTCTGCAATGAGCGCGGCGAGCTGGCGGTTGGGAGTGCGCTGCGCGGGTCGTTCCGTCATCTGCGGTGCGGTCTCCTGCCTTTCGGACCTCGCGGCCCCCTACGGCCGCCGAGTGCCCGGATTGCCGGTGAGCAGCCCTTTTGGCCTCTCGAACGGCGCGAATGTAGCGGAGAGTAAGCAGCCGATCGCACATTTCCCCGCCCATTCATCCGATCGTGTGAGGATTGCCCTGCCGGGCTGACGCGGACCGTGAGACGTCACCCGAACAAGCCGGTCGTACAGTGGCGTAGGCACGCTTTGTGCCTTACGACTTTCCGGTGCTTCTAGGGAGGCGCTTGCCGTGAGTGAGTTGCGGTTCGTCCGTATGGGGTTCGGCGCGAACGCCGTCGAGTACCAGGAGGCGTGGGACGAGCAGCGCCGGGTGCACGCGGCGCGGTTCGAGGACGAGCTCCCCGACACGGTCCTGCTGCTCGAACACCCTCCGGTGTACACGGCCGGCCGGCGCACGGCGGACAACGAGCGGCCCCTGGACGGCACCCCCGTCATCGACGTGGACCGCGGCGGCAAGATCACCTGGCACGGCCCGGGCCAGCTGGTCGGCTACCCGATCCAGAAGCTGCCCCGCCCCGTGGACGTCGTGGCCCATGTCCGGCGCCTGGAGGAGGCCCTGATCCGCACCTGCGCGGAGTTCGGCCTGGAGACCAGCCGGGTCGAGGGCCGCAGCGGGGTCTGGGTCCTCGGCGACCCCGTTGAGCAGCGCCCGGCGCTCGGCGGCCTCGCCCTGGACTTCGACCCCCGGCTCACCGACGAGGAGTTCGACCCCCGTCTGAACGGGCCCGAGTACGCCCCCTCCAACGCCGGCCAGCGGCGCGAGGACCGCAAGATCGCGGCGATCGGGATCCGGGTGGCGAAGGGCGTCACGATGCACGGCTTCGCGCTGAACGTGAACCCCGACAACAAGTGGTTCGACCGGATCATCCCCTGCGGGATCCGGGATGCGGGGGTCGCCTCGCTGGCGGGTGAGCTCGGGCGCGACGTGACGATCGACGAGGTGCTGCCTGTGGTGGAGCACCACCTGAAGGCCGTACTGGAGAACGCGGACCTGAAGCCCAGGCAGATCGAGAAGACCCCGGCCGCGTGACCCAACCCCGGGTTCCTCGCCCCCGCCGGTCCTCAAACGCCGGAGGGGCTGGGTTGTTCAGCCCGTCCG
>CBFGZZ010000401.1:0-7478 GCA_965653385.1 uncultured Streptomyces sp. | reverse complement strand
TGTCCGGCTTGGCGCGGAAGTTCTGGATGATCAGTTCCTGGATGCCGTGGTAGGCCCGGGAGACTTTGCGGAGCGCGAAGAGGGACTCGGCCCGCTCCTCGTACGTCTCGCCGATGCCGATGAGGAGCCCGGAAGTGAAGGGCACGGAGGAACGGCCCGCGTCCTCCAGCACCCGCAGCCGTACGGCGGGTTCCTTGTCCGGGGAGCCGTGGTGCGGGCCGCCGGGCTCGGACCACAGGCGGGTCGCGGTGGTCTCCAGCATCATGCCCATGGACGGGGCGACCGGCTTCAGGCGCTGGAAGTCGGTCCAGGTCATGACGCCCGGGTTGAGGTGGGGCAGCAGGCCCGTCTCCTCCAGGATGCGGATGGAGATGGCGCGGACGTAGGCGATGGTGTCGTCGTAGCCGTGCGCGTCGAGCCATTCGCGGGCCTCGGGCCAGCGGTCCTCGGGCTTGTCGCCGAGGGTGATGAGGGCTTCCTTGCAGCCGAGGGCGGCGCCCTTGCGGGCGATGTCGAGGACCTCGTCCGGCGACATGAACATCCCGTGCCCGGCGCGGCGCAGTTTGCCCGGGACGGTGACGAAGGTGCAGTAGTGGCACTTGTCACGGCACAGCCGGGTGAGGGGGATGAAGACGCTCTTCGAGTACGTGATGACGCCGGGACGCTCCGCTTGGTCGAGGCCGGCGTCTCGTACGCGGCCGGCGGACGCGACGAGGTCGTCCAGGGCCTCGCCGCGGGCCTGGAGCAGTACGGCGGCCTCGGAGACGTCGAGGGCGACACCGTCCCGGGCGCGTTTGAGGGCGCGACGCATGGAGTTCTCGGTGGGGCCAGGTGTCGAGCCGGTTCCGGGGGTCGCGGGAGTCGTCATTCCTTGAGCATACGTTCGGGCTCTGCCGGTTCAGCGGGGGTCGGGGATGGCCGTGGGACCTATGGTGCGTTGCCGGGTGCGGGTGCCGTTGTGGCTGGTCGCGCCCACGCGGCGGAGCCGCACGTCGATACGGCCCCACGCCCCCGAACGGGTTGGCTGACTGCCCCTGGTCTACAAGTACTCGGCGTAGTCGTCCAGTACTCGCAGCACGTCCGCCTCCCCTGCCGGAGGCAGCTGCACCACAACCTCCTCGATGCCCAGCTCGGCATAGTGCGCGAGCTTCCCCGCACTGGGATACACCGCGTACGGCACCACCTGGAGAGCGTTCGGATCGCGCCCGGCGTCCGCCCAGGCGGACCTGAGCACAGGCAAGGTTTCGGACAATCCGCGGCCGCCGATCGGCATCCAGCCGTCCGCGTACTCGCTGATGTGCGTGAACAGCTTGGGACCGGCCGCCCCGCCGATGAGCGTGCGGGGGCCGTTGACCTTCGGGGCGCGCGGCTTCTGCACCGGCTTGGGGAAGGCGTAGCTGGCCCGGACGCGGCCGAACTCACCTTCGTACGCCGTGGGTTCGTCCGTCCACAGCGCCCGCATCAGGGCCATTCGGTCGCGGACCAGCTCGCGCCGGGTCCGCCAGTCCACGCCGTGGTCGGCGGCTTCCTCCACGTTCCAGCCGAAGCCGAGGCCGAGGGTGAACCGGCCGCCGGAGAGGTGGTCCAGGGTGGCGATCTGCTTGGCCAGGTCGATCGGGTCGTGCTGGGCGACCAGGGTGATGCCGGTGCCGAGGCCGAGCCGTTCGGTGACGGCGGCGGCCTGGCCGAGGGTGACGAAGGGGTCGAGGGTGCGGCCGTACTCGGGCGGCAGCTCGCCGCCGGCCGGGTACGGGGTGGTCCGCTCGACGGGGATGTGGGTGTGCTCGGGCAGGTACAGCCCGGCGAACCCGCGCTGCTCCAGCTCACGGGCGAGCCGGATCGGGGTGATGGTCTCGTCGGTGAGGAAGATCGTGACGGAGATGCGCATGACTGCATCTGTACCGCGCGACCGCCCAGATGTCCATACCGACCGGTCGGAACAGATTCCACCTCTGTCGCCCGGAACGGATTCGCCTCTGTCGCCCGGAACGGATTCACCTCTGTCGGCCGGCTCCCGATTGTCTGCCGATTCCCTTCCCTTGTACGGGAGTTCACGGCTGAATACGAGAGTTGCACGCACCACCACTGCACCACCCACGCCCTGTCACTCACGACGACCTGGGGAGCAGCAGCATGTGCGAGGACAATCACGCGGGCCACACGGGTCACCCGGGCGGCCACGCCGGCCTGGGAAGACGCGCGCTGTTCGTGACGGGCGCGGCCACCGCGCTTACGTTGGGAAGCGTGACCTTCGCTTCAGGCGCCGACGACACCCAGGACGCGGAGACCCGCACGGTGCGGGGCACCCTGCCGCCCGGGTCCCCCGACTTCGTGTACCTGCCGGTCGAAGTACCGGCCGGGGTACGGGAGATCAAGGTCTCCTACACCTATGAGAAGCCGTCCGTCCCGGCCGGCACCCCCGGCAACGCCCTCGACATCGGCATCTTCGACTGGCGCGGCACCGAGCTCGGCGGCCGTGGTTTCCGGGGCTGGTCGGGCGGGGCGCGCACGGAGTTCTTCATCCGGGCTGACGAGGCGACGCCGGGGTACGTGCCGGGCCCGGTGCGCGAGGGCACGTGGCACATCGCGCTGGGCCCCTACACGGTGGCGCCGCAGGGGCTGCCGTACGAGGTCACCGTCACGCTGACGTACGGCGAGCCCGGCGAGGTCGTCGAGCCCACGTACCCGCCGGACCGGGCGAAGGGCCGGGGCCGGGCCTGGTACCGGGGCGACTGTCATCTGCACTCCTGGTTCTCCGACGGCCGCCGTACGCCGGCCGAGATCGCGGCGCTGGCGCGGGCGGCGGGGCTGGACTTCATCAACAGCTCGGAGCACAACACCCACTCGGCGCACGCGCACTGGGCGGACCTGGCCGGCGACGACCTGCTGATCATGCTGGGCGAGGAGGTCACGACCCGCAACGGCCACGTGGTGGCACTCGGCACCGAACCCGGCACCTTCGTGGACTGGCGCTACCGGGCCCGGGACAACCGCTTCGGCCGGTTCGCCCGGCAGATCCGCAAGGCCGGCGGCCTCGTCGTACCCGCCCACCCGCACGCCACCTGCGTCGGCTGCAACTGGAAGTTCGGCTTCGGCGAGGTGGACGCGGTCGAGGTGTGGAACGGGCCGTACACGCCGGACGACGAGGTGAGCCTGGCCGACTGGGACAGCATGCTGGTGGCCTCGGTGCGGGAGGGCCGTGACTGGATCCCGGCCATGGGCAACAGCGACGCCCACCGCGACCCCGACCCGGTCGGCAGCCCGCAGACGGTGGTCCTGGCGGACGACCTGACGCGCGAGGCGATCCAGGAGGGCATCCGGGCGGGGCGGTCGTACGTGGCCGAGTCGAAGAACGTGTCGCTGGCCTTCGGCGTGTCCGGCGCGAGGGGCGAGCACGCCGGCATCGGTGAACGGCTGAAGGTCGACCGGAACAGCCCGGTGACGGTACGCCTGGAGGCCTCGGGCGCCCCCCGCTGCACGGTCCGCTTCGTGACCGACCAGGGCGTCCTGTTCACCAGCCCACCGCTGCCGGTGGCCGGTTCGGGGGTCGTGGAGTGGCGTACGACGCCCTCCTACGCGGCCTACGTGCGGGCGGAGCTGCGGCACGAGGCTGCGGTGGGACCGCTGCCGGGGGCGTTGGCGGCGTTCACGAACCCGATCTTTCTGGGACGCTAGTACCGCGGACGGGCACATGGGCCCCCAGAACTCAGTACGTCCGCAACATCCGCGCGGACCCGCGCGTGCGGGTGCGGATCGGGGGCCGGTGGCACGAGGGAACGGCCCACGTCCTCCCCGCCGACGACCCCGTGGCCCGCCTGCGCACGCTGCCCCGTTCCAACAGCGCGGTGGTGCGGCTGGTGGGGACGGACTTGCCGACGGTGCGGGTGGATCTCGAGGATTGAGGACATCCACCAGTCACCGCAGGGCTACGTGGACGCCCCGCTCCTCGAAGATCTCCAGCAGCCGGTCGAACTCGGTCGCCTCGCCCTCATCGGTGGGACTGTGCTCCACCAACCGTGCTCTGGCCTCGACCGAGTTCTCCATCTGCAGGGTGAACGGAGGCGATGCGCCCCAGCCGCCGCTCAGGCAGTCGTCCACAGCAGAGAGGTTCCAACCGAAGTAGCCGCCCGGCCCGTTGATGGCTTCACCGAGCGCGCAGTAGAAGCCGTCCATGTCGACCACGTGCCGCCCGTCCAGCGTGAACACCTGGCCGGAGGGAGCGTCGGCTTTCCCCCGGCGTCGATACTCCCGGGACGACAACGCGACCGACAGCCACGCCCGCCTGCCCTCGGCGTCGAGTTCGTGCCACATCCCGGTGCGATCCAGGCGACCCTCCCGGATCAGGTCCCACACATCGCCTGCTCCCCGCAGAGCGTCGTCACACCACAACGTCACCGTGAGATCCACGAGGTCTGCTCCGCAGGCGGAGGGCTGGACGTCGACAACGGTCACCCAGTTGACGAAGTAAGACCCCATGGTGGCACCGTCGGCGTCAAGGATGTCGAACGAGGCGTTCCCCGCCTCGGCACGACGAGTGCCGACGTGGTCGAGGCTCTTCAGCAGACCGCCCTGTGGAGAGCAGCCCGTGAGGAGCACTCGACGTGCCCCGTCCTCTTCCCCCGGCAGCGGCGTGAAGAACCCCTCGGCCTCGCGAGCAAAGCCCCAGAAGTCGGTCTCGTCCTCGTCCGAGGTCAGAGCGTACTTCTGGCCCTCGCCGCCTCGACCTGATGTTCGCATCACACTTCCTTATGAGGACACTGATTCTACCGACGCTCCGCGACCTCGACACAGCCGGCCCGTCGCGCCCGCCCAGACCTGGCCAAGGCACTGCTCGGGATGCGCCTCAGGTCACCTTCGGTCAGCCTGAGGCGCATCCTGGACTCGGCGCCCTCCTCCGCTACCGCCGCATTGCTCGACTACCGCCAGCCGTCATCGGGGAAATGCGGCGCAGTAAATGGCTTGATCGTCTTGTAGTGGTCCTTCGACCATCCCATGACCTTCCTACCGTCAGGAAGGGTCTTCACCAGGATGCGAGCGTTGTTGGGATCGGCGCCCGGCACGTTGAATTCCAGAGCACCGGCCCAAGGCTTCTCATGGACCGCATCTCCCCTGAAAACCTTCTGCATTCCGGTTTCGTCGTCGATCCTCGGCGATCCCCTCCCCGCCCTGATCTCCTCGTAGGCATGCACGTACTTCTTGCTCAGTCCCTGCGGCAATTTGTCCGACAGGCGGCCGTTGGGGCACTTGGCGGCGGCCGCCCGGACGGTGGCCGCCGCCGACCTCGCGCGCTGGTCGGACATCGGAGCGCGTGCGCCCGACACGGAGACCGTGGCCTTCTCACATGACTTCAGCCCCTTCAGCGCCTTGATCTTGAGGGCACTGAGTACGAGGTCGTCAAGACACTTCGCCTTGACTTTCTGGAGGCATTCCTCGATTTCGAACGCACCGGTGTACCAGGCGACCAGACGTTCAAGGTAAGTACTTTCGGTGCACCCGCCTATCACCCCGGGACCGCCGCTGGCGCAGATGAGAATCGTCTCGCCCGGCCGCAGGTCCCCGCTCGTCACGATGTTCTTTTCGGCCTCGTACAGCCGTTTCGTGATGAGCTTCTGCCACTCCTTCTCGGAGAGGGGTTTGTCGTCCTCACCCAGCTCCTTCTGGATCTGGGCCTTCAGCTCCGCGACCAGTTTGTCGGCCGCGGTCTTCAGGGCCTGGGTCGCGGCCTTGGCTGCCGCCTTGGCGTCCTTGCCCGCGGCGGCGGCGGATTCGGCTGCCTGGTACGCCGCGGTATTGGCCTGGGAGGCATAGCTCGAGGCCAGGCCGGCGGACCTCACGGCCTGCTCCGCGGAGCGGTTGGCCGCTCGCGCGTCCGCTCGTGCGGAAGCGGCCGCGCTCTGGGCCTTCTTGGCGGACTCGGCGGCACGTTCTGCCGACTTGGCCGCCTGATCGGCGGACCTGTCCGCCTGCTCGGCGTAGTCGGCGGCCTCGTCGGCGGACTTCTGGGCCTTGTCGGCCCACTTGACGGCTTCGGCGGCGTCCTTTCGAGCCTGGGCGGCCACCCGCTGGGCCTCGGCGGCGTCCTTGTGGGCGAGTGCGGCCGACCGGTCGGCCGCCGCCAGCAGGATGTCGATCTCGGCGATGTGGGCGGCGGCGTTGGCGTCGCGCTGCTGTGCCTTGTACAGACCGGTCTGCAGGAACGCCCGCTGGTGCGACGGCGGTCCCGACAGCGCGGCCTGCGCCGCTGCCTTGACCTCGGGTCCACCGGCTGCCATGGCCTGGGAGACCGCGACGCGGTCGTCCTCCTCGCGGGCCTTGTACTGGCCGACTTCCAGGAACTGGTGCACGTCGGAGGCGGTACCGTCCAGGGCCTTGTTGGCGGCGGCCTTCACGCCCGGCCCGCCCTTCGCCATGATCTGGGCCACAGCGACACGGTCGTCGTGCTCCTTGCCCGGGTAGGCCCGGGTGCGCAGGAACTCCCTCACCTGGTCGATCGGTTTGTCCAGTACGGCCACGGCGGCCTGCTGCTGCGCCTGCTTGTCGGTGGTGGTGGCGATGTGCCCCGCACTGGCGCGGTCGTCCTGCTCCATGGCCACCGTCAGACCGTCGCGCACGAACTCGGTCACGTCCGCGTCCGTGCCCTCAAGGGTTGTCTCGGCGGCGACACGGGTCCAGGCCCCGCCCGTGGTGAGCAGGTTGACCGCGAGTTCCCGGCCCTTGGCTGCCACGACCTTCGGGTCGGTGGCCGTGGTGGCTTCTTCCCGCAGCTTCTGCGTCGCGGCGTTGAGCTGCTGGATCCGCCCGGCCTCCCACTCGGCGACAGTGACCCGGCGGTCATAGGCCCTCTTGGCCTCCTCGGCAGCCAGGACGTTCTCGTCCTGCTGCTGGGCCAGGCGTTCGGCGTCGGCCTTGCGGGCGAGTTCCGCGACGGTCTTGGCCTGGTTGGCTGCCTTCTGTGCGTTGTTGGCGGCCTCGGTGGCCGCGTTCGCCGCAGCCGTGGACTCCTTTGCGGCGTCCACCGCCTTGCCCGCCTCGTCGGCGGCCTTGTTCGCCGCGATGGCGGCGGCCTCGGCATGGTCCGCGGCGTCATTGGCGGCCTTGCGCGACTGCCGGGCGGCCGTGGCCGCCTGCTTGGCGTTGGCCTGGGATGCGTTGGCGGCACGCGTGGCCTGGCCGGCGAGCCGGTTGGCCCTGGTCGCCGCCGCCTGCGCCTCGGTGGACTTGGAGCCTGCTTCACCCGCCCAGCGTCCGGCCTCGGCGGCAGCCGTCGCGGCAGCAGCCGCGTTGACCCCCGCGCTGGCCGCGGCTCCGGCCGCCTGCCCCGCGGCCTCGGCCGCGATCCCGGCCTGCTCGGCCGCGTCAGCCGCCTTCCGTGCCCCGTCCGCCGCATCGTTGGCCTTCACCGCCGCCTGCCGGGCCTGCTGCGCCCGGCTGGCGTCAGTGGCCGCCGCCGCGGCGGCGTGCCTGGCCGAGGACGCCGC
>CBFGZZ010000400.1:0-7490 GCA_965653385.1 uncultured Streptomyces sp. | reverse complement strand
ACCCGGACCTGGACCTGGAAGGCCCCCTCGCATGACGGACGCAGCAGCCCTCCCCGGCCAGCCGCGAGGCGCGGTCCTCTCCGGCCCCGCCACCCCCCGCGCCGTCAACGTCCTCGCGCCCAACCCCTCCGCGATGACCCTGGACGGCACCAACACCTGGCTCCTGTCCGAGCCGGACTCCGACCTGGCGGTGGTCGTCGACCCCGGCCCGCTGGACGAGGGGCATCTGCGCAACGTCGTAGCGACGGCCGAGCAGGCCGGCAAGCGCATCGCCCTGACCCTGCTCACCCACGGCCACCCGGACCACGCCGAGGGCGCCGTACGCTTCGCCGAACTGACCGGCACACGTGTGCGTGCCCTCGACCCGGCGCTGCGGCTCGGCGACGAAGGGCTGGCCGCCGGGAACGTGATCAGTGTCGGCGGACTGGAGCTGCGGGTCGTACCGACGCCCGGCCACACCGCCGACTCGCTTTGCTTCCACGTCCCGGCGGACCGGGCCGTGGTGACCGGCGACACGATCCTGGGCCGCGGCACGACGGTCGTGGCGCATCCCGACGGCCGCCTCGGCGACTACCTGGACTCGCTGCGGCGGCTCAGGTCCCTCACGGTCGACGACGGCGTCCACACCGTCCTCCCGGGCCACGGCCCCGTCCTGGAGGACGCCCAGGGCGCCGTCGAGTTCTATCTCGCCCACCGCGCCCACCGCCTCGCCCAGGTAGAGACGGCCGTGGAGGACGGCTACGGCTCACCGGCCGAGGTGGTCGCCCACGTGTACGCGGACGTGGACCGCTCCCTGTGGCCGGCGGCCGAGCTGTCCGTACGGGCACAGTTGGACTACCTGGAGGAGCACGGGCTCATCTAGGGCCGGACGCGGGCCCATCAGGCGACAGCACCGGACAGACTGCAGCTCCACGGCTTCGGCCGCCGGCACGCGACGACCGGTCACCACGAGCGGACACCACGTCCGACACCCGGCGACCGGCACCCGACGACCGCACCGCCGAAGGCCTACGCCCCCGTCAGCTCCACCTGAACCTCGACCTCCACCGGCGCGTCCAACGGCAGCACGGCGACGCCCACCGCGCTGCGCGCGTGCACGCCCTTGTCGCCGAGGACCTCAGCAAGGAGCTCGCTGGCGCCGTTGATGACACCCGGCTGCCCCGTGAAGTCGGAGGCCGACGCCACGAAGCCCACGACCTTCACCACGCGCGCGATGCGGTCCAGATCGCCGGCCACCGACTTCACGGCGGCGAGAGCGTTGAGGGCACAGATACGGGCGAGGTCCTTGGCCTCCTCGGCGGTGACCTCGGCGCCGACCTTGCCGATGACCGGAAGCTTGCCCTCCACCATCGGCAGCTGCCCGGCGGTGTACACGTACACCCCCGACTGGACGGCCGGCTGGTACGCGGCCAGCGGAGGGACGACCTCCGGAAGCGTCAGGCCCAGCTCGACGAGTTTCGCCTCGACCGCGCTCACGCCTGCTTCTCCCGCTTCAGGTAGGCCACGAGCTGCTCGGGGTTGTTCGGCCCGGGCACGACCTGGACGAGCTCCCAGCCGTCCTCGCCCCAGGTGTCCAGAATCTGCTTCGTGGCGTGGACGAGCAGCGGCACGGTTGCGTATTCCCACTTGGTCATGTGGCCGACTTTATCCGTTGCCCGCAGGGGGCCATGCGGCCGACCACGTCCAAGTTATCCACAGGCTGCCGCGTGACTCGCGCCGCGACTGGTTAGGCTCGAAGACGTGAGCAGGCTCCAGGTCGTCAGCGGCAAGGGCGGGACCGGAAAGACCACGGTCGCCGCCGCGCTCGCGCTCGCCCTCGCGACGGAGGGGAAGCGGACGCTTCTCGTCGAGGTCGAGGGCAGGCAGGGCATCGCGCAGCTCTTCGAGACAGAGGCGCTGCCTTATGAGGAGCGGAAGATCGCCGTCGCTCCAGGGGGCGGGGAGGTGTACGCCCTCGCCATCGACCCGGAACTGGCCCTTCTGGACTACCTCCAGATGTTCTACAAGATGGGCGGTGCGGGCCGGGCCCTGAAGAAGCTCGGCGCCATCGACTTCGCCACCACCATCGCGCCGGGCCTGCGTGACGTGCTCCTCACCGGCAAAGCCTGTGAGGCCGTACGCAGGAAGGACAAGGCAGGCCGGTTCGTCTACGACTACGTCGTCATGGACGCGCCGCCCACCGGACGCATCACCCGCTTCCTGAACGTGAACGACGAGGTCGCCGGGCTCGCCAGGATCGGGCCGATACACAATCAGGCGCAGGCCGTGATGCGGGTGCTGAAGTCGTCCGAGACGGCCGTGCACCTGGTGACGCTGCTGGAGGAGATGCCCGTCCAGGAGACCGTGGACGGGATCGCCGAGCTGCGGTCGGCGCGACTGCCGGTGGGGCGGATCATCGTGAACATGGTGCGGCCCGAGGTGTTGGACGCCGCCGATCTGGAACTCGTACGCAGTGTGCCGCGCGCCGCCGTCGCCAAGTCACTGTCCTCGGCCGGGCTCGGCGGGGCGCGGCGCGGCGGGAACGCCGAGCGGCTGGTGGACCCGCTGCTGACCCAGGCCGACGAGTACACCGAGCGGTACACGCTGGAGCACGAGCAGCGGGCGGTCCTGGCGGAGTTGGGGCTGCCGGCGCACGAACTGCCGCTGTTCGCCGAGGGCATGGACCTGGCAGGCCTGTACGAACTCGCGGGCGAGCTGCGGGAACAGGGCCTCACATGAGTCCGTTCACAAGTCGGGAGCCGTACGCGGTACGTCGGAAGCAGGGGATGTCATGAGTCGTCCGGAACCGGCCCAGGCGCAGGTCGCGACCCGCCACCACGCCCCGCACCTCTCCCCCGCGCGCGTCCTCGACCTCGACCCGCTGCTCGACGACCCGAAGACCCGCATCGTGGTGTGCTGCGGCTCTGGCGGCGTCGGCAAGACGACGACCGCGGCGGCGCTGGGGCTGCGGGCGGCCGAGCGGGGCCGCAAGGTGGTCGTGCTCACCATCGACCCGGCGCGCCGGCTCGCCCAGTCGATGGGCATCGACTCGCTGGACAACACCCCGCGCCGGGTGAAGGGCGTGGAGGGCGACGGCGAGCTGCACGCGATGATGCTCGACATGAAGCGCACCTTCGACGAGATCGTCGAGGCGCACGCGGACGGCGAGCGGGCGGCCGCCATCCTGGGCAACCCCTTCTACCAGTCGCTCTCGGCGGGCTTCGCGGGCACGCAGGAGTACATGGCGATGGAGAAGCTGGGCCAGCTGCGGGCCAAGGACGAGTGGGACCTGATCCTCGTCGACACGCCCCCGTCCCGCTCGGCACTGGACTTCCTGGACGCGCCCAAGCGGCTCGGCTCGTTCCTGGACGGCAAGCTGATCCGCGTCCTGCTGGCCCCGGCGAAGGTCGGCGGGCGTGCGGGGATGAAGTTCCTGAACGTCGGCATGTCGATGATGACGGGCGCGCTCGGCAAGCTGCTCGGCGGGCAGCTGCTGAAGGACGTACAGACCTTCGTGGCCGCCATGGACTCGATGTTCGGCGGCTTCCGCACGCGCGCGGACGCGACGTACAAGCTGCTCCAGGCGCCCGGGACGGCGTTCCTGGTGGTGGCGGCACCGGAGCGGGACGCGCTGCGGGAGGCCGCGTACTTCGTGGAGCGGCTGGCCGCCGAGGACATGCCGCTGGCGGGTCTGGTGCTCAACCGGGTCCACGGCAGCGGCGCCGACCGGCTGTCGGCCGAGCGGGCGCTCGCCGCCGCGGAAAATCTTGAAGAGCCCCGCATTGTGGATCAGGAGGGCGGGAAAGCTGGACTTCGTAACTCCCCCGACACGTACGACAGTTCAGAACCGGCCGCTTCCGAGGCACCGGCTCCCGACGCAGGCTCCCCCGCCGCCACGGACCCCGAGCGCACCGCGGCCACGGACGAACCGCACCCCGCCACCCCGCATGTGGAGCGGTCCGTCGACCAACTCACCGCAGGCCTGCTGAGGCTGCACGCCGAGCGCATGCGGCTGCTCTCCCGCGAGCAGCGCACACGCGACCGCTTCACCGCGCTGCACCCCGAGGTGGCCGTCGCCGAAGTGGCCGCGCTGCCCGGCGATGTGCACGACCTCGCGGGACTGCGGGACATCGGCAACCGGCTCGCGGCCCATCGGCCGGAGCTGCCTGGCGCCGCGGTCGACGCCTGAGGTCCGAGCGGGTCCGAGTGAGTCCCGCGCGGGCCCCGCCCGAGGAGGCCCGGGAGTCCCCGGAGTCCCGGGCCCTCAGCTCACCGCCGCATAGTTCTCGTACACCTCGTCGTCATCGAGCGGCAGGATGCCTGCCCCCCGCTCGTACTCCGTACGCGCCGTCTCCAACAGCCGGCGCCAGGAGGTCACGGTGGGCCGCCTGCGCAGCAGTGCGCGGCGCTCGCGCTCCGTCATTCCTCCCCACACGCCGAACTCGACGCGGTTGTCCAGCGCGTCCGCCAGGCACTCCGTGCGCACCGGGCAGCCGGTGCACACCGCCTTGGCCCTGTTCTGCGCTGCTCCCTGAACGAACAGTTCATCCGGATCGGTAGTGCGGCAGGCCGCCTGCGCACTCCAGTCGACTACCCAGCCCATACCGGCGCCGTCCTCTCCCGAATCGAGGCTCCCCCACGGCGGCAGCGGCATATTCACCGCCGCCAGTTGAGGACGTTACGGAAGGTGGGCACAGCGCAACACCCCCTTCGGGCCCAATCTTGAATGGCCCGAACGGACTATGCGTAAGCGGCAGATCACCCGGGGGAGTGAGCTGGCGACATACATGACCTTCCCGGCAAACCGGGACAGTTCTGTTGAGTCACAACGGACGCCGGATGACACACAAGGCGGATTCGGACACGCGCCCACCAAAAAAGTGGGGAACCTCCGCAACGATTCGGGGTCGCCGGACGTATTGATACGTGGCCGCACTGCTGTGACAGTTGAGAGCAGCTTAGGCCAAGGCCTGCACGCCTGTCCGGAAAATGGGAAGGTAAGCGGCTGACTTTGCCGTGCCATGGCTCACCTCGGCCCGCCGTGCCCTTCGCGGCTCCCGCACGGTCGGCCCTCGGTTCGCTCATCTCTACGGTTTAGGCTGCCTCCATGCCAAAGAAGCGCTCCGGCGGTGGTCTGTCGCCAACGCAGCAGGCCGCCAAGTTCCTCGGTGTCAGTGTGCTCGCGGGAGCCGTGCTGGCCGGTATCGCACTGCCCGCCGTAGGCGCGCTGGGACTCGCGGCCAAGGGTTCGGTCGAGAGTTTCGACGAGCTACCGGCCAACCTCAAGACGCCACCGCTGAGCCAGCGCACCACGATCCTCGACGCCAAGGGCGGCACGCTCGCCACGGTCTACTCACGCGACCGCACGGTGGTCGACCTCAAGGACATCTCGCCGTACATGCAGAAGGCGATCGTCGCGATCGAGGACGCCCGCTTCTACCAGCACGGCGCGGTCGACCTGAAGGGCATCCTGCGCGCCCTCAACCGCAACGCCCAGAGCGGCGGGGTCAGCGAGGGCGCGTCGACGCTGACGCAGCAGTACGTGAAGAACGTCTTCGTCGAGGAGGCCGGCGACGACGCGACGAAGGTCCAGCAGGCCACCCAGCAGACCCTCGGCCGCAAGATCAAGGAGCTGAAGTACGCGATCCAGGTCGAGGAGGAGCTCGGCAAGAAGAAGATCCTCGAGAACTACCTGAACATCACGTTCTTCGGCCAGCAGGCGTACGGCGTCGAGGCCGCCGCCCAGCGCTACTTCTCCAAGTCCGCCAAGGACCTCAAGCTCCAGGAAGCCGCGCTGCTCGCGGGCATCGTCCAGTCGCCCAGCCGCTACGACCCGGTCAACGACGAGGCCGAGGCCACCAAGCGGCGCAACATCGTCCTCCAGCGCATGGCCGACCTCGGCGACGTCTCCCAGGCGGAGGCCGACAAGGCCAAGGAGACGCCGCTGGGGCTGAAGGTCAGCAAGCCCAAGAACGGCTGCATCACGGCGGTCAAGGGCGCCAGTTTCTTCTGCCAGTACGTCGAGAAGGTCTTCCTCAGCGACCCGGTCTTCGGCAAGAACCGCGAGGCCCGCGCCAAGATCTGGAACCAGGGCGGCCTGACCATCACGACCACCCTCGACCCGCAGGCCCAGGAATCGGTCCAGGCCTCGCTCAAGGAGCACGTCTACCAGGACGACAAGGTCGCCGCCGCGACCACCCTGGTCGAGCCCGGCACCGGCAAGATCCTCGGCATGGGCCAGTCGAAGCCGTACGGCTTCGGCAAGAACGAGACCGAGCTCAACTACTCCGTCGACAAGGCGTACGGCGGCTCGAACTTCGGCTTCCCGACCGGTTCGACGTTCAAGCCGTTCGTCGCGGCGGCCGCGCTGGAGGAGGGCCGGCCGCCGACGCAGGAGTACTCGTCGCCGTTCGAGATGCCGTACCCGAGCCCGGTGCAGACGTGTGACAGCACGCCGTGGACCAACATCAACAACGAGAAGCTGGAGAACGAGAGCGAGTCGGAGCGCGGCCCCTACCGCCTGAAGAAGGCGATGGAGCTGTCGGTCAACACCTACTTCGTGCAGATGATCGCCGACATCGGCCTCTGCCCGGTGGTCAACGTCACCGACAAGCTCCAGGTCCGCCAGGGCAACGGCGACAAGCTCCCGGAGAAGCCCGCCATCGCCCTCGGCTCCATCGGCCTCTCCCCGCTGACGATGGCGAGCGCGTACGCCGCCTTCGCCTCCCGGGGCATGTACTGCACGCCGATCGCCATCGAGTCGATCTCGCAGAAGGTCGGCGGCCAGCAGAAGTCCCTGGAGGTCCCGAAGTCGACCTGCTCGCGCGCGATGTCCGAGCAGACCGCGGACACCATCAACAACCTCCTCCAGGGCGTGGTCGACTCCGGTACCGGCAAGGAGGCCGGTCTCACCGACCGCGACAGCGCCGGCAAGACGGGTACGACGGACGAGCGCCGCAACGCCTGGTTCGTCGGCTACACGCCGAACCTCTCGGGCGCCGTCTGGGTCGGCAGCGCCACCCAGAAGGTCAAGATGCGCAACATCTACATCGGCGGCGTGTACAACGACCTGGTCTACGGCGGCCGCGTCCCCGGCCCGATCTGGCGCGACGCCATGATCGGCGCTCTGGATGGCAAGCCCGTCGAGAACTTCAAGCGCGTGCACATCCCGGACGACGAGGACAAGGGCCGGGGTGACGACGACGGCGACGACAACGGCAACGACGACGGGAACAACGGCGACGGCGGCGGCCTCATCGGCGGTCTGATCGGCGGCGGAGACGGTGGCAACAACGGCGGCGCCGACGGCGGCACGGACGGCGGTACGTTCCCGACGCCCACCTTCTCGATCCCCGAGGGCTGGTGGCAGGGCCAGTCGAACGGGAACGGCAACGGGGGGCGCGGCTGAGGCGGCGGCCCGGCCCGCCCGGCCTGAAGGCCGGCGTGACACGGAGAACGGCCCCTGGCGCCTCGTACGTACGAGGCGCCAGGGGCCGTTTCCGACGGGGCCG
>CBFGZZ010000399.1:0-7503 GCA_965653385.1 uncultured Streptomyces sp. | reverse complement strand
GACCCATGCCCGCCACCACCACCTCCGCATCCCCCCTCCGCACCTGGTGGTCGCAACGTCCCCCCACAGCCGGCGCCGCAGTCATGGCAACCGGCATCCTGTCGGTGACCCTGCACCAGACCGGCTACGAAACCCTCTCCCGCATCGCCCTCGCCCTGGCCTCCGCAACCTGGCTCGCCCTCGCCGGCGACTTCACCGCACGCCTCCTGTGGGACCGCAACAGATGGGTGAAGGAGGCAGCCACCCCGGCCGCCCTGACAGCCATCGCCGCGACGACCGTCCTTGGCACCCGCTTCAGCGTCCTCGGCTGGCAGACCCTCGCCAAGGCCCTCCTGGCCCTCGCGGCCATCCTCTGGCCGGGCCTCCTCGTCGCCGTCGTACGCCACTGGCACCGCGGCATGCCCGGCGCCGTGTTCCTGGGCTGCGTGGCCACCGAGGGCCTCGCCGTCCTGGGCGCGACGCTCGCCGTGACCGAGGCCTCGGCGTGGCTCGCCCACGCGGCCCTCGTACTGTTCTGGCTCGGCCTGGTGCTCTACGTCGTCGCCCTGGCCCGCTTCGACCTACGGCAGGTCGCCCACGGCACCGGCGACCACTGGGTGGCGGGCGGCGCGCTCGCCATCTCGGCGCTCGCCGGATCGAAACTCTTCGCCGCCGACAGCGCCCGCCTCCACCTCTGGAACGACGACGACACCAGCACCCTGCACACGGTGACCGTCGCCCTGCTGGTCCTCGACCTCGCCTGGTACGCCGCGCTGCTGCTGGCCGAGATCGCCTGGCCACGGCCGCGCTACGACATAAGGCGTTGGGCCACCGTGTTCCCGCTCGGCATGACGGCCGCGGCGACCCTCTCTGTCGCCACCACCCTGGACGTCCCCTGGCTCGATGGCCCCGGCGAGGCACTGATGTGGATCGCGGTGGCGGCCTGGCTGGCGGTCACGGCAGGCGCGTTCTGGGCCTACACCCACCCCGGCTATGCAACCGGAGCCGGAGCCAGGACCCCGGAGACGGACGTCACGTCCACAACACGGCGATGAAGATGTTCGCCACGGTCAGCAGTCCCACCACCCCGAACAGCCGCTTGTCCACCGTCTCCTCGTCCCGCTTCACGTACACGAGCCCGAGGATCACGACCAGCAGTGCCAGCTTCACGCCGATCTTGACGTTGTCGACGGGCTGGTCGTCCGCCTGATTGAGGCCGACGAGGATCACCCCGGTGACCAGCATGGTCAGCGCGCCGTGCAGCATCGCGGGGACGAACCGGGCGGCGCCCTGGCCCATCGCCTTCATCTGGGTGAGGAAGCCACCGAGCAGGGCGGCGATACCGATGATGTGCAGGCCGACGAAAAGGTGGATGAGTACGTCCATGACGCCGGAGCCTAGCCAGCCCCACCGACACCCCTGCCACCGCACCCCTGCCATCCTTCTCGATCATGCATATATGCGCCCATAGCATCCGACGCCCCCGCCCCGCCCCCGCTTCCGCCACATCGGTCAGCACACAGCGTGAACACGACGCCCCCAACCCGGGATCACGCTCACTTACGGTCATCCCCCGGTCTGCTCCCGGCACTTCCGCACAACGCGTTACCGGACCGACACACAGAGGTTTAGCGTCCTCCACCAGGTGACCGGCTCCCCACCGCCGCCCGGGCCAGGGGCGGCAGTCGGACACCACCGCCGAGAAAGTCCGGCGGCGGCCCGCTCCCCCTGTGCAGGCCGCCGCCGGACGCGTGACCCGCCCCCGGGCGGCCGTACGTCCGCACCCCCAGGCGCTCGTACGCCCGCCGCTCCCCCCGGGGCGGACCGCTCCCGCCGGGGACGGTCGTACGGCCACCGCCCTGGCGGACGTACGGGACGAGGCGGTCGTACGAAAGGACGTGCAAGTCCACGTGGCAGCACACCGAAAGCCCCGTCAGCGCTCGGCCGGCGGCAGTACGGCCCGCACGGCATGGACGATCGCCCTGGCGGGCGCGGCGACGGCGACGGGCTTCGACGGGACGGGACATGCCGAGCCGCAGCTGACTCCGGCGCAGGTGAAGGCGAAGGTGGACAAGCTGTACCAGGAGGCGGAGGTCGCGACCGAGAAGTACAACGGCGCGAAGGAGCAGGCGAACGCGGCCGAGCAGCGGATCAGGACACTTCAGGACGAGGCCGCCCGCAAGACGGAGAGCCTCAACTCGGCACGGGAGAGGCTCGGTTCGCTGGCCGCGGCGCAGTACCGCGACGGCGGCCTCGACCCGGCCCTCCGACTCGCCCTCTCCGGCGACCCCGACCGCTACCTCGACGGCGCGGAGTTCGCCGAACGCGCCGGCAACCGTCAGGCGGCCTCCGTCGCGAGCGTCCGCAGCCAACTGCGCGAGATCGAGCAGTTGCGCGGGGCCGCCCACATCGAACTGACCTCGCTCAAGTCCCGCCAGGCGGAACTGCAACGCCACAGCAGGACGATCAACGGCAAGCTGGACACCGCCCGCACCCTGCTCGCCCGGCTGACCGCCGAGGAGCGCGCCCGGCTCCAGACGAACGGCACGGACCGCGCCGCCCGCTCCTCGACCGGCACCCGCGACGCCCTGACGGCCCCCGGCTCGGCCACGGCCCAGGCCCCCAACGCCCGTGCGGCGGCAGCCGTTTCGTACGCATACTCCAAGCTCGGCAGCCCCTACGTCTGGGGCGCGACCGGCCCCGACGCCTTCGACTGCTCCGGCCTCACCCAGGCCGCCTACCGCTCGGCCGGTCTCTCCCTCCCCCGCACGACCTACGCGCAGATCGACGCCGGCCGCCGCGTCTCCCGCTCCGAACTGCTCCCGGGCGACCTGGTGTTCTTCTACTCAGGTATCAGCCACGTGGGCCTCTACATCGGCAACGGCCAGATGATCCACGCCCCGAACCCCTCGGCCCCGGTCCGGGTGGCCCCGCTGGACGAGATGCCGTTCGCGGGGGCCACACGGGTCGCGTGACCGAGCCGGCGCCCCGGTGCACCGGGGCGAATCTCACACCAGACGCCGCGCCGTAGCCCACCGAGTCAGCTCATGCCGATTCGACAACTGGAGCTTGCGCAGCACCGCCGACACATGCGACTCGACCGTCTTGACGGAGATGAACAACTGCTTGGCGATCTCCTTGTACGCGTACCCCCGCGCGATCAGCCGCAGCACCTCCCGCTCGCGCTGGGTGAGCCGGTCGAGGTCCTCGTCGACCGGCGGCGCGTCCGTCGAGGCGAAGGCGTCCAGGACGAACCCGGCCAGGCGAGGCGAGAACACGGCGTCGCCGTCCTGGACCCGGAAGATGGAGTCGACCAGGTCGGTGCCGGTGATCGTCTTCGTCACATAGCCGCGCGCACCACCCCGGATCACCCCGATCACGTCCTCCGCCGCGTCCGAGACGGACAGGGCGAGGAAGCGGACGGGCTGCTCGGCGTCCGCCATCAACGGGGCGCAGCGGCGCAGGACTTCGACTCCGCCGCCACCCGGGAGGTGCACATCGAGGAGGACGACCTCGGGCCGTGTCGCGGTGATGACCGTGACCGCCTGGTCGACGTCGTCGGCCTCCCCGACGACCTCGACGCCGGTCTGCTCGGTCCGGCCGATCTCGGCCTGGACTCCGGTACGGAACATGCGGTGGTCGTCGACGAGGACCACGCGCACATGCCGCTCGACCGCGCTTTCGCCGGTCGACTCCACAGGCTCGTTCGCCTCGGTCGGGTCACTCATGACGTCTTCTCCGCCCTCTCCATCTCCAGCTCGACCTCCGTACCGCCGTCGGGCACCGCCCGGAGCCGGGCGGTACCGCCGTTGCGCTCCATACGGCCGATGATCGATTCTCTGACACCCATGCGGTCGGCGGGTATCGAGTCGAGGTCGAAGCCCGGACCGCGGTCCCGGACGGACACGAAGACGGTCTTTCCCTCCACCTCGGCGTAGACCTGCACGGCGCCGCCCTCGCCACCGTACTTCGCGGCATTCACCATCGCCTCGCGCGCGGCCTGCATCTGCGCACCGATTCTCTCGTCGAGCGGGCAGTCGCCGACGACCACGACCTCTATGGGGACGCCGTGCTTGTCCTCGATCTCGGCGGCGTTGCGCCGGACGGCGTCGGCGAGGTTGGTGGGTTCGTCCTCCTCGTCCTTGCCGGTGCCCTCGGGTTTGTAGAGCCAGGTGCGCAGGTCGCGCTCCTGGGCGCGGGCGAGGCGGCGGACCTCGTTCGCGTTCTCCGCGTTGCGCTGGATCAGGGTCAGGGTGTGCAGCACCGAGTCGTGGACATGCGCGGCGACTTCGGCGCGCTCCTGGGCGCGGATGCGCATCAGTCGTTCCTCGGACAGGTCCTGCGTCATCCGGACCAGATACGGGCCCGCGAGGAGCGTTATACCGACGAGGACCGCCAGGGCCGCCTGGAGGACGGAGCCGAGGTGGGCGGCGGAGCCCTGGAGGACGAAGATGCCGGAGACCCCGGCCGTGACCAGCACGACGCCGCCCGCGGCACGCAGCAGGGTGAGGGTGCGCCGACGCCGGCCGACCTCCATCCAGCGGGCCCGCCGGGAGTTGTCCGCCTGGCGCCAGACCAGGGCGACGCCCGCGCCGACGAGCACGGCGGGCAGGAGGTAGGCCTTGGCGCCACTGCCCAGGTCCACGCTGCCGACGAAGACCATCGCCACCACGACCATGAGGAGCAGCGCGACGATCTGCCCCTTGTCCGGCTTGCGGGCGACGAGTCTGCGTCGGCCGTCGGGAGCGGTCTCGGTGGCGAAAGGGGACGGCCGCTGCGCGCCGACGCCGCCGACGCCGAGCGGCACGAAGAACCAGAACGCGGCATACAGCAGCGCACCCAGGCCGTCCGCCATGAACAGGCCGACGAAGACGAGTCGCACCCAGATCACGGGCAGGCCGAGATGCCCGGCGAGCCCCCGCGCCACGCCCCCGAGCCAGCGTCCGTCGCTGCTGCGGTAGAGCTTGCGCGGCGGCCGCGGTTCGACGAGTGGCGCTGCTGCGGCTTCCGGCATGCCATCGATGTTCACACGGTCGGAGCACCAGGGCATCAGGGTCGACCCCCGATACTCCCCTGATCTTCGACATCCGTCGCGTCGAACACTTCCCCCGCCCCCTCCTCAGGGCCGATATCAGGGTCCGACCAGGGTCATTCCGACTCCCGCAGAACCGACCCGCCCGTCACCATGGACACATGACAGATCACCAGCCCGCCGCGGACTCCGTGCCCGAGCCGGACGCCGTGCCCACCGCGGGCACCACGTCCGGCCCGGCAGCCGCGTCCGAGCAAGCGGGCGTGGCAGCGGAGGCACTCGACCCGCCGCACAAGTTCCGGCGCGACCGTCGGCACAAGATGCTGGCCGGTGTGTGCGCCGGGCTCGGGCGGCAGTGCGACATGGACCCGGTGATCTTCCGGATCATCCTCGCCGTACTCTCCGCGACCGGTGGCATAGGCCTCCTCTTCTACGGCTTCGCCTGGCTCTTCGTCCCGTACGACGACGAGGACGAGAACGAGGTGCGCAAGTTGCTGACCGGCCGCGTCGACGGCCAGGCGCTGACAGCCGTGCTGTTCGCACTGGTCGGCTGCGGCGTGTTCCTGACGCTGCTGAGGAACGGCGGTGTGCTGGCCTTCGCTGTTGTCCTCTCCCTCCTCGTGGCGGGCGCCGGCTACTGGTCCCGGCACCGCGGCACCCCCGACCCCGACCCGCTCGCCGCCCAGGCCGTCGCCGACGCCCCGCCGGAGGCCCAGGCCCCACCGGTCCCCACCGCCTACCCCTCCTGGTGGCGCGACCCCATCGTCAAGGACGGCACCCACGAGGGCGGCACCGGCTATCTCTGGGGCCCTCGCGACCCCCACGACCGCGACATCTCGGCGGCGGTCAACATCGGCCTCGGCACCTGGATCAGCCGCGGGGACATACGCACCCGACGCCCCCAGCCGAAGCCGCGCGGCCCCCGCTGGATCGGCGGCTGGGTGTTCCTGCTGGCCCTCCTGGCAGGCGCCCTCGGCACCGGCGCGACCTGGGAGGACCACGCCCTCGGCACCAGCCTCCAGACCGGCCTGGCCTGCGCGCTGCTCGTCCTCGGCCTGGGCATAGCCGTCAGCGCGTTCCTGGGCCGCACAGGAGCGGGCTCCATATTCCTGGCGATCGTCACCGCGGGCCTGCTGGCCGCCTCGGCTGCACTGCCCAAGGACATCAGCACCCACTGGGTCGAGCGGAACTGGCGACCGGCGGCCGTGGCGGACGTACAGCAGCAGTACGACCTCGGCACGGGCGTCGGCACCCTTGACCTGACCCGCCTGACCATCGCCGAGGACAGGACATTGACCACCAGAGCCGACGTAGGCGTGGGCCGGCTGAAGGTGATCGTCCCCAAGGACGTGACCGTGCAGCTGAGCATCGACGTAGGGGTGGGCGACATCCAGCTGCCGGGCGACGACCAGCAGGACGTGGACGTGGCACCGGGCAAACACAAGGAGCTGACGCTGACACCGCCCACGGGCACCGAGGAGGCGGGCACACTGGACCTCGATCTGAGCGTAGGCGTGGGACAGGCGGAGGTGAGCCGTGCTACGTCATGAGTTCCAGCCGGGCAGGCTGGTCGCCGGCACGTTCCTGACCGTCACGGGCATCGTCTACGCAGGAGACGCGGGCAGCGCCTGGGAGACACCCTGGTTCGTGGTGATCCCCCTGGTCATAGGCGGCCTCTGCCTGGCAGGCGCGGTAGGGGTGCTGACCCGAGGAATACGCAAGCGCAGCGCAGCGGATCCCCGACCCCCCGCCGACTACCGATAACCGCCGGCCCGCTGTCGTCGCCGCCCACGCAGCGCCGCATCCACGGACAACATGGGGGCGCCCGCCAGTACAAGAGGCAGCCAGGCCATGAGATAAGCCAGGTCATTGCCGTAGTAGTAAGGATCGGAGGCCCAGCTCACCGTCAACCACAGACTCAGCGAAATGAGCGCCCCACCGAGCGCCGCCAGTCGGGCGAACAGCCCGATCAACGTCCCGATACCGACGGCCAGCTCACCGAAGGCGATGGTGTAGCCAAACCCGACGGGACTTTCCAGAGCCATGTCCACCATGGCCGGAATGGCCGAGGAGTCACGAACGGCACGCATCATGTCGCCGACCGACCCCGCACCGGAGTCCTTCATGAAGGCACTGTCGGTGAGTTTGTCCAGCCCGGCATAAATGAAGGTGACGCCCAGAAAGACGCGCAACGGAAGCAACGCGTACCGGGAAGCCGTGTCCCGCCAGTTCCGGTCGCCATCGAGATAAGGGGTGCGCGTGTCCGAATGCATACCGTGAGTCATCGCCCGTAGCCGCCTCTCGCCCGCCGTGCCGTGACCCCTCAACAGACGATACGTACGCAGCGCCCGCGCCGCTCACCTGTCCCAGCCCCGTATTCTCCGACCACCCCCGCCCAAGGGAAACCCCGCGGAGGCCAATAACCGCCAGGCGAGAAGCCCCACCCGCCCGCACCCCCCGGCACGGCCCCGACACACAACGCACGCCCAGGC
>CBFGZZ010000398.1:0-7543 GCA_965653385.1 uncultured Streptomyces sp. | reverse complement strand
GCCTCCTTGGCCCGCAGGAACAGCCGGGACCCCTCCGGGGAGAAGACCGCGGGAGCCGCCGCCTTGTCCTCGGCGTTCTCGGCGCTCTCAGCGCTCTCGGAGACCTCCGCGTCGCCCCCCGCGTTCTCGGCGACCTCGGTCACCTCGGCGGCGTCCGCCGTCTCCTTCACCGTCCCGGCGGAAGGCTTCGCGGCGACCGGAACCGGCGGCAACGCACGCGCGGGCGTGGCCGCCTCTATCTCCAGGACCCGGCGCTCCTCCAGGACGCTCGCCCGCTCGGTCTCCGCGGTGGCGTACCGGCGCAGCAGCGACGCGTGCTCGTTGCGCAGCCCGGCGAGCTCCGTCCGCTTGGCCCGCAGCCGCTGCTCCAGCTTCACGCGCAGTTCGCGCGACTCGTCGAGGTCGCTCTCCAGCTCCGCGACCCGCTCCTCGTGCCGCCACTCGTCGCTCGCACGCGCGCGCGTGAGGTCGGCGACCTGCTTGCCCGCCTGCGTGTCCCAGCGACGCATGACGACCGCGCCGACGACCGCCGTCGCCGCGGCGGCCGCGGCAAGGCCGCGCAGCACCAAGGGCTCGGTGAACACCCACGGCGCAAGGGCGCAGACGACGGATACGCCTGCTATCGCCGACGGGGGCAGCAGCCTGTGCAAGGGCGGTGAATGACGGTGACGTCCACGTGGCATGGCCAGAAACTTACCGCGCGTAGGCGAATCTTGGCGCCCCGCCCCGTAAAAACACAGCCATCCCGAGTCGTTCATCCGGCATCAGGAATCAGATCTGTCCTCGAATTGACCAAGAACCAAGATCAAAAAGCCTCGCGGGCCGGGTCACCTGCCGCCCAGCCGCCCGCTCATCCACTCCAGCGTCCCCGGAATCTCACGCCGCCAGGTGTTGAAGTTGTGCCCTCCGCTTTCGAGGATGATCGACGAGATCCGCGTCAGCTTCGTGGCCTTCACCCGTTCAATGAACTTCAACGTGGCCTTGTAGTTGGATTCTCCAACTTTGCTGCTGCTGACAAGCAGTGAAGTGTCCGGAGCCGGCATGTGCTTGAGGTACCACCACAGGTTCGCGCGATTGCGCAGTTCCTTGTCGCCGTGGAAGAGATCGCCGGTGGTGGGGTCGATCGGCGCGTTGTAGTAGGCGGAAAGACCCGCCCCGGCGGCGTACACACGCGGGTGGTGCATGGCGAGCTTCAGCGCGCAGTAGCCGCCCGTTGAGTCGCCGATGATGCCCCAACTGCCCTGCCCGCGGGCCACCCTGTAGTGGCCGCTCACGGCATCGGGCAGGTCCTTGGCGAAGAACGTCTCGGTCTGCGGGCCGCCCGGAATGTCCACGCACTCCGTGTCCCTGGGCGGCGCCACGGTCGGCCGCATCATCACGAGGATCATCGGCTGCATACGGCCGTCCTCGGCGAGCTTCGCGGCCGTACGCGGATAGTCGAGCTTGTCCACCAGCGCCTGGGCCGTTCCGGGATACCCGGTCAGCACGACCGCCGCCGGGAACGTGCGGGTGCGGTACCGCGGCTGGAAGTACTCGGGCGGCAGATACACGTACGCGGGCGTGGCGATGTGTGTCGTACGGCCCACGACGGCGATCTTCTGGATCTGTCCGCCCGACTGCGGCCGCGCACTGGCCGCCCCCGGGACCCGTCGGGTCTCCACGACCTTCAGCGGCGCGTCGGTCGGCGTGTGGTCCACCACCACGCCCTGGCCCTTCTCCTGCCCGAACAGGTCGGCCCAGGTCGCATAGAAGCCGAAGGCCTGGTTGGCGGCGAGACCGACCGCCGTGAAGAGCATCAACTGTGTGGACAGCAGCAGGCCGACGCGGCCGCTCACGGCCCGCCAGCCGCGCCGCGCCAGCCGTGGCCACAGCCAGACCGTGCCGACGAACAGCCCTAGGGCGGCCAGCACCGCCAGCGCCAGCACCTTGTCGCTCGTGAGACCCATCGATGGTTACCTGTTCGCGCTTTCCGCCCGGTCCCACGCTTCCCCCGCGCTGCCTCCCCTGCTCCTTCGCAAGGGCTTGCCCCGGACTTTCCTTGGCCTTTGAAATGGTTTTGGGGAGCCGAGTGAACCTCTCCCCTCCAGACACCGTCCTAGAGGGCGCAATGTCGCCGGATGCCCGAATCGGCACCGGATCCAAGGTCTCTCGCAGAACTAATGGGATGCGATGTCTGTCAGGACAGATGTGGAAATGTCGGGTGTGGTTCCCCAGCGATCAAGTCAGACGCGGCACCTGCCGGGCCGAGTACGGCATCTGCTCCGCGGCCCGCGCCCGGAGGCCGTGCCGGTCCTCGTCGGCAGGGCCTGCGCCCTGGTGGGGCTGCTGGACATCGCCGCGGGCGTCTTCCCACGGTTCCGGCACAGCCGTATGCACGCCATCGCCGAGGTGCTGCCGGGCTCCACGGGCCCGTTCGCGGCCGCGCTGTCGCTGAGCGCCGGTGTGCTGCTGCTCCTGCTCGCCCACGGCCTCAAGCGGGGCAAGCGGCGGGCCTGGCGGGCCGCCGTCGTCCTGCTGCCGGCCGGCGCGGTGGCACAGTTCACGTACCGCCACTCCGTGGTGGGCGTCCTCATCTCACTGGCGCTGCTGGCCCCCCTGCTCATCCACCGCGACCAGTTCAGGGCCCTGCCCGACCCGCGCAGCAGGTGGCGGGCGCTCGCCAACTTCATCCTCATGAGCGCCGGTTCGCTCGCCCTCGGCCTGATCATCGTCAGCGCCCACCCGAACACCCTGGTCGGCGACCCCAGCCTGGCCGACCGCATCACACACGTCCTGTACGGCCTGTTCGGCTTCGAGGGCCCCGTCGACTACCAGGGCAACACCTCCTGGACCGTCGCCTTCTCCCTCGGCGCCCTCGGCTGGATCACCGCGGTCACCACGATCTACCTCGCCCTGCGCCCCGAACACCCCGCCGCACGCCTCACCGAGGACGACGAGGCACGCCTGCGCGCCCTGCTGGAGAAGCACGGCGCCCGCGACTCCCTCGGCCACTTCGCGCTGCGCCGCGACAAGGCCGTCGTCTTCTCCCCCAGCGGCAAGGCGGCCGTGACCTACCGCGTCGTCTCCGGCGTGATGCTCGCCAGCGGCGACCCGATCGGCGACGTCGAGGCCTGGCCCGGCGCCATCGAGCGCTTCATGGACGAGGCCCGCGCCCACTCCTGGACCCCGGCCGTCATGGGCTGCTCCGAGACCGGCGCCGAGGTGTGGACCCGCGAGACCGGGCTCGACGCCCTCGAACTGGGCGACGAGGCGGTGGTGGACGTCCCGGATTTCTCGCTCACCGGCCGCGCGATGCGGAACGTACGACAGATGGTCAAGCGCATCGAGCGCGCCGGTTACGAGACCCGGGTACGGCGCGTCCGTGACCTCGGCGAGACCGAGTTGGAGCGCATACGCCTCGCCGCCGACGACTGGCGCGGCACCGACACCGAGCGCGGCTTCTCCATGGCGCTCGGCCGCATCGGCGACCCCACCGACGGCGACTGCCTCATCGCCACCGCCCACAAGGCCGACGAGGAGCCGGGACCTTACGGCGACCTCAAGGCGATCCTCCACTTCGTGCCCTGGGGCACCGACGGGGCCTCCCTGGACCTGATGCGCCGCGACCGCTCCGCCGACCCCGGCATGAACGAACTGCTCATCGTGGCCGCCCTCCAGGCCGCCCCGAGGTTCGGCATCGCGCGCGTGTCCCTCAACTTCGCCATGTTCCGCTCCGCCCTGGCCCGCGGCGAGAAGATCGGCGCGGGACCGGTCCTGCGCGCCTGGCGGGGCCTGCTGGTCTTCCTGTCCCGCTGGTTCCAGATCGAGTCCCTGTACAAGTTCAACGCCAAGTTCCGGCCCCGCTGGGAGCCCCGCTTCGTGGTCTACCGGGCCTCCGCCGACCTGCCCCGGCTCGGCTTCGCCGCCATGCAGGCGGAGGGCTTCGTGAACCTGGCCCTGCCCCTGCCGCGCTTCCTGCGCCGCCGTACGACCGCCCCGCACCCATGCGCCCACGCGGTGGCGGAACGCGACGTCCGGGCCGCATAGTGGCAGACCGTTCGGCAGCGTCCCGAAGGGGCGCGGGGCTGTGTCTGACGTGCGGCTCCACCGCGTGGGCGCGACCAGCACAACGAGCCCGCAGCCGCCCACCGACCTGTTCCGGCACCTACAGTGGAGCGCTCAGCCCCCCAGCGGAGCGCCTACGCTGAACGTATGAGCAAGCAGAGCGGACGCGGGCGCGTCACGGGCCTTCCGCAGTGGGACCGGTGCGCGGTCATGGGAGTCGTCAACGTGACCCCCGACTCCTTCTCCGACGGCGGCCGCTGGTTCGACACGACGTCCGCCGTCAAGCACGGCCTCGCCCTGGTCGAGGAGGGCGCCGACCTGGTCGACGTCGGCGGCGAGTCCACCCGCCCCGGCGCCACCCGGGTCGACGAGGACGAGGAACTGCGCCGGGTCGTCCCCGTCGTCCGCGGCCTCGCCGCCGAGGGCGTCACCATCTCCGTCGACACCATGCGCGCCTCCGTCGCCGAGCAAGCCCTCGCCGCCGGCGCCGCCCTCGTCAACGACGTGAGCGGCGGCCTCGCCGACCCCGCGATGATCCCGGTCGTCGCGGACGCCGGCGCCCCCTTCGTCGTCATGCACTGGCGCGGCTTCCTGGAGGGCGGGAACGTCAAGGGTGCCTACGCCGACGTCGTCGCCGAGGTCGTCGACGAACTGCACACGCGCGTGGAGGCCGTGCTGGCCGGCGGCATCGCCCCCGACCGCATCGTCGTCGACCCCGGACTCGGCTTCTCCAAGGACGCCGAGCACGACCTCGTCCTCCTCGCCCACCTCGACCGCCTCATCGCCCTCGGCCACCCCCTGCTCGTCGCCGCCTCCCGCAAGCGGTTCCTCGGCCGTGTCCTCGCCGGACCGCAGGGCGCGCCGCCGCCCGCCCGCGAGCGCGACGCCGCCACGGCCGCCGTCTCGGCGCTCGCCGCGCACGCCGGCGCATGGGCGGTGCGCGTGCACGAGGTGCGCGCCACAGCGGACGCGGTGCGCGTCGCACGCGCCATCGAGGAGGCGCGCACTCCGGCGAGCACTCCGGGGAGCACTCCCGGCGCGGACACCGCGGAAGGAGCCCGGTGAGCGCCCCCCACACCGACGTCGAGCAAGTCGAGGCCGCCAACACCGCCTTCTACGAGGCACTGGAGCGCGGCGACTTCGAGGAGCTCTCCTCGCTCTGGCTCACCCCGTCCGACCTGGGCGTCGACGAGACGTACCACGACCCGGCCGACGCGGGCGTGATCTCCTGTGTGCACCCCGGCTGGCCGGTACTCACCGGACGCGGCGAGGTGCTGCGGTCGTACGCGCTGATCATGGCGAACACCGACTACATCCAGTTCTTCCTCACCGACGTACATGTCTCCGTCACCGGCGACACCGCCCTGGTGAACTGCACCGAGAACATCCTCAGCGGCGGCCCCGCCCCCGACGGCGACGGGGAGCTCGGACCGCTCGTGGGCCAGCTCGTGGTCGCCACGAACGTGTTCCGGCGCACGCCCGACGGCTGGAAGCTCTGGTCGCACCACGCCTCACCGGTTCTGGCCGAAAACGACGAGGCCGAGGACGACGACACCCCGTCCTGAGTGGGTAGGCGACGGACAGGTACGACGCGAGAGCCGACGCGCGGGAGCCACCCGCAAGGAGGCCCGCGGGACCCCGCCGGGACCAAGAAGTGGTTGGAATCACGCCTGCGCGGGTAGGCGCGGCTACCAACCCATGAGGCGCCGGGTTCCCCAGGGGAAACACGCGATGAATCCTCTGGCCCCGGCCCGGACCCACGCCCCCGTGGCCCGGCCCTGTCAGTGCCCGCAGGTAGATTCGTTCGAGGCCGGTGTGCCGCCCGCACACGGCATCGACCGGCCGTCACCGACGATTGCAGGAGTGATTCGCGTGGATCGTGTCGCGCTGAGCGGCCTGAAGGCCCGCGGGTACCACGGCGTGTTCCCCGAGGAGCGCAAGGAGGGCCAGACCTTCGTCGTGGACCTCGTCCTCGGCCTGGACACCCGACCGGCCGCCGCCGACGACGACCTGGCGAAGACCGTGCACTACGGCGTCGTGGCGGAGGAGGTCGTGGCCGTCGTCGAGGGCGAACCGGTCAACCTCATCGAGACGCTCGCCGAGCGCATCGCCCAGGCCTGTCTGAAGCACGAAGGGGTCCAGGAGGTCGAGGTCCGCGTCCACAAGCCGAACGCGCCGATCACGGTCCCCTTCGACGACGTGACCGTCACCATCACCCGGAGCCGAGTATGACTGCACCCTTCATCAAGGGCCCCAGCGACCCGACCGTACAGCCGGTACCCGCCTCCGTCGTCGAGCAGGTCGACGCCGCCGACACCACCCTCCACAACCCGAAACGGGCCGTGATCTCCCTCGGCGCCAACCTCGGCAACCGCCTGGAGACCCTGCAAGGCGCCATCGACGCCCTGGAGGACACCCCGGGCGTACGCGTCAAAGGCGTCTCCCCGGTGTACGAGACGGAGCCCT
Organism: uncultured Streptomyces sp.; assembly: GCA_965653385.1. Classification (GTDB taxonomy): domain Bacteria; phylum Actinomycetota; class Actinomycetes; order Streptomycetales; family Streptomycetaceae; genus Streptomyces. The sequence continues at coordinate 1,033 of CBFGZZ010000398.1, read as the reverse complement.
GGGGCGTGGAGCCGGGCACCCAGCCCTCCTACTTCAACGCGATCGTGGTCCTCAAGACCACCCTCCCCCCGTCCTCCCTCCTGGAGCGGGCACACGCGGTCGAGGAGGCCTTCCACCGCGTACGGGACGAGCGCTGGGGCGCGCGCACCCTCGACGTCGACATCGTCGCGTACGCCGACGTCGTCTCCGACGACCCCACCCTGACGCTCCCCCACCCCCGCGCCCACGAACGGGCCTTCGTCCTCGCCCCCTGGCACGACCTGGAGCCGGAGGCCCAGCTGCCCGGCCGCGGCGCGGTCGCCGACCTGCTCGCCGTCGTCACCCGGGACGGCGTCAACCCGCGCATGGACCTGGAACTCCAGCTCCCCGAATAGTCGTTAAGGTCAAGACGGCCCACACTCCGTGGGCACCCGGGGGAGCTGAAGGGACACCGTGAGAGAGCTGCGCATCAGGATGCTGGCGGGCGTGTTCGTCGTCGCCGGCGTCCTGTCCTGGGCGGGTGCCCGCCTGTGGAACTCCGTCGGGACCCTGCCCAGCGTCCCCCTGGCCGCCCCCATCGTCCTGGCGGTCATCGCCGTGGTTCTGCTTGCCACGGCCCTGTCGATCCGCGCCCGCCTCAAGGCCCAGCGCGAACGCCGCCCCGAGGCCAAGGGCGTCGACCCCCTGATGGCCGCCCGCGCGGTCGTCTTCGGCCACGCCAGCGCCCTGGTCGCCGCCCTCGTCGCCGGCATGTACGGCGGCACCGGCGTCTTCCTCCTGGAGTCCCTCGACATCCCCGCCCGCCGTGATCAGGCCATCTACGCCGGCTTCTCCGTCCTGGCGGGCATCGGCGTGATAGCGGCGGCGATGTTCCTGGAGCGCGTGTGCAAGCTCCCGGAGGACGACGAACACGATGGGGCGGGGACGGCGCCTACGGTCTGACAGCGCCCGGTTCACCAGGGCCGGCGGACGAGGTGGCCGTTCACCAGGAAGCCGGGGTGGGGGTCGAGGCGGTAGCTGTAGAGGGTGAAGGGCTTAGCGCCCTCGGCCCTGC
>CBFGZZ010000397.1:0-7545 GCA_965653385.1 uncultured Streptomyces sp. | reverse complement strand
GGGACCAGGGGGGTGGCGATGCCGCCGCCGGCGATGATCAGGGCGGAGAGGAAGCCAAGGATGAGACCGGCTCCTGCCTCGATGCCGTCGGGGACGTCCACCAGGAACCAGAAGAGGATCCACGCGTCCAGAACGGCGAAGGCCGTACCGGTCGCACCGAGTTCCAGACCGGCCACCTTGCGCGGCTGCGGCAGGAGGCGGTTGACGACGATCAGGGCGGCGCCGATGATTCCGCCCAGGTAGGCGCCCATGCCGGTGTAGAGCTGTTCCCACGCGTTCGGAGTGTCGGAGACGCCTTCAGCGCTGTAGAAGCTGAGGAAAGACGCGATGAACAGCAACACCGCTGCTCCGATCACCACGCCGTCGCCTCGAGTGAGGGAGCGGATATTCACTTCAAAGGTCCTTCGTCGGTCGTCTCGTCGTCGGTAGAGGCGTCGCTGTCACCATGTCGCCGTCAGGCCCCGGTGTGAAGCGCGGGGGTGGCCCCTCATCGTAAGGACGACCTTATCGTCCGACCGACGAGGGTGTCCGCCTGGATCAGCCCATGGACCACTACCCGCGCAGGAAACTCACGATCCCTTCAGAGATCCCTTGCGCCGCCTTCTGCCGCCAAGCGCCACTGGTGAGCAACGCCGCGTCCTTGCTATCGCGCATGTTGCCGCACTCGATGAACACCTTGGGAACCGTTGACAGATTGAGACCGCCCAGGTCCTTACGCGTGACGAGACCGGTGCCGTCGCCGACGTAGTTGGAGGGAGCGCTGCCCGTGACGCGGACGAAGGAGCCCGCGATGCGCTCGCCGAGGTCGCGGGAGGGGGTGACGATGGGGCCGGTGTCGGCGGCGCCCGCGTTCACCTTGCCGGGGAGGATGACGTGGAAGCCGCGTTGGCCGGTGCCGGCTCCGTCGGCGTGGACGGAGACGACGGCATCCGCCTGCGCCTTGTTGCCGATCTGGGCGCGTTCGTCCACGCAGGGGCCCCACGAGCGGTCGCCGTCCTGGGTGAACCTGACCGTGGCGCCCTGCTTCTCCAGCAGGGTGCGCATGCGGTGGGCGACGTCGAGGGTGAACTTGGCCTCGCTGTAGCCGTCGTTGGTCGACGTCCCCGTCGTGTCGCACTCCTTCCAGTTCGTGCCGATGTTCACCTTGCGGTTGATTTCGGCCGTGTGCTGGAAGTTGTTGGGGTTGTGGCCCGGGTCGATGACGACGACCTTGCCCTTGAGAGGGCCGGAGGCGGGGGCGGACTCCGGGGGGGGGGGGGGGCCCGGCGGCTTGTCGTCGTTCGTGGCGGAGATGGTCGGCGCCGTGTCCGACGGCGTCACGGAGGACGGCCGTACGGCAGCGTTGCCCGAGCCGCCGCCGTCGCCGGGGCTGCCCACGGCCTCGTACACCACCCAGCCGAGCAGCGCCCCGGGCACCAGGGCGGCGAGCGCGACGGTCAGGGTTCGACGGCGGTTGCGGCGGGGCTGGGGAGGATCGAAGTCCGGGCCTACGTACGACACGCCTGCCACCTTACGGGCCGACCGCGGCCCGCGGCGGGAAGGCACGATCGGGCGGCGCCGGAGTTCAGACGCCTGCCCCCGTCCGCCGCAGCACGCGCAGCGAGCCCGTGACGGACACCTCGGTGAACGCGCCGGACTCCAGCGCCCGCAGGTACACGCGGTAGGGGGCCTGGCCCGTGAACTCGTCCGCCGGGTCCGGGAACACGTCGTGGATGACGAGCAGGCCGCCCTCGGCGACGTGCGGGGCCCAGCCCTCGTAGTCGGCGGTGGCGTGTTCGTCGGTGTGGCCGCCGTCGATGAAGACCAGGCCGAGCGGGGTGCCCCAGACCTTCGCCACCTGCGGGGAGCGGCCGACCAGGGCGACGACGTGCTCCTCCAGGCCCGCCGTGTGCAGCGTGCGGCGGAACGTCGGCAGCGTGTCCATCAGGCCGATCTCGGGGTCCACCGTCTCCGGATCGTGGTACTCCCAGCCCGGCTGCTGCTCCTCGCTGCCGCGGTGGTGGTCGACCGTGAGGGCTATCACCCCGGCCGCGCGGGCGGCGTCGGCGAGCAGGATCGTGGAGCGGCCGCAGTAGGTGCCGACCTCCAGGAGAGGGAGGCCGAGGCGCCCGGCCTCGACCGCCGCCGCGTACAGGGCCAGCCCCTCGTCCACCGGCATGAAGCCCTTCGCCGCCTCGAACGCGGCCAGGATCTCGGGCTTGGGTGACGGGGCCATGGGGTCCCTTTCGGTCGTACGGGTGCGTGGAGGGTGCTGGGTGCGCTGGTGTGCTGGGTGCTCATGGTGCACCAAAGCCCCCCGCCGAGTGGACGACGGGGGGCGTACGTGGAGGGTGTCAGGCGGAGGGGCGTCAGGCGTTGACCGTCTCCCCGGGCAACGCCAGGTCCACGTCCACCGCGCAGTCGTCGCCCGCGTGCGTCGCCGAGGAGGCGAGCGGGGCGTGGCCGTCGGCCCGGGCGGCGAGGACGTAGGCGCCCTGGGTGGGGACGGTGAGGGTGTAGGTGCCGTCCTCGGCCGAGAGGGTGGCGCCGGCCTGGCGGCCGCGGCGGTCGATCAGGGTGACCTTGGCGCGAGCGACCGGGGTGCCCTCGGCGTCCACGACGCGGCCGCGGAAGCCGCGCAGGGCCTGCTCGGCGCGCTCCAGGTTGGCGTCCTCCTCGCTGCTGGCGCGCAGCTGGGGGTGGGTGGAGGCGGGGCGCTGCTTCGGGAGGAAGAGGGCCAGCGCCAGGCCCACCGCGACCGCGGCCGTCGCGATCAGGAAGGACACCCGGAAGCCGTGCATCGTCGGGATCTCGACGCCGCCGACGTCGTTCGCGGTGTTCGCCAGCACCATGCCGATGACGGCGCTGGAGACCGACGTACCGATGGAGCGCATCAGCGTGTTGAGGCCGTTCGCGGCGCCCGTCTCCGAGGCCGGGACCGCGCCGACGATCAGGGCGGGCAGGGAGGAGTAGGCCAGGCCGATGCCCGCGCCGAGGACCACCGAGATGACCAGGCTCTGCCAGGGGGCGCTCATCAGGCCGAGTCCGGCGCCGTAGCCGATGGCGATGATCAGCATGCCGAGGATGAGAGTGGTCTTGGGGCCGTACTTGGCGGAGAGGCGGGCGTAGACGGGGGCCGTGAACATCATCGTCAGGCCGAGCGGGGCGACCAGAAGGCCCGCGACGACCATCGACTGGCCGAGGCCGTAGCCGGTCTCCTTCGGGAGCTGGAGCAGCTGGGGGAGGACGAGGGAGACGACGTAGAAGCTGACCCCGACCATGATCGACGCCAGGTTGGTGAAGAGGACGGCCGGGCGGGCCGTGGTGCGCAGGTCGACCAGGGGGGCCTTCGTGCGCAGTTCGTAGACGCCCCAGAGGAGGACGACGACGGCCGACGCGGCGAACATGCCCAGCGTGAGGCCGGACGTCCAGCCCCAGTCGCTGCCCTTGGTGATCGGCAGGAGGAAGAGGACGAGGCCGGCGGAGAGGCCGAGCGCGCCGAGGAGGTCGAAGGTGCCTTCCGCGCGGACCTCGGACTCCGGTACGACGAGGAGGGTGAGGGCGATGGAGAGGACGCCGAGGCCGGCGGCGCCGTAGTAGAGGGCGTGCCAGTCGGCGTTCTGGGCGACCAGGGCCGCGGCGGGCAGGGCGAGGCCGCCGCCGACGCCGATGGAGGAGCTCATCAGGGCCATCGCCGAGCCGAGCCTCTCGCGGGGGAGCATGTCGCGCATCAGGCCGATGCCGAGCGGGATCGCGCCCATCGCGAAGCCCTGGAGGGTACGGCCGACGATCATGGGGATCAGATCGCTGGTGACCGCGCTGACCAGCGCGCCGATCACCATGACGGCCAGGCTGGATATCAGCATGCGCCGCTTGCCGTACAGGTCGCCCAGACGGCCCATGATCGGGGTGGCGACGGCGCCGGAGAGCAGGGTGGAGGTCAGGACCCAGGTGGCGTTGCTGGGCGCGGTGCTCAGCAGCTGCGGCAGGTCCTTGATGACCGGGACGAGCAGGGTCTGCATCACCGCGACAACGATGCCCGCGAAGGCGAGGACCGGGACGAGGGGGCCGGTCGCTCTGCCGGTGGGCTGGTCGTTCGTCGTTTGTGTCATGTGAGGGACCAACCCGGTGTGCCTGGGCAACTATTCCGATGCTTTGGCCAGCTAACGATTTTTTGACCTTCTCTTGGGGGGGGGCCGGGGTGGGGGGGGGCCGGGGGCCCCCCGGGGAGGACGGGGATGACGGGGATGACTGGGGGTGACCGGGGTCGACAGGGGACGACGGGCCTAGGTCGATCGGTGGCGGAGGGTCTGGGTCCAATTTCTGATGCCAGGAGCGTCGGTCGTTGAGACCATGACACTCATGCTCGGAGCCGCTGACGCCACCGCCCGCCTGTCCCGCCGTACCGCGCCCCCCGCCTGGCTGGTGGTGGCGCTCGCCTGCGCCGGACAGTTCCTCGTCGTGCTCGACGTGTCCGTCGTGAACGTGGCGCTGCCCTCGATGCGGGCCGATCTGGGGATGAGCGCGCAGGGCCTGCAGTGGGTCGTGAACGCGTACGCCATCGCCTTCGCCGGGTTCATGCTGCTCGGCGGGCGGGCCGGGGACCTGTACGGCCGTAAGCGGATGTTCCTCGTCGGGCTCGCCGTGTTCACCATGGCCTCGCTGGCCGGCGGGCTGGCCCAGCAGGACTGGCAGCTGCTGCTCGCGCGGGCCGTGCAGGGGCTGGGCGCCGCGGTGCTGGCGCCCTCGACGCTGACGATCGTCACGGCGGCGGTGCCGGAGGGGGCGGCGCGGGCGCGGGCCATAGGCACGTGGACGGCTGTCGGCGCGGGCGGCGGTGCGGCGGGCGGGCTCGTCGGCGGGGTGCTGGTGGACGTGCTGTCGTGGCGGTGGGTGCTGCTGATCAACGTGCCCGTGGGCGCGGTCGTGCTGGCCGGTTCGCTGCTGTGGCTCGTGGAAAGCCGGGCCGGGGACGGGCGGCGGCTGGATCTGCCGGGCGCGGTGCTGGTCACGGCGGGGCTGGCGACGCTGGCGTACGGCATCTCGCAGACGGAGGCCTCGGGCTGGACGGCGACGGCCACCGTCGTGCCGCTGCTCGCCGGTCTCGCCCTGATCGGCGTCTTCGTCCTCGTGGAGGCGCGTACGGCGGCCCCGCTGATGCCGCTCAAGCTGTTCCGGGCGCGGGCGGTGTCGTCGGCGAACGTGGCGATGTTCCTGTGCGGCTCGGCGATGTTCTGCATGTGGTTCTTCATGACGCTGTACGCGCAGAACGTGCTCGGCTACACCCCGCTGGAGGCCGGCCTGGCGCTGGTGCCGAGCTCGCTGGCCGTGCTCCTCGGCTCCAAGCTCGCGCCCCGGCTCATGCCGAGGATGGGCACGCGCACGGTGGCAGTCACCGGCACGCTCGTGGCCGTCGTCGGCTTCGGCTGGCAGTCGACGCTGAGCGTGACGGGCGGCTACGTCACCTCGATCATGGTTCCGGGCATCCTGATGATGCTGGGCGCGGGCCTCGCCGCGACCCCGCTCGCGGCGCTGGCCACGTCCGGGGCGGACCCGGGGGAGGCCGGGCTGGTGTCGGGGCTGGTCAACACCTCCCGCACGATGGGCGGTTCCCTGGGCCTCGCGGTCCTGTCGACCCTGGCGGCGGCCCGCACCGGCGGCACCGCGACGCCGGAGGCGCTGACGGAGGGGTACGCGCTGGCGTTCCGGACGGGGGCGTGGGTGCTGGGCGGGGGAGTGGTGCTGATGCTGGTGTGGCTGCCGCGGCGGTCGGCTGCGGCCGCGGCCTGAGTCGCCGGGCCCAGGCGAGTCGGCGGGGTTGCGTGAGGCGAACCAGCGACTCCGTGGCCCGGGTGAAAACTGGCGTGCGTCGGGAGGCAACGGTCCGGGCGCCTCATGGACTCCTTTGAATATCAAGGAGGTGCCCATGGGGGATCGCAAGGCGGCTCGGGACTCGGAGTTCCAGAGCTTCGTCATCGGCCGCTGGCCGCGCCTGCTGCGGACGGCATTTCTCCTCACGGGGGAGCAGCACGCCGCGGAGGATCTGGTGCAGTCGACGCTGGAGCAGGTCTATGTGGCCTGGCGCAAGGTCGGGTCGGCCGACGACCCGGAGGCCTACGTGAGGCGCGTGATGATCAACGCGCACGCGCGCAAACACCGACGGCGGCTACGGGAGTTCCTGGCGCCGAAGGACGACTCGGGGCTGGCCCGCGAGGTGCCGGACGCCGGTGACCGCATCGCGCAGGCCGACGACCGCAGCGCCCTGCTGGCGGCGCTGGCCCAACTGCCGACACGGCAGCGGGAAGCAGTGGTCCTGCGCTACTGGGAGGACCTGACCGAGACACAGACGGCGGAGGCGATGGGCTGTTCCATCGGCGCGGTGAAGAGCAACGCGGCCAAGGGCATCGCGAAACTCCGCGCCATACCGGGACTGGCGGAGACGGTCACGCAGGGAGCGCGGAGCTGATGAGCGCGAACCGGGAGAGGAACCACGGGATGACGAGCCACGACATGACCCACTCGGACATCGCCGTCCTGCTGGCCGACGCCGCGGACGAGGTCGAGATCGGTATAGCCCCCTACGACGCCGTGCTCCGCGGCGGCCGCCGCCGCAAGGCCCGCCGCTGGGCGGTGGCCACGGCTACCGCCCTGGCTCTGGCGGGCTCGGCCGGGACCCTGGCGGTGGCCGGGATGCCGGACGGGGACGGGAACCGGGGCTCCTCGGTGGCGACCAGCCCGCCCACCGCGCCGCCCGCGCCGGACGTGCGTACGCCTTCGCGAACCCTGCTCGCGTCGGGGACGGACCACGGCGAGAAGTGGCGGGTCCTCATCGACGTCTGGCAGGCACCGCGCGACAAGCGCGAGGCGTCCGCCGAGCTCGCCGCGATGCGGGAGTTCGGGCAGATCCCGACGGGGCTGGGCGATGCCTCCGAACTCGTCGGCAAGGCCTCGTACTTCGTGGTGCGCGAGTACGGCGACTCGGGGAAGGAAGAGGTGATGATCGAGGACGCGTTCACCGAGGAGGACAACCTGTCCGGCCGGGACATCGAGGCCGCCGCGGTGTCCGTGGATCCCGGCGAGCAGGGCCCGAAGCGGCTGGTCGTCGGCCAGGTCGCCGTGACCGCTCAGCAGGTCACCTGCACCTGGAAGGACGGTTCGACCACCGACGTCCCCACGGAGTGGGAGGCCATGGGCGCCGGACGCGACCCGTCGGGAGGAGACGGAATCGACCTGAGCAGCGACAACCTCCTGATCCGCCCGGTGGGCGGCTCGCCGGTGAGCTGGTTCGTGTGCGTGGCCCCCGAGGGGACGGAGTTCAACTCGGTGGCGGTGACGAAGTAAGGCGGCCCGGGCGGTTCGCGTCCCGGTTCACAGCCCCCTGCTGACGTGCCTCCCGCGGTGCCTCCATGCGGTTGCGGGTGCCCGTCCTGCGGGCATGTCGCGAAGGAGAACCGCGTCACCCGAGCGAAGTTCGTATGCGCGGCGTGCGGGTTGCACACCGGCGGACGGCCCGGCTTGATGCTCTGCGGCAGCAACGGCTCCAGCCGGGCCCACTGGCTGTTCGTC
>CBFGZZ010000396.1:0-7612 GCA_965653385.1 uncultured Streptomyces sp. | reverse complement strand
GGGGGGGGGGGGGGGGGGGGGGCCCGCCGCATGCACGACAACTCCCCGCCTCGGACTCCGACTTCGCCCGCCCCCACGCCCACGGCGACAACGACCGCCCCTGAACCCTCCGTGCCGTCCGCCCCGGCCGTCCTCACACAGAACGACACCGGACGCACCGTCACCCTCGTCCTCGGCGACACCACCCAGCTGCGTCTCTCGGGCCGTTGGCGAGAGACCGCGCCCACTGTCGACGGCACGGCGGTCGTCCTCGTACCGGTTGACTACGAGACCGATCCGGGCTTCCGCGCCTGGGACGTCCGCGCCGTGGAACCGGGCGAGGCGGTACTGCGCACCACCGGGCAGCGGGGCCTGCGGCCGTTGCGGATCACCTTTCAGGTCGGGTGAGCACGAGCCGGTCCGGCGAACACCCGCCTCAACCGGGCAGGGCCGCCAGCCAGTCGGTGAGGATCCGGTTGACCTCGGCCGGGCGCTCCTGCTGGATCCAGTGGCCGCAGTCGTCGAGGAGCTGGGAGGAGACCAGCCCGGGCAGCGTGACGGGGTAGGCGTCGATCGCGTCGGCCAGCCATGTGGTGGAGGCATCCAGGCGGCCTCCGACGAACAGCGACGGCTGGGTGATGGGGGCGCCGTCGAGGGAGGCCAGGTCCTCCCAGTCGCGGTCCATGTTCCGGTACCGGTTCAGCGCCCCGGTCAGACCCGTGCGTTCGAACTCCCCGGCGTACACGTCCAGGTCGCGTTCGGAGAGCCAGGCGGGAAGCCGGCCCTCGGGGAACCGGTCCCGCATCGCCTTGCCCCTGCTGACGAAGTGCGGGTCCGGGGACTTTGGCCCGGGCATGGTGTCCCCCGACAAGGCCGCGTAGAACCCCGCGAGCCAGCCGCGCACATCGGGCTCGATCTCGGCCTCGGCGCGGCCCGGCTGCTGGAAGTAGGAGACGTAGAACTCCTCGTCCCCGCCCATCCGCGCGAAGACCTCGCTGGGCCGGGGGCCACCGCGTGGGGTGTACGGGACGCTGAGCAGCCCCACCGCGCGGAAGACGTCCGGCCTGAGCAGCGCGCAGTCGGCGGCGATCGTCGCGCCCCCGTCGTGGCCGACGACCACCGCCGACTCCTCGCCCAGGGCACGCACCACCTCGGCGTTGTCCTCCACCAGCTCGGTCATCCGGTACGCGGCCGGGTCGGCGGGCCGTGAGGAGCGGCCGTAGCCGCGGACGTCGACGGCGACAGCCCGATGGCCGGCCGCGGCCAGGGCCGGCAGTTGGTGACGCCACGAGTACCACGACTCGGGGAAGCCGTGCACGAGCAGCACCAGCGGTCCGGTTCCCTGTTCCGCCAGGTGGATCCGGCCCGCCGAGGTGGAGATCAGGCGGTGTGTGACGTGCGTGGTGTGCCGTGGCATGAGTCCTCCGAATCCGGTCGGTCTGCGTGAGCCACGACCATCGACGGTCCGCCGCGCCCGCGGCTCCCTGCCGATCCTGCTTCGTGCAGCGCCACCAGACCGAGCCTCGTTGCCGTTTCGGCAAACCACCTCTGGGCGGGCGCTCCCACGCACCGACCTTGCGAACGTATGGATGACGCATCAACCGAAGATTTCGGTGTCGCTCCGAGGCCTGTGACAGTATCGGCCTTGGACGCAGGGCCGTGCTGGGGTCGAGGGCAGAGGGACGAGTGAGATGAACCGGCCACCGGGAATGATGGACGTGGCGCGGGAGGCCGGCGTCTCGCACATCACCGTCTCCAGGGTCGTCAACGGACACCCGTCGGTCAGGCCGGAGACCCGGGCCCGGGTCGAGGCCGCGATCCAGAAGCTCGGCTACCGCCGCAACAGCGTGGCCAGGGCCCTCAAGAGCCGCCGCTCCTCGACGATCGGCGTGGTGATCGTCGGGTCGGAGCTGTTCGAGTTGCCCCGCATCCTGCTGGGCGTGGAGACGGCCGCCAAACAGGCCGGCTACTGGGTGAGTCTGGCGAGCCGCCAGGGCGAGAGCACCACCGGTGACCTCGTGGAGACACTGCAGCGGCTCACCGATCAGTCGGTCGAGGCGATCGCGGTCGTCGCCGACCACCCCCTCGCCGTCGAGGCTCTGTCCGGCCTGGTCCTCGAAGTGCCGGTGGCCGTGGTGATGTCCGGCAGCGTGCCCAACCCCGCTCTCAGCTTCGTCGAGGTCGACCAGGAGCTCGGCGCCCGGCTCGCCGTCCGCCACCTCCTCGACCTCGGACACCGGCACATCGCCCATCTGACCGGCGCACTGCGCACCTTCGACGCCCGTGCCCGCATCGACGGCTGGCAGGCCGAACTCGCCGAAGCGGGAGCCGAAGGGGCCCTGCTGGAAGGTGACTTCAGCGCGGAGAGCGGGTACCGCCTGGCCCACGAGCTCTGCGCCGCCGACGCCGGCCTGCCCACCGCCGTCTTCGCCGGCAACGACCAGATGGCGATGGGCGTACTGGCGGCGTTCGCCGAGCGAGGCGTGGAGGTGCCGCGGGACGTGTCCCTCGTCGGGTTCGACGACATGAAGGGCTCGGGCTACCTCGTGCCCGCCCTGACCACCGTCCGCCAGGACTTCGCCCGTCTGGGCGGCAGCGCCATCGAACTGCTGGTGCGGATGCTGCGCGGGGACCCCGCTGAACGCCAGAAGATCACGCCGGAACTGGTCGTACGACGCAGTACCGCCGCGCCGCGCCTCGATTCCTGAGGCGCGGCGAGCGGTTCGAAAGCAGGGGTCAGCAGGCGGGGCCGTACTCGAACCAGTGCACGTGTGCCTCGCCCGCTCCAGGGTCGCCGACGCCGTGAAGGCCGACGTAGACACCGACGAACCCGCCTGCCCGTTCCGTGCTGAAGAAGGGGCGGTCGATGCTGCCGAGGGTCTTCGTCCCGGTGCCGTCCTCGACGTGGAAGGTGTAGCCGGAGTCGTCGCTGTCGATCGAGAGGACGAGGTCGTCGTTGGTCACGGGCATCGCCGCGAGGCGGGTCTCTGAGTCCCTCCGGCGAGCCGTGAGGACGACGTGCGGGGCCCCGGAGGCGTCGGTGGTCAGGGCGAGGGTGGCGTGGTGGTGGTCCTGGACCACGGCCAGGCCCGCTTCGTGCGTAGGTGCGGCGGCGGTGAAGCGGATGCGGGTGCGTGCGCGCATGCGGAGGTGCTGCTGACGGCGCCCCACGAACGCGGGAGTGCCGGTCGAGGTCAGCGGCTCGGGGGAGAGCCGGATGGTCAGGCCTCCCTCGCCCGGGCGCGGCGAGACGAGGTGGTCGACCGGCCCGCGCAGGCTGTTCCACTCCAGGCCCAGCGAGGTGCCACTGAAGTCGTCCCGCACCGGTCCGGCCGGGTGCGGAACGGTGACCGGTGGCGTGATTTCCGCCGGCACCCGCTCCACCAGCCGTACCCGACCGGTGTCCGGTGCGAAGACGGGGCCCCTGGACGTCCACTCCACCGGTACGAGAAACACCTCGCGGCCGAGGGTGTGGGTGCCGTCGATCGGCCGCACGCCCAACGCCACGGCCCAGGTCTCCCCGGCAGGGGTGTCGACCAGGTCGACGTGGCCGACGTTGTGGATCGGTTCCGCCGCCCCACGGTGGCGGTGGGTGAGCAGGGGGCTCCTGGGGTCCGTGACGTAGGGGCCGGTCACGGTGTCGGAGCGGGCCGCGGTGACGGCGTGGTGGTGTTCGGTGCCGCCCTCGGCGGCGATCAGGTGGTACACCCCGTCGCGCTTGTACACGTGCGGCGCCTCCACCCAGGCACCGCGCATGGCGCCGTACCAGAGGGCGTGGGTCGGACCGGTCAATGCCCGGGTTCCGAGGTCGAGTTCGCGCATCCACAGCTCGCCGGGCCCTGTCACCTCCGGCTCGGCGGCGTCGCGGCAGGCGGTGAACCAGCAGCGGCCGTCGTCGTCGAAGAACAGCGAGGGGTCGATGCCCTCCGCGTCCAGGACGGTCGGGTCCGACCAGGGGCCGGCCGGGTCGGAGGCCGTGAAGAGGAGGGTGGTGCTGCCCCGGCGGCCTCGCGCGAGGGTCACGACCACGTAGAAGGTGCCCTCGTGATGGCGGATGGTGGCGGCCCAGAGTCCGTCCGAGACGTCCAGCCCGCTCAACGACACCTGGGACGGCCGGTGCACCACATGCCCCACCGGCCGCCAGTTCACCAGGTCGCGGCTGTGGAAGACCGGGAGCCCGGGATAGTACGCGAACGATGACGTGACCAGGTAGAAGTCCTCTCCTGCCCGGCAGATCGACGGGTCCGGGTGACTGCCGGCGAGAACGGGGTTGGCGAAGGTGGGCACGGGCGCACTCCGTGGCGGGGCGGGGGGGGACGGGGAGGGGGTCGCGGAGGAGGGACAGAGGGGACAGGGGGGCGGTGGAGAGGGGATTGGGCAGGCGGAGACCTTGACAGTTGTTAACGTTAACATCACCGTGGTTCCGGGTGGGCGGGACCGACAGCCGACAAGGGTCGGGCGACGGTCCCATGGCCGCCGACCCGCCTGGTCCGTCAGGACCCGGCCCCTCAGTCGAGACCTCCAGAGAGACCCGCATGCCGACATCCCCGAACGCCCCCGCCCAGCCCCTGACGTTCCCCGCCGACTTCGTCCTCGGCTCCGCGACCGCGGCCTACCAGATCGAAGGCGCCGCCACCGAGGACGGACGCGGCCCCTCGATCTGGGACACCTTCTCCCGCACGCCCGGCAAGACGTGGAACGGCGACACCGGCGACGTCGCCGCCGACCACTACCACCGGCTCGAAGACGACCTCGATCTCATGGCGTCCCTGGGTCTGCGCGCGTACCGCTTCTCCCTCGCGTGGCCGCGCATCCAGCCGACCGGCCGGGGCCCGGCCAACCCCAAGGGGCTGGACTTCTACAGCCGCCTGGTCGACGGCCTCCTCGACCGGGGGATCGCGCCGGTCGCGACCCTCTACCACTGGGACCTGCCCCAGGCCCTCGAGGACGCCGGCGGCTGGACGAACCGGGCCACCGCCCACGCCTTCGCCGAGTACGCCCGTATCGTCGGCGAGGCCCTCGGCGACCGCGTCGCGATCTGGACGACCCTGAACGAACCGTGGTGCTCCGCCTACCTCGGCTACGGATCCGGAGCGCACGCCCCCGGCCGCACGGACGGCGCCGCCGCGCTGACCGCGGTGCACCATCTCAACCTCGCCCACGGGCTGGCGGTTCAGCAGCTGAGGGCGGTGGCCACCAATGATCCGCAGTACTCCATCACCCTCAACTTCCACGTCCTGCGGGGTCAGGGCGCCGGCGGGAAGGAGGCCGTGCGCCGCATCGACGCGCTGGCCAACCGCTCCTTCACCGACCCCCTGCTGCGCGGCCGCTACCCGGCGGACCTGATCGAGGACACGGCCGAGGTCACCGACTGGGCGTTCGTCCAGGACGGCGACCTCGCCCAGATCCACCAGCCCTTGGACCTGCTCGGCGTCAACTACTACGCCACCACCGCCGTCCGCCTCTGGGACGGAGCGACACCACGTCAGAACCACGACGGCCACAAGGACATGGGCGGCTCGCCCTGGCCCGGCTCGCCCCAGGTCGAGTTCATCGAACAGAGGGGCCCGCACACCGCCATGGGCTGGAACATCGACCCCGACGGCCTTGAGGAACTCCTACTGGACCTGCACACCCGGTTCCCGGACCAGCCCCTGGTGATCACCGAGAACGGAGCGGCCTTCGACGACCGTGTCACCGCCCGCGCCGACGGGACGTACGCCGTCCATGATCCCGAGCGGGTCGACTACCTCCGCCGCCACCTCACCGCCGCCCACCGTGCCCTGGCCTCCGGCGTCGATCTGCGCGGGTACTTCGTGTGGTCGCTGATGGACAACTTCGAGTGGGGCTACGGGTACTCCAAGCGCTTCGGCATCGTCCACGTCGACTACCGGACCCAGCGCCGTACGTTGAAGGACAGCGCCCTGTGGTTCCGGGAGCTGGCGGTGACGGGCGGCATTCCGCCGGTGCCGGCCGAGGGGTAGGTAGCAGTTGTCACGTCAACCACTCTGTGATTCAGTTGATGTATCAACGGACGAGTTCATCCCGGGACGGGAGTAGCTGCCATGAGCGACGAGAAGGTCATCGCGGTCGCCGGAGCCACGGGTGCGCAGGGCGGCGGTGCCGTACGGGCGATCCTGGCCGATCCGGAATCGGGCTTCACGGTGCGTGCGCTGACCCGGAATCCCGACTCCCCGGCTGCCAAGGAGCTGGCCGGGCTCGGCGCCGAGGTCGTACGGGCGGACTTCTACGACGAGCCGTCCGTGCGCGAGGCGTTCGAGGGCGCGTACGGCGCGTTCCTCGTCACCAACTTCTGGGCGCACGGCTCGGCGGACAAGGAGACGGAGGAGGTCGAGGTCCTGGTCCGGGCGGCCAAGGCTGCGGGTCTGCGGCACGTGGTGTGGTCGACGCTGGAGGACACCCGTGAGCTGCTGCCGCTGGAGGACGAGCGGATGCCCGTCCTCCAGGGGAAGTACAACGTGCCGCACTTCGACGCCAAGGGCGAGGCCAACGAGCTGTTCCGGCAGGCCGGGGTGCCGACCACCTTCCTGAACACCACGTTCTTCTTCCAGGGCTTCCTGTCGACGATGGGCCCCAAGCGCGCCGAGGACGGTGTGCTCACGCTGACCCTGCCGTTCGAGGACGGCAAGCTGCTGGCCGGCGTCGACGTCGCCGACATCGGCCGCACGGCCCTGGTCATCCTCAAGAGCGGGGAGCGGTTCATCGGCCACACCGTCGGCCTGGCGGGTGACCACCTGACCGGCGCACAGTACGCGGAGAAGATCGGCGCGGCGATCGGCGAGCCGGTGCGCTTCCGGTCGGTGCCCTACGACGTCTTCCGCGGCCTCGGCGTACCCGCGGGCGACGAGATCGCCAACATGTTCCAGTACTACGGCGATTTCGACCAGGAGTTCACCGGCGCCCGCGACCTGGCCCGGCTGCGCGAGATCAACCCGGCGCTGAAGAGCTTCGACGCCTGGCTGGCCGAGAACGCCGCCAACATCCAGGTGGTCTGACGCGGCAACGCGACCCCTCGGGCAGTTCGGTGAACTGTCAACTACGTTTACACTTTCTCCATGGGAGAGCAAGGGGCCGTGCGATGGCTGACGGCGGACGAGCAGCGCGCGTGGCGCGGCTTCGTCCGGTTGCATGAGCGGCTCGGCGGACGTCTGGGTCGCCTGCTCCAGTCGGAGTCGAATGTGTCCCCTGCGGACTTCGCGGTGCTGGTCCATCTGACGGACACGCCGGACGGGCGGCAGCGGTACCAGGACCTGGCGCGGGCACTGGAGTGGGAGAAGAGCCGGATGTCCCACCACATCGCCCGGATGGCCGGACGGGGCATGGTGGTGCGCGAGGAGTGCCCCGAGGACGGGCGCGGCGCGTTCGTGGTGATCACGGACGCGGGGCGGGCCGCCATCGAGGCGGCCGCCCCGCGTCACGTCGAGGCGGTGCGCGAACTGTTCATGGACCATGTCACGCCGGCCGAACTCCGGGTCCTGGCCGAGATCTCCGAGCGCGTCATCGGCAAGCTGGACGAGACCCAGTCCTGACTGACCCGGCTCGTCAAGCAATGCCATCGGTCGAGGAGGGTGTCGAGGGGGCTTGGATCCGGCCGGCTGCCCGCACCGGGTGC
>CBFGZZ010000395.1:0-7639 GCA_965653385.1 uncultured Streptomyces sp. | reverse complement strand
CGCCCCCGCCGCCCCTACCCGTCCCATCCCCAGGGGCTCCGCCCCTTCGACCCCGCCAAGGGGCTCCGCCCCCTGGACCCCCATCGGCCTCAACGGCCTCGTCCTCAGACGCCGGACGGGCTGGAAGTGGTCGTCGTCGGGCAGGTGGTCAGATCCAGCCTCGTTCGCGGGCCAGAAGGGCCGCGTGGGGGCGGTTGGTGGCGTTGAGGTGGCGGAGGACATCGGCCACGTGGCGGCGGTAGGTGCGTAGGGAGATGCCGAGTTGGCGGGCGCCGATCTCGTCCTTGGTGACTCGGCACATGGATTTGAGGACCTCCAGCTCCATGGGGGAGAGGGTGATCGCGTCCGGGGTCGGGTCGGCCAGGAGGTGGGAGAGGTCGGTGGCCTGGCTCCAGATCTTGTCGAAGAGGGAGAGGATGCTGGCCACCAGGCCCGACTCCTGGGCGACGAGGGCGCCGCGTGAGGTGTCCGCGGGGTCCGCGGGGACCAGGGCGGTGTGGCGGTCGTAGACGAGGATGCGTTCGGCGATGTCGGAGGCGGCCCGGATGCTGGCACCCTGGGCGGACAGTTCGCGCAGGTAGGCCGCGGTCGGTGGGTCGTCCAGGGCTTCCTTGAGCACGACGCTGCGGATGTGGACGCCCCGGCGCAGACAGCGCTTGTCGAGCGGACGTGCGTGCTCGATGTTCGCCGGGGTGAGCGCCTTGTAGGGCTCGACGGACAGGATCTCCTCGCGGGCGAAGAAGGCGAGGTCGTCGATGCGGTTGCGGATCTGCGCGAGGTTCGTCATGCGCTCCACCCCGCCGCCCGACGGCGTATGGGCACCCTGTTCCGCCCGGAGCTCCGCCACCAGGTGGTGAGGCCTGGTCACCTGCTGCAACTCATGGTGCAGCTCGCTCAGTCTTCGGTCGGTGAGCAGGCCGACCGCGATCTCCGGATCCGTCGCCGTGAGACTGCCGGCCGGGGCGTTCCCGTGCTCCGCGCGGCGCAGCAGCCCCAGTTCGGTGAGCCGGTGCAGGGCGGCGCGTACGTCGTCCTGCGGTGCGTGGAGGAGCAGATGGATGTCCTCCGTCGGTGTGTCCGGATTCCTCAGGAAGTGCCGGTAGACGCGTTCCTCCATCGCGGAGATACCCAACAGGCCCATGCCGCCCGCGCTGTTCATCCTTCCCCCGTGTTCCCCCGTAGACCGGGTCGGTGGCGGGCATCACCGCGTATGGCTGGTCAGGCCGCGACGATGCGGAATCCACCTTTTTGATTCGGACACAGGGTAACGCGTTGGTCAAGGACGCGGCCGGTGCGAGGGGGTGCGCCGTCGGCAGGATCGTGTCGGCCCCGTGCAGCAAGCTGCTGCGGACGCCTCCTGTCCGGCGCACCGGCGCTTGGCAGTCTGGAATGCGTCGGACACGAACCGACACGACCGAATACGGACTGGGGGAAACACATGACTGTGGTCGTACGGGAGGACACGCTGGACTTCTCCGCGCTGACCGACCGCGAGCGGGAGGTCCTGCTCCTGCTCGCCACGGGGGAGCAGAACCGCTGGCTCGCCCGGCGTCTGGGCATCGCGGAGCGCACGGTACGGGCCCACACCACCAGCATCGTGCGCAAGCTCGACCTCAAGTCGCGGTTCGAGGCGGCGATCGTCTCCCACCTGTACGCCGACGACATCAGGGGGGACGCGGGCGGCCACCGCGTGTGACAACGGCCGTGGCCGTGGCCGTATGCGAAGGGCCCCTTCGGTGGAAAACCGGAGGGGCCCTCGGTCGTTCCGGGGCGTGGTCAGCCGGGGAGCATCTCGCTCGCCGCCTCCACCGCGAGCATCCACATGGGCTGGGCGCCCGTGCCGAAGGCGGCGGCGAGGGCGTAGCCGAGGGCCGCGTCCAGGGCCTCCGGCTCGGCGCCCTCGCGCCACTCGGCGAGGACGCGTCCGTCGCCGTCGGAGGAGAAGTCGCCGATGTGCTCGTCGTCGCGCAGCAGGCGGCTGCCCGGGATGGAGTCGGGGACCAGGCGCCAGGTGTGGTCCGCGTGGCGGACGTCGACGCGGTAGGAGCGGCGGGTCAGCCGGCCCTTGGCGGGGTCGATGACGGCCTCGTCGCCGTCCACGGTCAGCGTGAGCCGGCTCGCGTCCCGGGTGCCGATCGGGATGTGGTCGTCGGCCTCCGTCTCCTGCGCGCGGAGCAGTTCGATCCGGGGGACCGACTCGCCCTCGACGGTGACCTCGCCCACCTCCATGTCGAGCCGGACCGATATCGTGCCGAACCGCTCCTCCTCGACGACGGCCTCGACGACGGGCTTCGGCTCGTACTCGTCGTCCTCGTACTCGTCGTGGTCGTCGTACTCGTCGTACGCGTGGGGGTCGTTCGCGTCGGTGGACGCGGAGGCGGGAGCGGGTGCCGGGTCCTTCGGCATGGGATCTTCCTTTGCTTCTCTGTTTCTGACGGATGGTCAGTTCGTCGTCGTCAGCTGGGTGGCCGCGAGGTCCCGGTAGAGCTCGTCCCTGCCCAGGAGTTCCCCGTGCCGACCATGGTCGCGTACCCGGCCACCGGCCAGCAGCACCATGTGGTCGGCGGAGGTCACCGTGGAGAGCCGGTGGGCGATCAGGACGACCGTGCAGTGCTCGGCGGCGCGCTCCACGGTGTGCCGCAGCGCGGTCTCGCTCAGCCCGTCGAGGTGGGCCGTCGCCTCGTCGAGCAGCAGCACCTGCGGGCGGCGCAGCAGGGCGCGGGCGATGGCCAGACGCTGGCGTTCGCCGCCGGACAGGGCGAGGCCGCGGGCGCCGACATGGGTGTCCAAGCCCTCCGGGAGCCGGGCGACGAGGGAGTCGAGGAGGGTGTCCCGCAGGACCCGGTCGACCTCCTCCCCGGTGGCGTCGGGGGCGGCGTACAGCAGGTTCTCGCGCAGGGTGCCGGCCAGCATGGGGGTGTCCTGCTCCACGTAGGCGATCCGGCGGCGCACCTCGGCGCGGCTGAGGGTGGCGATGTCGGTGCCGTCGAGCAGGATGCGGCCGTGGTCCACGTCGTAGAACCGCTGGAGCAGTGAGAATACGGTCGTCTTGCCGCTGCCGGACGGGCCGACGAGCGCGGTGACGGCGCCGGCCGGGGCGGTGAGGCTGACGTCGTCGAGGGTGGTGTCGCGGCCCTGGTAGGCGAACGTGACGTTCTCCAGGGTGACGCGGGGCGCCGGGCCCGTCGGGCGGGCGGGGGTCTCGTCCACGTCCGTCTCGATCTCCATGCGCTCCACCTCCTCGATCCGGGCGAGCGCGCCGAGGCCCTGCTGGAGGGAGGCCGTGCCGCCGACGAGGGAGAGCACCGGGCCGCCGAGGTTGAACAGGTAGAGCAGGAAGGCGATCAGCGCGGCCAGGTCCAGCGCGCCGGTCGCGACCAGGGCGCCGCCGAAGCCGATGACCGCGAGGAACGAGGCCTGCACCACCAGCGCGGAGAGCACCGCGATCGTGGCCTGGTAGCGGGCGCCGGCCAGACCCGCACGGTAGGCGTCCTCGGCGGCGGCCACGGCCCGCGAAGTCTCCGTCGCCTCGCCGCCGTTGGCCTTGACCGTGCGGGCGGCACCGAGCGAGCGGTCCAGCGCGGCGCCGATCTCGCCGACCGAGGTCTGCGCGCGCGTGGTCACCCGGCGGATCCGCGGCATCACCACGCCCATGGCGACACCGACCACCAGCAGGACGCCGGAGGTGATGCCGAGCAGCGGCAGACTGGTCATGCCCATCAGGACGATGGTGGCGAGCAGATGGATGCCTCCGTCGAGCAGCTGGATGAGTCCGCTGGTCGCCGCGTGCTGCACGAGTGTGCTGTCCGAGGTCACCCGGGTCGTCAGACCGCCGGGTTCCGTCTGGTCCAACTCGCTGGTGCGCAGCCGGATCAGACGGTGGATCAGGCCCCTTCGGACCTGGAGGACGACCTTCTCGGCCGTGCGCTCGCTCACCAGGGCCTGGCTCCAGGTGAGGGCGATCGACACGGCCAGCAGGCCCAGCATGAGCAGGATCTCGTCGCCGAGGCCGCCGCCGGTCATGAGCGCCGTGAGCGCCGACTCGACGACCATCGGCTGGGCCAGCCCCGCCGCGCTGCCCGCGAGGGTCAGCGCCAGGACCAGCACGAGGACGCGCCGGTGCGGGCGCGCGTGGGCGAGCAGGGCCCGCAGCGGCGGCCGGGGCGCGGGCCGCGGGGCCTGGTTGGTTGATGAGTCAGGTGAGTTCACCCTGGTCTTTTTACGCGTACGGGTGGGGCGGCGGTATTGGCGGTTGCGGCAATGCCGTTTTCGGCCATGCCGGGCGGGTCATGCCTGGAGCGGCATTGCCTGGAGAGGTATTGCCCGGAGCGGTATTGCCTACGGCGGTCATGCCGTAACTGACAATGGCGGGCGGTCTTTTCGGTGGGTCATATTTCTCCTGTCCGCAGCGAACAGCGGCGGACGGAAAGCGGCCGAAGAACCCAACGGCCGTTATTCACTTCGGTTATTCACCAAAGGGAGAGACTCATGCAGTCGACGCAGAACGAGATGGACCTGTTCGAGGGCTACACCGCCTACACCTCCGCCGAGGAGCTGGGCCTGTACGACGGCAAGGACGCCGCGCCCGCGTTCAGCCCGACCATCCCGTGGGCGATCCGCGCGACCATCATCACGGCCCGCTCCTCGCAGCAGTGCGCCGCGGCCATCGGCTCGCTGACCGCCAAGACCATCGAGAACAAGTGCTGATCGGACACCCCGAGCAGTGACCCGCGGGGAGGGGCCGGCGCCGGTCGCCGGTCCGGTCCCTCCCCGGGCAACCACACCATTTTTTTCCGAGCTTTTCCCAGGAGGACGGTCATGGAGGTCCCGGACCCCACCGGTGTCGCGGATCCCGGATTCCGCCGAGTGCTCCTCGTGGGCACCGGAGCGCTCAGCGTGGCATTCCTGCCCTTCTGGACCAACTGGCTGAACAACACCTTTCCGGAGATGGAGAAAAGGGTCGTGCTGACCCGTTCCGCTCGCCGGTTCGTCTCGGTGGACGCGATATCCACACTCTGTGGAAACAGGGTGGTCACCGACGACTGGAACGACGCGGAACCCGGCACCGCCCCGCACGTGGAACTGGCCGCCTGGCCCGATCTCGTCCTCGTCCACCCGGCGACGATGCACTTCCTGAGCCGGTACGCCCTCGGACTCACCGACACCCCGCTGCTGTGCGCCCTCCAGTCCACCACCGCCCTGGTCGGCGTGGCCCCCTCACTGCCGCCCCGCGCGCAGCTGAGCCCCGTCGTGCAGGCGCACCTCGACACCCTGCGGACCCGCCCCGGTGTCGTCGTCGCGCCGACCGTGCCCGCGGTCAGCGCGAGCACCGGCGAACGCGAGGACGGCGGCTCGGTCCCGCTCTCGGAGCTGATGGGGCTGTGCGTGGGCGCGTACGCGAGGACACACCGGGGGGAGGAGGAGTGACGGCGGCCATCGGACAGCCGGCCGCTCCTGCGCCGGCTCCCGCACAGCCGGTCGCGGAGTACGGCACCGGGCTCCAGGTCACCCGCGTCACGCGGACCGCCGACGGGCGTTACGAGTGGTGGCACGGGCCGGGCGCGGACCGGTCGGGACCACTGGCGGCACCCTTCGTGTCGTACGTGCCCCGGGGTGCCGGTTTCGCCACCGCGCGCCCCGTGGGCGACGGCCTCGCCCATCTCGCCGACGGGCCGTACTCGGCCGCCGCCTGGCTGCGCGACGCTCGGCCGCAGGCACGGCTGCTGGTCGCGCACGCGCTGGCCGCGGCCGGCACCGCGCTGCGTGCGCTGCACGCGACGGACGCGCCTACGGCCGACGTTCCAACCGCACTCGCCCGACTGCGGTCCTTCGTAGAGGGCCAGAACCGCCCGGAGGCGCCCGAGCCCGCCGTACACCGGCTGCGTGAGCACGTCGCACACGCCTGGGGGCCCACCCGGCTGGCACGGCTCCGCGCCTGGTGCGCCGAACTCGCCGCCCCCGGCGAGACGGTCCTCGTCCACGGCTTCGCCTCCCTCGGCGCGCTGGTCCCGCCCTTGCACCGGGGCCCGGTGGCGCTGCTGACCGGCGAGGACCTGGGGGCCGCCCGGCCTGAGCTGGACCTGGGCTGGCTGCTGGGCGACCTGGCCGAACTGGCCTGGGCGGTGCCGGTGTTCGGGGACGGCGACGCAGGTCCCGATCTGCCCCGCGTGCTGCTCGACACGTACGGGCCCGGCGCGGACCGGGAGACGGCGGCGCGGGCCGCCGTGCTGCGGATCGCCCTGCACATGCGGGACTTCGCCGCGTACCGCGGCTGGAGCGACGAACTCACCGACTACACCGCCTTCATCGCTGACCTGATCGACGAGGAGGGCCGCCGCGCGGTCCCCGGGGGAGCCACACCATGACCACCACGACGACCGAACGGCCGCCCACACGGCAGCGCTACCGGCCCACCGAGCTGGAGACCGTGCCCGCCGTCAACGTGCTGCTGGAGCGGCTCGGTCTCGGCCGCCTCGACCCATCGGCCGTCACCGCGTTCGGCGGCCGCAACGACAACTGGGCCGGGCCGACCACGACCGGCGAGCAGGTCTTCGTCAAGACGGTCGCCCTGACGCCCGACGGCGACTGCCCCGAACTCCAACGCGCTCTCAGCTTCGAGGAGTTGGCCGAGCGACGGCTGCCGCCGGGGTCTCCGCTGCGTTCGCCCGCGCTGCTCGGCGCGGACCGCGCGGCCGGGGTCACCGTGCACCGTCTCGTGCCGGGCGCCCGTTCCGGGGCCGAGCTGGCACTGGACGGCGACTTCGACGACGAGCTGTGCCGTGCGGCCGGGCGGGCCGTCGGCGCCCTGCACGGTCTTGGTCCCGCCGAGGACGTGGACACCGGCGAGGCACCGCTGCCGCCGCTGGCCTGGCTGAAGGCCCTGCCGTGGAGCGCCGTCCAGGAGCGCAGCATGGCGCAGATCGCCGCCTGGCAGCTGGTCCAGGACGACACCGAGGTCGTCGCGGCGCTGCACCGGCTGCGGGACCTGGAGAAGACCGTGCCGCACGCGCCGACCCACTGCGACCTGCGCTTCGACCAGTTCATCCGGGCGGAGGAGGGGGCCGGGGACCTCTACCTGTGCGACTGGGAGGAGTTCCGGCTCGCCGACCCCGCCCGCGACGTGGGCGCGTTCGCCGGGGAGTGGCTCTTCCACGCCACGTACTCCGTGTTCGCGCCGACAGGTGAGGGTACACCCCGACAGGACAGCGACACCGCCGGGTTCGGGCTGTCGCACGAGGAGATCGTGGCGCGCGGCTCGGCCAGTCTGCGCCGCCATCTGCCCCGGATCAGCGCCTTCTGGCAGGGCTATCTGGAGTCCCGTACGCCCGACGCCGGACTGCCCGGGCGGGCCGCCGCGTACGCCGGGTGGCACATGTTCGACCGGCTGATCGCCACGGCCGAGTCCCACGCCACGCTCAACCCGGTCGCCCGGGCGGCGGCCGGCATCGGCCGCACCGTCCTCCTCGGCCCGGACGCCGCGGCACGCACCCTCGGCCTGACGCCCGCGAGTGACACCCAGGCCGCCGACGCCCACCCGCACCACCCGAGGAGGCACGCACGCCCGGAGGTCGCGGCAGCGCCGGACGACCCGCACCCGCCTCATGGCTCGGCCGACCCCCATGACCCGCCCGCGTCGCCC
>CBFGZZ010000394.1:0-7698 GCA_965653385.1 uncultured Streptomyces sp. | reverse complement strand
TGCACGCGCTGCGGATGGAGATTCCGGCGGACACGGTGGCCGCGGTGCGGCCGCCGCGCAGACGGCGGTAGACGGCCGCGCTGGTCCAGGTGGCGGCCACGTGCGCGGTCCCGACGAGTTCCTCGCCGAGCCGTATCTCCACGTCGTAGCGGAATCCGGCCGGACGGCCGCCGCGCCGGGTGACGTCGCAGACCTCGATGTGCAGGACTGGTTCGGCGGGGGTGGCGCCCATGACGAGGTGCTCGGGACTCGTGGTGATCCGCAGCTCCTGGAGCACGAACTGGTGGCCCAGGGGGACCTCGTAGGCGGTGTGCGCGATGAGAGTGCCGGCCTGGCGGACGGTTTCCGCGACGAGCAGCGGTTCATAGGCCGACCGGTCCGGCGACACGTGTAACTGATGGGCGCGCGGCCACTCGGCGAAGACCGTGAACCGGTCGGTGTCGATGCTGGTCGCGCCCGTGAGAAACGTTTCCGCGACCGAAGCGCGGTGGACGAGCTGGCGCGGTACGGTGGCGGTCAGGCCGTCCGGTACCGGGGTCTCGGCGAGCAGGGTCGTGGCGAGTGGCCGCGGGTAAGGCATGTCCCCTCCTTGGGTACCCCCGTGTGTGCGCTGACAGACGGCGAGGTGCCCGTGCCGCGAGCGTTAGAGTACGAGCCGACCGGTTTGTTTTCAATGCGGACCTGGGTCGCCCGGCTGTGCCCGAACCGCTCCGGCGCACGCCCGGCGCACGGGCCGACTCGGTGCAGCGGAGGGGCTGTTATGGCGAGGCAGGAGCGCGCCATCAGAACGCGGAGGGTGATTCTCGAGGCCGCCGGCGCGGTCTTCGACGAGCACGGGTACACCGCGACGACCATCTCGATGGTCCTGGAGCGGGCCGAAGTGACGAAGGGCGCCCTGTATTTCCACTTCTCCTCGAAGGAATCCCTCGCCCAGGCCGTGCTGGACGAGCAGGTGCCCTTCGGAGCGGTGCCGCCGCAGCCGTGCAAGCTCCAGGAACTCGTCGACATGACCTTCGTGTTCGGGCAGCGGCTGCTCGGGAACTCGCTGCTCAAGGGCAGCGTGCGGCTCGCGGTGGATCAGAGCGCACCGTCGGGAGCCGACCACTCCGGCCCGTTCCGGCAGTGGGCGGACCATCTGGTCGTGCTGCTCGAACGGGCTCGTGACCAGGGCGAGTTGCTGCCCACCGTGGTGCCGAGGCAGACGGTTGAGCTGCTGGTCGGGGCGTTCGCGGGGATCCAGCTGATGTCCCGGGCGCTGACCGACCGGGCCGATCTGGCGGAGCGGATCTCGGTCCTGTGGGGACATGTCCTGCCGAGCATCGCGGTGCCGGGTCTGCTGCCCGGGATCGACCGGGAGCCCGATCGCGGCGCTCGTGTGCTGGCCGCCCTCGACGCGGCCGACGCCGAGCGGGTCGGGCGGGTCGCGGTGGACGCGTCAGGCCGCTGAAACGAACGCGAAGCCGACCGGAGCGACGGTTTCCGCCCCGGCCGGCATGACTCGCGACACACGACGGGCCGGCCGATGCCCCATCCGCACCGGCCGGCCCGCCCGTTCGTGTACGCGCCCGTCGAGGGCACGCGGTTCAGTTGTCGACCGGAAGGCCGGTCACACAGGGTCGGTCACACAAGTCGGTGACGAGACCGGTCAGAAGGTCAGCTTCCAGCTGTTGAGCCGGCCCGTGTCCTGGGCCGCCGTGTCCTGGACACGCAGCTTCCAGGTGCCGTTGGCGGTCTCGCTGGAGGCGTTCACCGTGTAGGTGGTGTTGATGTTGTCCGCGGAGTCCGAGGAGCTGGACTTGAGGCGGTACGTCGAACCGTCCGGCGCCACCAGGTCGATGACCAGGTCACCGCGGTAGGTGTGGGTGATGTCCACGCCGACCTGGAGGGCCGACGGGGCGTTGCCGCTGCGACCGCTGACCGCGATGGAGGACTCGATCGCGGAGCTGTTGTCCGGGATGGCGACGGCGGAGGTGCTGGTGAAGGTGGTGCCCCCCGTGGAGCCGCCGGAGTTGCCGCTCACCGCCTGCACGGTCTTCGCCGCGTCCGCCAGACCCGCGCCGCAGCCGCCGGAGCAGGTGCCGGGCAGGGTGCGGGCGTTGGACTTGATGGCCGACTCGATCTGCGCCGGGGTCAGGGACGCGTTGGCCGACTTCATCAGCGCGGCCAGGCCCGCGATGTGCGGCGCGGCCATGCTGGTGCCCTGGTAGAACTTGTACGACTCGCTCGACGGGCCCCGCGTGCCGGTGTTCAGCGTGGACAGGATGCCGTTGGCGGTCGTGCTGTTGGTCTCGCCGCCCGGGGCCGCGATGTCCACGATCGAGCCGAAGTTGGAGTAGTAGGACCGGTTCCCGCTGCGGTCGGTGGCGGCGACGGTGATGACGTTGTTGCAGTTGGCGGGCGAGGAGTTGGCGGCGTTCTGGTTCTCGTTGCCCGCCGCGACGACCACCGTGGTGCCCCGGTTCACGGCGCCGTTGATGGCACTCTGGGTGGCGGCGGAGCAGGCGCCGCCCCCGCCGAGGCTCATGTTGATGACCTTGGCGACGTTGGCGTTGGCCGGGACGCCGGAGACGGAACCGCCGGACGCCCAGGTGATGGCGTCGATGATGTCGGAGTCGTAGCCGCCGCACTGGCCGAGGACGCGCAGCGGGGAGACCTTCGCACCGTACGCGATGCCCGCGATGCCCTTGCTGTTGTTGGTGACGGCGGCGATGGTGCCCGCGACGTGGGTGCCGTGCCAGGAGGACGTGGTGGCCGTCCAGTCGCTGCTGCACTGGCCGTCGGTGGTCCAGTCGCCCGTGTCGGCCGGGTTGCTGTCACGGCCGTTGCCGTCGTTGGAGACCGCGGTGTCGGAGATGAAGTCGTAGCCGCCGACGATGTTGGCCCCGAGGTCGGAGTGGGTGACGTAGCCGGTGTCGATGACGGCCACGGTGACCCCGCTGCCGTCCGTGACGTCCCAGGCGGCCGGCACGTTCATGCCGGCGGTGGCCTCGGACAGGTCCCACTGCTTGCCGTACTCGGTGTCGTTGGGCGTGGCCAGCGGCTTGTTCAGCCGGTCCGGTACGACGTAGGCGACCTGCGGGTCGGCCTGGTACTCGGCGACGACGTCGGCGACGTCGCTCTTGGTGAGGCCCTCGCCCAGGTCGACGAGGGCGGCGCCGGAGCCGAGGCGGCGCTGGAAGTCGAGGTTCTCGCCGGCCTCCTTGCCCTTGGCGGCGGCGTCGGCCTCGGCGGCCTTGTTCGACCTGGCCTCGGAGGCGCCGGACTTGTAGCCGACGATGAGGCGCTCGGCCGGGGTGCCGGGGGCGGCCTCGGTCTGGGCCGCCGGGACGGGGGCGGCGGCTTCCTGGGCCGAGGAGTCCTGGGCCACGGCGACCGAGGTGGTGGCGGCCGTGAAGAGCGCGGCGGAGACCGCGGCGGCGGATATCAGCTTCCGTCTGGTGGACGCAGAGGTACGCAAGGGTGTGCCCTTTCGTGGCCTGCCGTACTCCGGGCAGCGCGGAGCGGCGGTCGATTCGCTTCGTCCTCGAAGCGGCGGGGGGTATGCCGAGAAGGCGGGTGGGGCAGTGCGGGGAACGCATGTGGGGCAGTGCGAACTGCGGGGCGCGGCGGCCGGCCTGGCGCGAGCTACGACCCGTTCGGGGTTACCTGTGGGTCGGCTGTGGTCGAACGATAGGCAAAGAGAAGGTCATCGGGATACAGGGGAAACCCTTGATCGGGCCGGAAACCCACCCTCTACGTCGGGCGGTTGACCGGTAATGCCGGACTTTGCCCGGCTCGTCGCGCGCTGAACGCGCCGGGTCGTGTTCCCGTACTGCACGGGGACCCTTTCCCGCGTCGGCCGAGGAGACGTTCCGGATGTCCCGGATGCCCTGGATGAGATCGCATCGCACCGCCCTGGCGACCACCGCCGTCGCACCCCTGCTGCTCACGATGTGGGCGGCGGGCCCCGCCCGTGCGCACGGTGCGCCGATGGATCCGGTCAGCCGGGTGTACGCCTGCTCTCCCGACGGCGGCGGCGCGTCCCGGTCCGCGGCCTGCCGGGCGGCGGTCACGTCGAACGGGGCACCCTTCACCGCCTGGGACAACCTTCGGATCGCGAACGTGAACGGCCGCGACCGACAGGTCGTGCCCGACGGGCAGTTGTGCAGTGGCGGACTGCCCGCCTACCGGGGTCTCGACCTCGCCCGCGCCGACTGGCCGTCGACCCGGCTCACGCCGGGTGCCGACCTGACCATGCGGTACGTCTCGACGATCCCGCACACCGGCACGTTCAAGCTGTACCTCACCAAGCCCGGCTATGACCCGGCAAAGCCGCTGTCCTGGTCCGACCTCGCGGAGAAGCCGTTCGCGGAGGCCAAGGATCCCGCGTTGACCAACGGGGCGTACCGGATCAGGGCGACGCTGCCGTCCGACCGGACCGGACGGCATGTGCTGTACACGATCTGGCAGAACAGCAGTACGCCGGACACGTACTACTCGTGCTCCGACGTGGTGTTCCCGGCGGGCGAAGACGGGAGCGGGGACGCGGGCGCCGAGGCGAGCGGCGGCGGGCGTACGGCTTCCGCCGTCGACGGCGACGCGGGCCGGGACGACGGCCGTACGACCGCGAGCCCTTCACCGGCGGCCGAGCCGCGCAAGTCCGTCTCACCGACGCCTTCCGCCCCCGTCGGCGCCGAGGGCCGCCGTCCGCAGACCGCCGCCGCGCCCGACAGCACGCCGGTGGCGAACAGCGGGGGCGCCGGTGCCGGGCCCTCGACACCGATGCTCGCGGGCGGCGCCGCCGCAGTGCTGGTGCTCACCGGGGGCGCCGCCCTTGCGCTACGGCTGCGCAGGAGGTGAACTCCGGCGCGGTGGAGGTCAGTTGACGTAGACCGCCTCGCCGTCGGCGGTCACCGGGGCGTACTTGGCGGTGAAGTAGCCGTTGGCGAAGCAGAGGGACGAGCCGGAGACCTTGGTGAACTGGGCGCCGGCGAAGTTGATGGTGTTGTCGTCGTTGCTCGCCGTGCCGGACAGGCTGGGGGCCTGGTAGACGCAGTTGATGCTGCCCAGCAGGGTCCGCAGGACGACCGTCGTCTGGATGGTGGAGCCCTCGGCGGGCGTGACGGTGACGGTGCCGTCGGAGGACACGGCGGCGCTGTACGGCAGGTTGTTGACCGTGATGCTGGTGACGCCGAGCACGCCGAGCACGTTGGTGGTGCAGCTGGCGGCGTCGAAGGTGTGCGCGGAGACCGACTCCGTCGCGCTGCCGGGCGCACTCGGGTTGTCCGTCACGGTGGCCGTGAACTGCGACGACGTGCAGGAGATACCGCTCGTACCAGTCGCGCTGGAGTAGAACGTGGCGGCGGTGCCGCTCGCCAGCGGCGCGGTGAGGACCTCACCGGCCGCGACGGCCGTACCGCCGACGGAGCCGGTGGTGAGGACGGTGCCGTCGGCCGCGGACGCGGGGCCGGCCAGGGGGAGGGTGAGGGCGGCGACGGTGCCGGCGAGGGTGAGGAGGGTGCGGGTGCGCATGGGGGTGTACCTCGGCTTTCGTTGCGGGTGTGCCCTGAGGCCCATGGGGCTCAGGGGGATCGGGGAGATCAGGGAGTTCAGAGGGTCGAGAAGTGGGGGCGAGTTCGGGTGTGCCGTCGCCGGTCCGTGACGCCGTATCCGTAACTAACGGCCCGGCAACGGCGAGGGACGGCCCGCGCGGTCCCAGGGGGGTTCGACCGTGTCGGCGCCGTGGAATGAACTCGCGGAAATGTGAAGGACATCAGTCCGGGAACGCGGGCAGAGGCCACGCGGGCGGCGGATCCGGCGCCACGGATCCAGGGGGGAGCCAGGGGCAGTTGTAGACCTGAGAGTCAGTCAACGTCAAGGCATCGTAGGGGAGTTGATGTTGGCATCGGGTCCCGCGCCGCGTCCAGGAGCGCCCCTGAGTCACAGGTGACACACAACCAACACCCTTTTTCCACAACTACCTTGACCCTGAAGTGTAACCACCGGTAACTTCCCGGTCTGGCTACTGCGGAGTACGAGAAAGCCCTTGCATCCGCCGGGAGTTGTGAGGAGACGTACGCCGTGGGCGCTGTCCGCGCCAGGACAACGTGCCGCTGATGCCCTACCCGCACTTTCTCTGCACCTGGGAGCAGTTATGGCCTTGTCCGAGAATCCGGAAAGCGGTTCCGTGACCGAAGCGTACGAAGCGTCCGAAACCCCCGACGGTCCCGCGAGACGCGGGCGGGTCCGGGCGCGCCGGGCCGCCGTGATGGCGGTACCGGCCACCCTCGTCGCCGGCACCCTCGCGGTGCTCACTGCCGAGGGGGCGCTGGGCGTGCAGTTCGCGATCTCCGGCATGCCCTTCACCGTCACCGCGACCGAGCTCAACGGCACCGGGTTCGAGCAGTTCGGCGGGCTCGACGAGATGGCGCCGGGCAGTCCCAACGCGGGGGACACCGGTGGGCAGGTGCTGGTGGTCACGTCCGCGATCAAGAACGCGACGCTCACGAAGCTGTGCCAGAGCGTGGATCTGGGTGGGACGAACCTGCTCATCACCGCGGGCGGTGGGGCGGAGAAGGTGACCGCGAGCGATCTGACCACCGACTCGACGGAATTGTCGGGTGACGCCGCGTTCAACAACATCGAGATCGGCAATGACGCGAGTACGTTGACCAAGGCTGGGGTGAAGGGACCGATCGGTGTCTTCAGTCAGCAGGCGGACACCGTGCGCATCGCCAATCTGCGGCAGACCAACTATGCGACGACTGCGGGGGTGTTCAAGCTTCCCGGACTGAAACTCAGTTTCAGCAGTAAGGGTTGCTGATGAGTTCGCGTACGGGTTTCCGGTCGGCCTTCCGTCGTTGGCGGGCCGATCGGCCGTTCTGGGGCGGGGTGTTGCTCGCGCTGGGCGGGGCGGAGGTTCTGCTCACCATGAAGGCGTCCGTGAAGGTCATGCTGCATGCCGGTATGCAGGGGCTGGCCGGGTATCTGTTGCCGACGCTGATGGTGTTGCTCGGTCTGCTGATCCTTTTCAATCCCGGGCAGCGGCTCTTCTATTCGATCACCGGGGTGTTGGTGACGCTGGGGACCTGGCTCACCTCGAATCTGGGCGGGTTCTTTGTGGGGCTGCTGCTCGGGGTCGTGGGGAGTTGCCTTGCTTTCGGGTGGCTTCCGGATCAGGAGCCTCGGCGTCGACGCCGACGGCGGCGGGACAAGGGCGTTGCCGCGACGGTTGGCCAGAAGGTCGGGGAGCCCGCCTGAACCGGGTTCCCGCCCGAGCGTCGTGGGGGGGCGGGAGCGTTCGGCGAGTGCGGGTGTGCGGGGGCTGGTCGCGCAGTTCCCCGCGCCCCTGGGTGGGTGCGGTGAGCGTCGGTGGTCCAGCGGACCGCGATCGACATGCCGTCCCACCGGCGTACCGCACCTCTGCGCCGGCATGCCGACTCTCCCTGCCCCGCGTCCCCGGGTGGGCCTGTTGACCCTCCGGCACCTGGCGCATGACACCCGCCCTCACCAGCATCCCCTCGCCCCCATCAGCAGGCCGGCCCCCAACCGCCGCCCCGCCCACACCCCACGCATCACACCAACCCCACCAACGCCCCCGCCCCGCAATCAGCCGCCCGGCCCACAATGCCCCCACACCCCCCCGCAGGCCCCCCAAACCCCACTCCCCCCCCCCCCGAGACCACCCGGCCCCCCCCCCACCAACACCCCCCCCGGGAC
>CBFGZZ010000393.1:0-7734 GCA_965653385.1 uncultured Streptomyces sp. | reverse complement strand
GGGCGGCCCACTCGGGGTAGTCGGCGTCGCTGGCGACGGTGGCGTGGGTTTCGATGAGCCGCACGTCGAAGGCGTAGGCCAGCTGGTCCGACGGGGAGTTCGAGCGCACCCGCGCCACCAGCAGGCAGCTGATCCGGCCCTGCTCGGCCATGTGGGCTTCCAGGACGGCGGCGCGCACGTCCACGTCCTCGATCGGGCGGGTCATGACGCCGGCTCCGTGGTCCGGATCCGCTGGATTTCGCCGATGAGCCGGTCCCGCATGCTGGTCACGACGGCGGCGGCGTCCTCGCCCATCAGCTCGGTGAAGTCGATCGCGGCGTACTCGGCCAGCGCATCAGCCGACAGCGCGACCGAGCCCACAGGCATCGGCAGGGCGCCCTCGGAGGCGGCGGCCTCCGCCGTTTCCAGCTTGCCGATACGGGCGTGGGCGGCGACGAGCATGCCGCGTAGCTGCTGCACGTCGCGGGTCACCTGGTCGACCGTCAGGCTCTTCGGGACCGGGGTGTTCCAGCTGTACAGGCAGCCGTTGAAGCGGACCTGGTGGCTCCAGCCGTGCCCGTACTGCGCGAGGCAGCGAGCCCCGGGGACGTTCGGGTAGTGCTCGTTGCAGAAGCCGTTCGGGGGCGGGATCTGCAGGTCGTGCCACTCGCCGTGGTGCAGGTCCTCGGTGGCGAAGTTCCCGAAGGAGCGCCGGTAGCGCAGGCGGTTCCCGGTCTCCGGGTGCCATGCCTCGTGCCAGTTCTCGCGGTGGGAGGACGGCAGGACGCACTGCATAGGCAGGCTCCAGTGCACGGAGATGCAGCGGTTCTCGTCTGACATGTCAGGGCGGATCTCAGGCATCGACGGCCACCGCCTTCCGGGCGGCGTCGTACTGGGCGATGCCCCATACGGCGGCGTGGCACTGGTAGACGAAGTGGTAGTTCAGCTTGTTGAGGTTCCAGTCGCCCACGTCGGAGAAGGCGAAGCCGCCGATCTCGCGTGTCTCTACCTCGTGACCTTCACGCGTGTGGCCGTTGTAGATGCCCCACATCGTGGCTTCGTGGGACGACTCGTGATCCTCCGAAGCCCCGCACGAGCACTCGGTGCGGTAGGTGACGCCGTGCTCGAAGTCGTAGACCAGTTGCATGGCCCAGTCCTTGGAACACAGCCGGTCACTGTCGAGGATCTGCTCGCGGACCGCGGCACGCAGGCCGCGCGGGGCGCCCTCCTTGACCGCTTCCGCCACCTCGGCCTTGACCTCGGCAACCAGCCGGTCCCGGTCGTACTCGCGGACAGAGTCGGCGCCGTTGACCAGCTTCGACGCCCACCGGTCCGGCTCGACGCGGATGCCGCGCAGCCAGTCGAACATGTCCTCGGTGTCCGGGCCGAAGCGCTCGAAGTGGTACGAGCCGTGCGAGCCGGCCACCAGCAGGTTGTACGGCCAGGTCACCAGGATGATCCGCGACCAGCCCTGCAGGGCCTTGAACTCGACGTGCCGGTACAGGCCGTCCTCACGGAGCTCGACCAGCTTGCCGTCCTTCACGTCGCGGGCGACGTGAGCGGCGATCTCGGGGTAGTCGTTCATGCGGCACCTCCGGCGTTGTCTGCGGGGATGTGGGCGCCGCCGTCGATCCAGGCGTAGGCACGCAGCGCGCCGGGCGTGTACGGCTGGCGGACGATCGCCATCACGTCGGCGTCCCAGTAGCCGATGAAGATGTCGTCGACGTCGGCCACCAGCTCCGGGGAAGGGGTGCTCATCGGGCCGCCTCCTTGACCTTCACGTGCGGGCAGCGGGCGGCGAGGTCGACCTCGGCGCGGTAGCGGTCCCAGCTCATGAGCTCCATGCGGTAGCCCTGCCGCTGGTACTTGTCGCGCTCCCGCTTCAGCGGGTAGTGCTCGCGCCACGCCTGCTCCTCGGTGGCGAACGCCTCGTCACCGAACGCGGCGGTGAGCGCGCCACACGGGCAGCCGCACGGCGCCCACGTGATCCACGTGCAGTTGGCCAGCGGCCGGATCTCACCGTCGACCTGCACCATCAGCGTCAGTTCGCTCATGCCGCACCGCCCTTGGCGTTCGCGAGGAGCTCGCCGAGCTGCACGAGGCCGGTGACCTCGGTGATGCGGGCCTCCCCGCAGGCGCTGCAGGGCTGCACCAGCTCGAACGAGGTGGTCTCGGTGGCGTGGTTGTAGCGGCAGCGGAAGTACTCGGTGCGACCCGGGGCGAGCGGTGCGGTCGCCTGCTCGATGTCCTGCGGCAGTTCGGCGTGCGGCGTGTACGTCCACTCCAGCTGGTCGGCCGTGGCGCTGAAGCGGCTCCGGGCGATGGTGCGGGCGATCGAGAGGAAGTTCTCGCGCTCCTGCTCGAACGTCTCGTTGGGCAGCTCCTCGGAGCCGTTGACGTACTCGGTGTAGGAGATGTCGGCGAGCTCGACGAGAGTCAGCGTGTTGGGGTCGATGGGCTGGGATGAAACAATGGACACGGCGGTCCCTTTCGTTGCGTGCTCTGGATGGGGACTGCGAGGTCGCTCCGTGGCTGCGGGGCGGCCTCTTTGCCGCTCAGGCGGCGGCGCGGGCCGGCTCAGGCGGCCAGGGCCCGGCGGCGGGAGGCTCGGATCGGCGGGCCGATGCGGGTGTTGTTGTAGTAGGCGTCGATGTCCTGGCGGCTGATGCGGATCGCGCCGCCCTTCTCGTCCTGGCTGGCGCCGAGCCGGCCGCTCCTGATAGCTCGCAGCACGGTGTCGTAGCTGCACTTCAGGAGCCACGCCGCCTCCAGGACGTTGAAGAAGGGGGCGTCGAGGTCCTCCGGCTTGGTGGGGGTTCGCGGGGACTGCTTGCTGGCCACGTCACTTCCTTTCTGGGGGGTTCGGGTGGGGGGCGAGGAGTTCGGTCTTGTTCGCGTTCAGGGCGGCTCGGAGTGCCTGGTAGGGGCCAGGTCTCATGCGGGTTCGGACACCGCGCTCCAGCTTTCGCAGGTAGCTGTCGGTGATGCCGACCAGGTCGGCGAGCTGCTGGACGTCCATCCCCGCGTTCATGCGTTTGGTGCAGATAGCCGTCCCGTCCACCTCGAAGGTGGTTGGGGTTTGTGCCATACCCAGAACATACCCATAGATGCCCACGCTGTCTAGGCATCTGTAAGCATCTGTTGAGGTCTGACGGGCACTGATGCCGTCAGATGCCTACTCACCTGCGTAAACGAGGGATACAGATTGGGCCTAAGTGCGGTCTAGTCCTGACTGGTCCCCGCCAGTCCTGCCAAGATGAGGGCATGCCACCCGTTTCAGAGCGCGACTACGACAGGCTCGCGACCATCGCCCGCCGACGCCGGCACGAGCTCGGCCTTGCCCTCAACGACACGAACGCCAAGGCGGGTGGCCTCTCCAACCGGACGTGGCAGCGGGTCGAGAAGGGCCTGGAAATCCGCGACACCAACTACGTCAAGATCGACGGCCTGCTGCAGTGGGCACCCGGCAGCTGCCTTACCGTCCTCGACGGCGGCGACCCGACCCCGGCCGAGGAGATGGAGGACCCGGCCGCTTCAGGTGTCCAGAAGTCGCCGCTACCGAAGGACGTCATCGACAAGCAGGCCCTGGAGACCGTGCAACTGGCGCTGATCGCCACAGCGAAGGGGACGCCGGCCGAGGAGATCCGGGAGATGAGTGAGCGCGTAGTACGGGACATGCGCGAACGTGGTCTGATCTAGCTGAAGTTCACTCCATCGGCGTACAACCTTTTACTTTTACGCTTTTGTTACCTGAAACCTTCTGTTCACTTCAGTCCCAACCGGTCCCAACTGGTCTCAAACGTGGCAGAGTCAGGACACGTCCTCGGAGGCTTCCCTGACGGCGACTCATAGGGGGAGCCATGCTGCAAAGAGACGCGCTCATAGTCGACTACGGGCCAAGCTTCACCGGATCAGCGGCCCGCACCGACACCGGGATCGTCTGCGTGGTTCCGAGCCAGACTCGCGGAAGACCTGACGTACAGGCCACGATGCGGGAGTTGGTGAGGGACCTTGGTGGTGAATGCGGTCACTGCCCACACTGTCCACTCGGGCAAGGTGGCTGAGATCATGGTGGACGCGGCGCCTCGGCGGTAGGGGTACCTGCCAGGCGACCCGCGTCACCACCAGCACCAAAGGGGGCGACATGGCCAGACGGGCCCGCGACGTCTACACCGAATGGCGCGGCGGCACCTGCCGCGTGAAGTGGTGGACCGGCGAATACCACGACGACGGCCGCAAACGCTTCGAATCCAAGGGCGGGTTCACCGACGACGACGAGGCATACGACTACGGTCTCGAAAAGATGTCGGAGATCCGGCGCGGAGAGGCCATCTCCAACCGCGACGGCCGCACCCTCATGACCGAATGGATCGACGACTGGCTCACATCCATGGACCACGCCCATACCACCGAACTGGGCTACCGGTCCCGGATCGAGAACCACATCCGGCCCTACTTCGACAGCCGGAACACCGCGGTCGCAGACATTGACGTCATCGCCTACCGGGCCTTCCGCAAGCATGTCAACGACGTCCTCGCAGCATCCACAGCAGGGCGCGTGATGATGATCCTCGGAATGATCCTCGACGACGCGGTGCCGCGCCTGCTCAAGGTGTCCCCCGTCGAACGCAGCCGGCGGCGGGGCAAGTTCAAGAAGAAGCCCAAGGAACGCAAGAAGGACATGCTGGAAGGGGCGGTAGAGCAGCTCGCACGCAACGCCCAGACGCTCATCGGCTTCCAGGGATACGTTCTCATCTGGACGATGGCCACCACCGGCATGCGCCCCGCCGAACTGTTCGGGCTCACCCGCGAGTACTGCTATCCCAACTGGCCGACCTCGGACCCGCGGGAGGAGCCCGACGAGGAAGAGCGCTACGAGGAGGACATGGAGCGTTACGGCAAGGGTGGCGAGCGGATGCCGGCGATCCGTGTCGAGCGGCAGGTGCAGTACAAGGACAAGAGGCTTGAGTTCTTTCCGCCGAAGTACGAGAGCTACCGCACGCTTGTCGTGCCACCGTTCCTGGCGGCGCTTCTCGAAGAGCTGCTGGAAAGTCACGACAGTAAGTGGGTGTTCCCCTCGATCCGCGGCGGCTGCCTTGGGGCGATGAACTTCCGCTACAGGTACTGGCCCCGTATCGCTGGAGGCGCGGACGCTCACGAGGGGTCGGGGGTGCGTAAGCCTCGGCCGGCGCTGCCGAAGGTGCCGTCGTTCGCCGGGAAGCGGATGTACCTGCTGCGCCACGGACATAAATCGTGGCTGGACGAGGACGGCCACAGCCGGTTCGCGGTGGAGTCGCGGATGGGGCATGAGGTGCAGGGGGTTGAGGGAACGTACAGCAGCGTGACGGCCGCGATGGAGCGTGCCATCATGAAGTCGTTGCAGGAGCGGTGGGAGCGGCTGCAGATGAGCCTGAAGGCTTCTGTGGGCTAGCTCGTTTCCCACTCGTTTCCCACTGAGGACTTGTCGGTCAACTGGGCTGCAGGTCAGGGCGATTCGAGCCTGCTAGATGTCCAGTCCATCCAGGACATGAGCCGCTACGACGCCGCCTCCGGCTGACCATCGAAGTTCAAGCGCCACATGGGCTCTACCTGCATGGCGACACTCCGGATGCGTGCATGCGTAGGCGTGAATACGAATGTGTGCGCATGATCGTTTCCCACTTGTTTCCCAGTGGCAGACTGTCCCCAAGGTGACGCAACAAAGCGCCGGGCCCGGATCCCCTGGGAACGCCCTCGGAGGCGATGTAGGGATCCGGGCCCGGCTTCTATCTTCAACGAGCGAGTCCCCGCTGGATAACGGTCAAGAGCTCACTCGTTCGTGTGGATACCGTGCAGAAGTTGCCGGGTACCCGGGCGGGTCGCCACCCGGCCGTCATAGGGGGTACACGGCCGGGCGGCGATCCAATCGGCGCCACGGGGACCTGAACCCCGCGATACCGAAACCTCTCTTCAGTTGCCAATGAGCGCCCGACAGCAGCTGGATATATCCAGTCTCGGGTCAGGCTCGTAGCTTCGGACCTCACGTCATGATCGTCGGCGGGGGTCCGGATGGCAGAGGGTGCGCGCTACAGGCGTATCGCCGCCGACATCCGCCGCCGCATTGAGGCCGACGAGTGGTCAGTCGGCGAAGACCTGCCCTCGCGCGTCGACATGGCCGCCGAGTACGACGTCCACCCTCAGACCATGCGCCTCGCCCACAAGCTCCTGCGGCAGCAGGGCGTTCTCGAAGGCGAGGAGCGCCGGAGGGTGTATGTGGCGCATCCTCCTGCTATGCGCACACTCACCGACGCGGACGCCGAGTGGCCGTATTCCTCCGAGACCACCGACACCCGCCCTCGACCCGCCACGGTGGAGCTTGCGGAGCGGCTTGGCGTCCATGTGGGCGCGCCCCTCAAGCACGAGACGGTGGAGTGCCTGGATCCGGGCGGCCGGTCGGCGATGCTCATCTCGTCCTGGTGGAGGGGGCAGCGTCGGTCGCACGTCTCGTACTCGGCGGAGCTGGGGTGTGTGGCGCTTACGGAGGGGCAGGCGCATGCGCTTGGCCTGCTGGTGGATACACCAGCCTTCCGCGTGGTGCGCACTCGCTTCAACCATGATGGCCGCCCCCTGGAGACTGCTGATCTCATCTTGCCGATGGATCGCTGGCTTATCCGGTTGTCGCCCCCGCAGCAGTGAGCGCTTACGAGGGAGGCGGGTGGGGGCCGCCGGGATCACGAGTAAAGCCGAGATTCGGCCGCCTGGGAAGGTGTCCCCTGCATATTCATCGACTTTCTGTTCATGCCCCGTGTGTTTCTGTAACCGCAGGTCAGGCGTTGGCCAACCGTTTCTGCCGGTAACCCCCTACAGCTCAACGGCAGTCACGCCTGCTTGACTCGCACGCGCTTGCCGTGACAGCTGCACGCGCACCGCATGAGCGGTACGGCCGGGCCGGCGCCCGACTTCAGGTCGATGTTGCCGTGGCACCGGTCATGCCAGCCGAGGCGACACTCGCCGGAGGTGTCGTCCTGGCCAGTCACAGCGCGCCTCGTAAGCCGACGGCCGAGCGGGCCGGACAGACGTAGACGGCTATGGCGCCGCCGGACGGTGACAGCTTCTCCCCGATGCGGATGCCGGCGTGGTCGGTGCTGCCGCAGCGGCAGGGCTTGGGTTCCGGCTCGTCTGACTGTGCGGTCTGGCGCTCGGGCGCCTGGTCCGTAGGCTCGTCCACGTCGACGCTCCGTTCGTCGGCCACGCCCCGGGGTCGGTCGCACGGCCGCCGGGGTCTTGCGTGCAATTGCAGGCTACCCCGGCGGGATAGGTGGTATAGGCCGTATAGGTCGACTGATCTCGCGTGTCTGGGTAGGCCCACCTAGCGTCCTGGATCATGAAGTGGGAGCCCGAGGTGCCGCGATGGCGGCAGGTGTACGCCGTGATGCAGGAGCGGATCCTCGACGGCACCTACGTGCCTGGCGGCCGGCTCCCCTCAGGGATGGCGATCTGTGAGGAGTTCGGGATCAGTCAGGTGACCGCGAAGCGCGTGTTGACCGAGTTGCGGCAGGCGGGCCTGGCGTACATGGAGCCGGGCATCGGGACGTTCGTGAGCCCGCTGCCAGAGCCGCCGAAGCCATAGCCGCTGTCAGTGGCCGCGCCTAGACTCGGATCATGCCCACCTCTCCCCCGTCTCGCGGCCCTGCGCGCTCCGCTACGGAGTTGAACGCGGCGATCCGTGCGCTGTTCGCGCACCGGGACGCGCGGCTGACGGACGAGCAGCGGGAG
>CBFGZZ010000392.1:0-7751 GCA_965653385.1 uncultured Streptomyces sp. | reverse complement strand
CGAGGAAGGCGTCCCGCACCTCGGGGGCGTCGGCGAGGGCGGTGAGGACCGGTCGTAGGCCCGTCCCCTTGACCCAGTCCAGCACCGGGTCGTCGCCGGTCAGGAGGTGGACGTACGTCGTCTCCCACACGTCCGCGAGGCAGCCGAGGTCGGTGAGGCGGGCGAGGTAGTCCTGCGGGGCGAGGACGGCGTCGTCGTGGCGCAGGGTGTCGGTGAGGCCGTGGCGTTGGGCGAGGTCGCGCATCAGGCGGTGGCTGGGGGCGTCGAAGTTGCCGGGGACCTGGAAGGCGAAGGTGCCGCCGGGCCGCAGGCCCTTCACCCAGGCGCCGAAGTGCTCCACATGGTCCGGCACCCACTGCAGCGTGGCGTTGCTGACGATCAGGTCGTACGGCTCGTCGGGCGTCCAGGTCCGTACGTCGGCGTGGGCGAAGTCGAGGCGGCCGCCGCCCGGGGGCGGGCCCTCGTGCTCGACGTGGGCCTTGTCGAGCATCTCGGCGGAGTTGTCGTAGCCGGTGATGTGTGCGCCGGGCCAGCGGTCGGCGAGCAGGGCGGTGACGTTGCCGGGTCCGCAGCCGAGGTCGGCGATGCGGGGCCGGTCGCCGGGGAGGTCGGGTACCTGGGCGAGGAGGTCGACGAAGGGGCGGGCACGGTGGCCGGCGTGACGCAGGTACTGCGCGGGGTCCCAGGTGGGGGCGGCGGACATGGGGAGGCCTCCTGACGGTCGGTCGCTCGTTCTCCAGCCTGCCCTCCCGAATATCTTGACGTCAAGAGACTTCACGTCGACACAACCACTACACTGATCGTCATGGAGGACGAGGTCGATCGGCTGGTCGCAGCGTGGCGCCGGGAGCGCCCGGACCTCGACGTGGAACCGCTCGAGGTACTCAGCCGGGTCAGCAGACTGGCCCGGCATCTGGACCGCGCACGGCGGCTGGCCTTCTCCGAGCACAGTCTGGAGCCCTGGGAGTTCGACGTACTGACCGCGCTCCGCCGCGCCGGGACGCCGTACCAGCTCTCCCCCGGCCAGCTCCTGACCCAGACCCTGGTCACCTCGGGCACGATGACGAACCGCATCGACCGCCTGGCCAAGAAGGGCCTGGTGGAACGCCTCCCCGACCCCAGCGACCGACGGGGCGTACTGGTCCGCCTCACCCCCGAGGGCCGCGACCGCGCCGACCAGGCCCTCGCCGGCCTCCTGGACCAGGAACGCGCGATCCTCGCGGAACTCTCCCGCGCCCAGCGGGGCGAACTGGCGGGCCTGCTGCGGCAGCTGACGGCCCCGTTCGACAACATCCCTGGATAGGGCGTCAGCAGTAGGGGTCTCCTGCCTCGCCTAGTTCCACCGTGCCGGCCTGACGGCGTGATCCTCGTGCGAGCCTGCCTACCCGCCACGACAGCCGACCTCCCCGGCCGACCGGAAACAACCCGGCGCGGCTGCTCGACCCCGCAGCAACCAGGCACAGCCGCCCTCTACGCCAACTGACCGCCCCGCTCGACGACATCCCCGGTCAGATCCACCGGCCCCACTCCCGCCCGGCGCGCGAGCGCGACCGCGGCGAGGGTCGAGTGGACGCCCAGCTTGCCGAGGACGTTCTGCATGTGGGTGCGGACGGTGTGAGGGGAGAGGTAGAGGCGTTCGGCGACGGCCTTGCGGCCGAGGCCCGCCACCATGCAGCGCAGGACTTCGCGTTCGCGCGGGGTCAGGGACTCCACGAGGCGTTCGCTCTCGGTGCGGTGTTTGCGTGCGGCCGTCAGTTCGCGCAGGACGCCCGTGAGCAGGGCGGGCGGCAGATGGGTCTCGTCGCGCAGCACCCCGCGGATGACGGTGAGCAGCCGGGACAGCGAGCAGTCCTTGGCCACCCACCCGGAGGCCCCGGCCTGGAGGGCGAGCGCGGCCCGGCGCGGATCGTCCTTCTCGGCGAGGACGATGATCCGTACCGCGGGCTGCGCGGTGCGGACCCCGGCGACGAGCGAGATGCCGTCGACGAGCCCGTCCTCGCTCACCTCCTGGACCGGCACGGCCGGGCGGATGCCCTGGACGTTGCCGCCCAGGTCGGCGTCGACGAGAAGCACGTCGAACCGACGCCCCTCGGCGGCCGCGCGCTCCAGACTGCGCAGCGCCGCCGGACCGCTGCCGGCGGCGGAGACGTCGACGTCGGGCTCGGCCGCCAGTGCGGCGGCGAGCGACTCGGCGAAGATGCGATGGTCGTCGACGACCAGGACTCGGATGCGAACCACGAAACCCCCTTCCCCAAGCTCCCGAAGAGCAGGGGATACCCCATCGTCATGAGGACGACACCGGGAGACGAACACCGTCGCGGGCACGACGCCCGAAGCGCGGATGGCCGCACGGCCGCCGCCGTGCAGGAACTGCTACCCCCACTTCGGGCGTCGAACCCGACCTGTCTCGCCCCCTGATCAGCACCGGCCCCCACCGGTGCCGTTCATCAGAGTACGGCCGGGCGGCAGGAGGGGAAGGTAATTTGCAGAACTGGTTGGCCGACGCGTTTATGGTGAGCCGCATGTTTCGTCTGGAGACAGAAGTCGACAAATCACGGCACGATCTGCTCCGTCGGCGGCTGCGGGACACCAACACCGCGGCCTCCCCGATCCTGCGCGCCCTGCGCGGAACCCCAGGTGAACGCGAACGTCCGCTCCAGGTCTGGGCGTTGGACGACGCCGGCGCCGTGGCGGGCGGGCTCGTCGGTCACACCTGGACCACCTGGCTCCATGTCACGTACCTCTGGGTCGACGAACACCACCGCGGCGCCCGCCTCGGTTCGCAACTGCTCGCACACGCCGAACGCACGGCCCGCGACGAACGGGGCTGCACGGCCGTACGCCTGGAGACGTGGGACTTCCAGGCGCCGGAGTTCTACAAGAAGCAGGGGTACGACGTGGTGTGCGTGATCCCGGACTATCCGCCGGGGATCACGGAGTACACCCTCACGAAGGGGCTGGGGTGAGCCGCGGGGGCGTCCAGGCGTGGTGGCGCAGAAGGCCGTGCTTGGCGAGGGCGAAGGGGGTCAGGCGAACGGCCGCGTCGCGTACGGCGACGGCGACCGGGTTGGCGAGCTGGTGCCCCACGCGCCCGGCCTGGCGGGCGGCCCGCGCGACCGCCTGACTGCGGGGGCGGCGCTCGGCGTCGTAGCGGGCGAGGGCCGCCTCGGGGGCGGGCTCGGCGGCGAGCGCGGCGGCCAGGACGACCGCGTCCTGCAGGGCCTGGCAGGCGCCCTGCCCGAGGTTCGGTGGGCCGTGGACCGGGCGGCGGACCTGCCACCGGGTACGACGTCGGCGTACTTCCGCACCCGCCAGGCCCTGCTCACCGCCCTGGTCCGGCGGCTGGTCGAGCTGGACCAGGCGGAACTCCAGGCGGCCGGCGAGGCCCTGCCGACCCCCCGCACGCCCGGCGAACTCACCGACGCGCTGACCGATTTCATCGCCCTGCGCCTGGCCGGTCCCGCCCGCACCCGCACCGTGGCCCGCTACATCTGCACCGTCGAGAGCGTCCGCCACCCCGAACTCCGCGCGATCCTCACCCCGCACGACAACGCGGCCCACACCGCCGTCCGCACCTTCCTGACCAGTCACGGCGCCCCCGGACCCGGCGGGCCGCGCTCTGACGCTGCTGTACTGCGTCGACGGGTTGGTGTTCAGCGGGCTGGCGACGGGGCGGACGGTGGCGCGGGAGGAGGTCGAAGGGCTGGTGGTGGCGGCTCTTCGGAGGGCCGGAGGACGGGCGTAGGCGAGCTGGACCGTCCGCCACGCTATGGACGGCCAGGTCGAGTTGGGATTTCATGACCGCATGACGAGCAGAGAGCGGTGGACCATGGCTCTCTGGCTGGCCGGGATCGTCGTGGCCGTCTGGGCGGTGATCCGGTTCGGACTGGAGCC
Source organism: uncultured Streptomyces sp. (assembly GCA_965653385.1). Taxonomy (GTDB): domain Bacteria; phylum Actinomycetota; class Actinomycetes; order Streptomycetales; family Streptomycetaceae; genus Streptomyces. Next base: position 3,857 of record CBFGZZ010000392.1, on the reverse strand, counting down.
GGTGACGGCGGCCCTGGGGATCGGCGGGACCCTGCTCATCGCCTCACCGGCCAGATCCCTCGTCCAGCGCACCTGGGCGTGGAACGCCGAGCGCAGCGAGGGTGACCGACTCGACGCGGCGGCGGCCGCGTTGAACCACGCGATCGAGCGGCACTGGACCACCGAGGCCGGCCGCCGCAAGCAGCATCTCGCGGTGGACCGCATCCCCGTGCTGTGGGACACCGTCCGCGAACCCCACTCCCGCACGCCCGCCGGGGCAGGCACCCCTGCTGGTGGCCCGCCGGCCCGGCACGGCACGCTCGACGCCCTGATCGACGACTACCTCGCCCACCCCTCCCGCCTGGTCGTCGTCGGTGACGCGGGCTCCGGCAAGACGGGCCTGTGCGTCGATCTGACCCTCGCGCTGTGCCGCCGGGGCGACCTGGGGCGTGTCCCGGTGCTGCTCCAACTGTCCGCGTGGGACCCGGAGACGAGCTTCCAGGACTGGATCGTCCGCCGTCTCACCGAGGACTACGGCTTCCTCGGCGACACGACGAAGTACGGCAGCGGCGCGGCGAGGGAACTCCTCGTCCACCGCCGGCTGCTGCCGCTCCTCGACGGCCTCGACGAACTGCCTCCCGAGGCGCGGGGCCAGGTGCTGCGCGCGCTGCGGGAGAACACGCACCTGCCGACGGACACCGTCCTGACCTGCCGTACCGAGGAGTTCCACGCGACGACGGCCGAGGAGCCGCTGCCGGACAGTCGTGTCGTACGGCTGCTGCCGGTCGCCGCCGAGGACACCGTCACGTATCTGGAGTCCCACTTCCCCGACGACCTGGAGCGCTGGGAACCGGTCCTGCGCAGTCTGCGCACCGATCCGACGGGACCGCTGGCCACCGCCCTGTCCCGGCCGTTGATGCTGTTCCTGACCCGTGCCACCTACCAGCCCCGCGGCAGCACCCCGCGTGACCTGCTGGACTCCGGTCGGTTCGGCACGAGCGAGGCGATCGAGGCGTATCTGCTCGACATGTTCGTCCCGGTCGTCTTCGAGTCACCGCCCGTCGGGGCCGACGACGGCAACCCGGGCCGGCCCGCCCGCTACTGGCCGGCGCCCGCGGCCCTGGGGTATCTCCGGTTCCTCGCGTCCCGGCTGGACTCCCGGCGCCGCGACGGCGAGCACGGTGCCGTGGACCTGAGCTGGTGGGACCTGCGCGTGCTGGCCGGGGTGCCCCGCTACCCGTTCGTCGTGGTCCCCGGCGTGATCGGCACGATGAGCTGCTGCCTCCTGGGCCTGCTGTTGTTCGGTCTCTTCGGACGGCCCACGTTCGGCGCCCTGTTCGGCGCGGGCGTCGGCGTCGTCTTCAGCCCCCTCCTCGGCCTGCTGCGCACCGAGCCGCCCCGGCGCTTCGCGCCCCGGCGCACCGCACAGCAGCCCCGCCTGGTCCTGCGCCCCCTGCTGCTCGACCTCGGCTTCGGCCTGATCGGGCTGGTCACCGGCGGCCTGATCGCGGGACTGCTGTACTCGGTGACGTACGGGATCGCGGCCGGGCTCGCCTTCGGTGTCGTCTTCGCGACCGCGCGCCGGTTCACCCGCCCCACCGAGCCGAAACACGCGATCACCCCGCGCAGGTCACTGCGGGACGACCGCGACGCGGTGCTGTACGCGTGGCTGTTCGGCTCCGCGGCGGGCGCCGCCGTGGGCGGCTTCCTCGCCACGGCAGGGATCCACAAAGCACGCTACGACCTGGTGTTCTCGGCGTCCGCCGCGACGACGGGTGCGGTCGGCGCCCTGGTCGGCGCACTCCTCGCCGGGGCCGGGCTCGGCATGGTCGTGCTGTCGACCAGCGCCTGGGGCCACTTCAACACGGCCCGGTGGTGGCTGGCCTGGCACCGCCGTACGCCCTGGCACCTGGTCACCTTCCTCGACGACGCGTACCGGCTGGGCGTGCTGCGCTCCACGGGCGCTCACTACCAGTTCCGGCACGCCAGCCTCCAGCACCACTTGGCCGCGGCCCGTCCGGCGGACTCCCCGGCGCCGCGGGGCTCAGCCGATCAGTCGGCCGCCGGCTGACGAGTCGGCCGGTGCGGCGGGCAGCCCGTCGGGCGACGCCGTGAAGAGCAGGGGTTGGCCCAGGACCCAGAAGGTGGTGCGGCTCGGCCAGTACCCGCCCTGCCGCCCGGGCGGGGTCTCGGCGTGGTAGGCGGCGGCGGGGAAGCGGACCTTACCGGAGATCAACTGCCGGTCGGTGACGACCAGTTCGAGGTCCGTGAGGTCCGCGTCCGCAGCCGCCAGCGCCTCGTACTGCCGGCCGGGCAGCGCGAACCGGAACTCCACGGTCACCTTCGACGACCTGCCCGACTTCCGTTCCGACGCCTGGCGGGCGAGGAGTTCGCGCACGTCGTCGCGGGACGCCAGCTCGTAGCTCGACTCGTCCCAGCGGTCCTGCCCCGGCCCCTGCCGGTGCCGCACCGTGCACCGCACGACCTCGAACCAGGTGTCCCGCAGGGTCTCGGTCTGCCCCGCGAGCCACCGCTGCTCGTACTGGCGCTGCCGCTTCTCGGTCCGGCCCAGCGCGAACACACGCCCCAGCAGCCAAAGCGTCAGTGCCGCGGCGGTCCACGTCAGATACGGCCGCGCCCCCGTCTCCACCGCGAACTGCGTGGCGGCCCAGAGCAGCAGGACCAGGGCGAAGCCCCGCCGCGTCGCCCGTTGCGCCTCGGCGAAGCGGGGCGTGCGCAGCCGTACGAGCAGCGCTCTGACCACGGCCGCCGGTCGTGAACCCGGCGGATACAGCGGCACTTGCAGGTCAGGCCGTGGCACGGCGCCCCGACGGCCGCCGGGCAGGCCTGACGGTTCGACTGCTCCTGGTGAAGTCTCCACATCCGACCGTCCATTCCGGACCGGTTGTTCCCCCGTTCAGACCGTACCCGAACGCCGCGCGACGTCACCCCCTGTCGGACGCGCGAGGGGCGCACGGCGCGCATCCGGATGGACTACGCGCGCTGGGCCACGGTAAGGCTTCACGGCATGGGGGAGGCCAGGAGCGACACACGACGTGATGCGGTGGCGGTCCTACGGTGTGCGGTCGCGGCGCGGGGCTGGGGTTCGCTCCTCCGGTTCCTGTGCGTCGACTCCCGGCAGTTGGTGCCGGCGTACGACCGTGCGGTGCTCCCGCTCGTCGAGCGCACCGTGCCCGATGCCAAGGAGCGGCGCCGGATCCACGCGACCCTGCTCGGCACCGGAGTGAAGGTGGGCTTCGCCCTGTGGGGATACGCGTCCATGGCCCGCGTGCCCTTCGACGCCGAACTGGCCGTCCTGGGCAGCTCGTTCACCCGCCTCTACGACGATCTCGTCGACCACGGCGACCGCGCGGACCTGGATGAGGACCTGGCGTCCCTGTTCGCGGGCGAGCCCTTCCGCCCGCACAGCCGCCTGGAGGAACTGCTGCTCCTGCTGCACGACGCCATCGCCGTACGCCTGCCCCACCCGCCCGACGACCCGGTCCATCCCCTCCTGCGGGAACTGCACACCTTCCAACTGCGCTCCCGCGCCCAGCGCGACCCGCGTCTCCCCCTGCCGGAGGTCCTGGAGATCACCAGGGGGAAGGGCGGCCTCGGCATGGTCGCCCTGCTCTCCTTGCTCCGCCCCGGCATGTCAGCGGCGGAACGCGCCCTGCTCACCGAGCTGGGGTACGTCTTCCAACTCCTCGACGACCTGCACGACCTCCCCCTCGACCGCGCCGAGGGCCTCACCACCAGCGCCACCCTGCACGCCTTCTCCCTCACCGACCTGGCCACCCGGATCCGGCGCCTGCGCTCCCGCTTCCGCACCCACTACGGAACCGCGGACCCCCTGACGGCCCACCTGGCCCTGACCC
>CBFGZZ010000391.1:0-7835 GCA_965653385.1 uncultured Streptomyces sp. | reverse complement strand
GGCGAGATCTGGTCGAGGAACTCGCGGAACTTCTCCACCTCGTCCTCCTGCTCGTCCGGGATCGCGATGCCCGCGTCGTCGAGGACCCCGTCGCTGCCGTAGATCGGCGTTCCGGTGCGCAGGGCCAGCGCTATGGCATCGGACGGGCGGGCGCTCACCTCGACGCCGCTGGCGAAGACCAGCTCGGCGTAGAAGACACCCTCACGCAGGTCAGTGATGCGCACTTCGGTGAGCTCCTGGCCGACGGCCTCCAACACGTCCTTGAACAGGTCGTGGGTCAGCGGTCGCGCGGGGGCCATGCCCTGCTGGGCGAAGGCGATGGCCGTAGCCTCCCCCGGCCCGATCCAGATGGGGAGGTAGCGGTCGCCTCCCACTTCACGCAGGAGCACGATCGGTTGGTTGGAGGGCATCTCGACCCGGACACCTACGACATCGAGCTCGTTCACACAGCAACCCTAGGCCGTGCTCGGGACGTTTGGGTAGTCGGGCAGAGAACGGGTGGCCGATCCGGCCTTCCTGTGCATGCCCCGCTCAGGGCAGCCGCACCCCGAGAGCGGTCTGCACGAGCGCGGCGTGCAGCTTCACGGTGAGGCCCGCCAGCTCCTTGGCCCGCGCCTCGGCGTGAGCCCTGGTCTGCGGGTTGCGGTGCCGTCTCAGCGGCGCCACGACCTGGTCGACGAGCCCGGCCTCACGGTCGGCGGCGCCCTTCATCACCCGTAGATGCCTTGGCTCGATCCCGAACCGCCCGAGCTCGGCGACGAGCCCGGCCACCGTGACCGCCTCCGCGTCGTACGCCCCGTCCGGCAACGGAGTGATCAGGCCGTACGACTCCCACTCCGCGAGCTCCTGCTCGCCGATCTCGGCCGCGGCGAGCAGCGCGGCACGCCCGATCCGGGCCGCCGTGGGCGCCTCGACGGCCTCCAGGACCGTTTCTCCATCACGCTGGCGGCACACGGTCGGCAGTGCGGCGGCCTCGCCACGCTCCATCGCGTCCAGGTGCTCGCGGATCACCTTGAGCGGCAGATAGTGGTCCCGCTGCATCCGCAGCACATGGCCGAGCCGCTCGACGTCCCGCGCGCTGAACTTGCGATACCCCGAGGGCGTCCGCCGCGGCTCGACGAGCCCCTCCGACTCCAGGAAACGGATCTTGGAGATGGTGATGTCAGGGAACTCCTCGCGCAGCACGTTCAGCACCGCGCCGATGCTCAGCAGCCGACCGTCCGTGGCGGCGATGCCGTGCCCGGCACCGCCGCTCGGTGTTTTCAGCATGGACCTTCCCTGGTTCTCCCCGGACGGGCTCCGGGGGAGGGTCAGTAGCCCCGCTGGCTCGCGTAGAAGACCAGCCGGTACTTGCCGATCTGCACCTCGTCGCCGTTGTTCAGAGCGACCTGGTCGATCCGCTCACGGTTGACGTACGTGCCGTTCAGACTGCCGACGTCGGCCACCGTGAACGAGCCGTCCTGCGCCCTGCGGAACTCCACGTGCCGACGCGAGACCGTGACGTCGTCCAGGAAGATGTCACTCTGCGGGTGACGCCCGGCCGTGGTCAGATCGCCGTCCAGCAGGAAGCGGCTGCCCGAGTTCGGCCCACGGCGCACCACCAGGAGCGCGGAGCCCAGCGGCAGCGCGTCCACGGCGGCCTGCGCCTCGGGGGACAGCGCCGGGATCGGAGTCTGACCGGTGGTCTCGGCGTCGTAGGCCTCCAGACCGGAGATGGAGATCGTGGAGGTCGTCTCGGACGGACGCTCGGGCGCCGCACCGGCCCGCAGCGGCGCGCCACAGTTGGAACAGAAGCGGCTGTTCTCCGCGTTGCGGTTACCGCACCTCGTACACACCAGGGCCGACATCGGGGAAAACCCTCCACCCGTACTTGAGGTTGACGGTTGCCCGAAACCTATGCCGCCGGACTGGCCAGGGTCAACCGACGGCGCGCCCTGACCTCCGGAAATGTCACCGCCCGGCCCAGACACCTGGTCCCGGAACAGGGGGCGCTGGCCCTCTTCGTCCCCCTGTGCGCGGTGACGAGCGGTCGCGTTGTCGCTACCCTCTCGCGCGCTCTTGCCGAACAACTTCGCAAACAACTTCACGGGCGATTCCCCTTGACCGAAACAGACCCGCCCGTGGGGCAGGACGAACCCTGACTGCACTCTCTGACCGACCCGGACATCCTCACAACGTCCGTCTCCACCAGACAGTTTCCACCACGCACCACCCAATCGGTGCGCCGACCCCCCGCAACCTCATGCCCTCGCCGGACGTCCCCCATGCACCCCCGGTTCACTGCGAGGACGACCGAGCGTAGTCAGGCCGCTTCGCCGCTCGCAAGGCGTCCACGACGATCTTGTCGGACCGCTCGATGGTCACGGTGGCCTGCTCCTTCTCGAAGGTCTGCACCACGCCTCCAGGGATGTTGAGCGCCGGTTCGAGATCCTGTGGCTTGCCGATGACCTTGAAACGAACAGGAGCGTTGATCTTGTTCCCGTCGACGCTCACGCTGTTGCCCGAATCGGTCAGATAGGTGTCGGCGACGACGCGCACACCGTTCACCTGGATCGCTTCCGCGCCGGCGGCGCGCAGCTCCTGGATCGCGTCGAGCAGCATGTCCGCTTCGACCGTCCCCTTCGTGTCCTCGATGGTCATCGTGATGCCGGGTCCCTGCGCGGCCACCGTGCCCGCCAGAATGCCGAGTTGCTTCTCCTTCTCGACCGTCTGCCTGCGGGCCTCCTCAGCCTGGTTCGAACTGTTCTCCAGCTCGTCCCGCTGCTTCTCGAGACCTTGCTTCTCGTCCTCAAGACGCTGAGTACGGTCATCCAGTTCATCGAGGATGCGAACGAGATCTTCCTGACGTGCGCCGCGCAGCGCACTGTCACCGTCGCTGTTCGACGCGACCTGGACGGCCAGACCGAAGCCGAGGCCGAACAGCAGCAGGGCGACGATGAGTTGGGCCCTGGTGACCCGGGGCGGCCACAGCCCCTTCGCCAACCGCTGCCGACCGGTCAACTGGGACGACTGCTCCTCGGAAGCACTGTCCGCGGCCTCCGTCGCCTCCGTGGCCGGGACCTCCTCGGGCAGCTCCTTGCGCAGCCTGTTCTTTGCGCTCTCCTCGTGGTTGCTCATCGGCCTCACGCCCGGAACACGTGCCGGCGAATGGCCGCGGCGTTCGAGAAGATACGAATGCCGAGCACGACGACGACACCGGTGGAGAGCTGGGCTCCCACGCCCAACTTGTCGCCGAGGAACACGATCAGCGCGGCCACGACCACGTTGGACAGGAACGACACGACGAAGACCTTGTCGTCGAAGATGCCGTCGAGCATGGCCCGCAGGCCGCCGAACACGGCATCCAGAGCCGCCACGACGGCAATCGGCAGATAAGGCTCGACGACCGCCGGAACCTCAGGCCGGACCAACAGGCCGGCCACGACTCCCACGACGAGGCCCAGTACGGCGATCACGATGTGCCCTTCTCGGTCTTCTCGGTGTTCGGCTGTGCGGTACGCACGATCACACTCGGTGCGGCGGGCAACCGGAGGTCGTCCTCAACGGAGATGCCGGTGCGGATCCCGTACTCCTCGCGCAGTGCATCCAGGTACAGCCCGTTGGCGCTCGCCTGGAACCTGTCACGGAGCCCCTCCCCGTCCCCCACCGCAAGCACCGTGTACGGCGGGACCAGCGGTTTGTTGTCGACCAGTATCGCGTCGCCCGCCGCCCTGATCGCGGAGAGCGCGGTCAGCCGCTGCCCGTTGATGGCGATGGCCTCGGCACCGGACTCCCACAGCCCGTTGACCACGCGCTGCATGTCCCGGTCCTTCACCCGGCCGACATCGGAGAATCCCGACGTCCCGCGCGGGTCGCCGTCGCCGCCGGCATCGGCCTCCTTGGCGTCGTTCACGACCAGCTTCACCCCGGGCCCGTGCACCTCGACGGAGCCCGCCAGGATGCCCACGAGATCCGCCTGGTCGCTGTCGCCGGTGGCCTTCAGGGCCTCTCGTTGCCGCGCGCTCACATCGTCGCGCAGTTTGTCGACGCTCTCCTCCAGCCGGTCCGCCGCCGCGGTCTCACGGTCGATACGGTCGATCAGCTCCTCGCGTTCCTTGGCCACGACGGGCGCCGCGACCCGCGCCTGCGCGGCGCCCACAGTCACCACCAGCGCGGCGAGGACCAGCCCGGCCGCGAGCCCCAGCTTCGCCCTGAGCGTCTTCGGCAGGCCGCCCTCGCCGGCGGCCTTCCTACGGGCGGCTGCTTCGGCGTAGCCGTCGTCGAGGCTGTGATCCATGACGTTGGTGAGCAACGACATGGACGCGTCCGGACGCGTGGGGCGCGTAGGTGTGCTCCGAACGGGGGGCTGCGGCATGCCGCACATCGTCGCACGTCGCCACCCATACCTCCGAATGGCCCCACCGGCGTGCCCGACGGGCCTCTCGTGGAGGCCCGTCAGGCACGCGCGCGTGGCCGTGCCTCAGCGGCCGGCGCTGTCCACGACGGCCGCCCATTCATCGAGCAGGGCCTGCGCGGACGCGTCGTCCGGCCCCTCCGCCCACAGATGCGTGACCGCTTCTGCCGGGTCGGGCAGGACCATCACCCAGCGCCCATCGGTCTCCACGACCCGCACACCATCCGTCGTGTCGACAAAGCGATCTCCGGCCGCTTCCACGACCCGCCGCATCACGAGCCCCTTGACGGCCCACGGAGTCGCAAGATCCCGCTTGATGACGTGCGCCCGCGGAATCCGAGCGTCGATCTGGCTGAGCGTGAGCTGCGTACGCGCCACCAGGCCGATCAGTCGCACAAAGGCCGCCGTACCGTCGAAGACGCTGCTGAACTCCGGGACGATGAACCCGCCCTTGCCGTCACCACCGAAGATCGTCGTGTCGTCGCCCCCTACCCGGGTCAGGTCGTCCGGCGAGGTCGTCGTCCACTCCACCTGAGTCCCGTGGTAGGCCGCCACCTGCTCGGCGATCCTCGTGGTGGTCACCGGCAGCGCCACACGCCCACTGCGCCGCTCCGCGGCCACGAGGTCCAGCATGACGAGCAGGGCACGGTCGTCCTCGACGATCCGCCCCTTCTCATCGACCAGCGACAGCCGCTCGCCGACCGGGTCGAACCGCACGCCGAACGCCGCCCGTGCGGACGCCACGATCTCTCCCAGCCGCACCAGCCCCGACCGTCGCGCATCCGCCGACTCCGTGGGCCTGGACTCGTCGAGCCCGGGATTGATGGTCAGAGAGTCCACGCCGAGCTTGCCGAGCAGACTGGGCAGCACCAGCCCCGCGCTACCGTTCGAGGCGTCGACGACGACCTTGAGCCCCGACTCCGAAATCCCCGTCGTATCGACGTTCCGCAGCAACGACCCGGTGTAGGAGTCGAAAACACTCGCAGGGAAATGCAGGTCGCCGATCTCACCCGGGAAGGCACGCCGGTACTCCTGCCGCGCGAACACCCGGTCCAGCTTCCGCTGACTGGCCTGCGACAGGTCGGCTCCCCGCCCGTCGAAGAACATGATGTCCACGGAATCCGGCACGCCTGGCGTCGTCCGGATCATGATCCCGCCGGCACTGCCCCGCGCGGTCTGCTGCCGCGCCACAGGCAGCGGTACGTTCTCCAAGTCGCGTACGTCGATGGCGCTGGCCTGCAAAGCGGAGATCACGGCCCGCTTCAGCGCCCGGGCGCCCCGGGAGTGGTCGCGGGCCGTCGTGACAGTGGACCCCTTCTTCAGGGTCGTCGCATACGCACCGGCGAGGCGCACGGCGAGTTCGGGCGTGATCTCGACGTTCAGGATCCCGGAGACACCTCGGGCACCGAAGAGATGCGCCTGGCCCCTCGACTCCCAGATCACCGAGGTGTTGACGAAAGCGCCGGCCTCGATGGTCTTGAACGGATAGACGCGTACGTTGCCCTGGACGATCGATTCTTCACCGATCAGGCACTCGTCCCCGATGACCGCGCCGTCCTCGATCCGGGCAGCGCGCATGATGTCGGTGTTCTTTCCGACGACGCAACCCCGCAGATTGCTGTGCTGCCCGATGTACACGTTGTCATGGACGACGGCCTTGTGTAGAAAGGCGCCGCTCTTCACAACCACGTTCGAGCCGACGACGGTGTGCTCCCGGATTTCCGCACCGGCCTCGACCTTGGCGTAGTCCCCGATGTAGAGAGGCCCACGCAGAACGGCATCCGGATGCACCTCGGCGCCTTCCGCCACCCACACACCCGGGGAGATCTCGAAGCCGTCGATCTCGACGTCGACCTTGCCCTCGAGGACGTCGGCCTGCGCCTTCACGTAGCTCTCGTGAGTACCGACATCCTCCCAATAGCCCTCCGCGACATACCCGTAGATCGGTTTGCCGTCCTTCATCAACTGCGGGAAGACATCGCCGGACCAGTCCACGGGAACGTCGGCCTCGACATAATCGAAGACCTCGGGTTCCATGACGTAGATACCGGTGTTCACGGTGTCCGAGAAGACCTGCCCCCAGGTCGGCTTCTCAAGGAAGCGCTCGACCTGACCTTCCTCATCCACGATCGTGATACCGAATTCCAGTGGATTGGGCACACGCGTCAGGCAGACCGTGACCAGCGCACCCTTTTCCTTGTGGAAATTGATCAGCTCGGTGAGGTCGAAGTCGGTCAGGGCATCACCGGAGATGACGAGGAAAGCATCGTCCTTCAACGCCTCTTCGGCGTTCTTGACGCTTCCGGCGGTACCGAGTGGCTTCTCCTCGTTGGCATAGCTGAGCTCCATTCCGAGCTCTTCGCCGTCACCGAAGTAGTTCTTGACCAGAGAGGCCAGGAACTGAACTGTCACGACGGTCTCATTCAGACCATGCCTTTTGAGCAGCCTCAGAACGTGCTCCATGATGGGCCGGTTGGCCACCGGCAGGAGCGGCTTGGGCATGCTTGAGGTCATGGGACGAAGGCGTGTACCTTCGCCCCCGGCCATCACGACGGCCTTCATGTCGGAAGCGTCCTCCTCTAAGAGACGACGGTCTAGCCGACTTCACCCGTCCAGATTGTCCCGCACTTTTCCACTGCGGGCCATCGAGCCGCTACGGCCGCTTCAATCCACGAGTTCAATCGGCCATGGCGTCCGCACGGACCAGGCGGCGGACCTGTACCACGTAGAGGACTCCTGCCCACCAGTACAGCGTCGTACCCCATCCGGCGAACGCCCATCCGAAAATAGCAGCCAGTGACGGGATCCATCCACTTCCGTCACTGAGCAGCAACAGCGGGAAGGCATACATCAGGTTGAAGGTGGCCGCCTTCCCGAGGAAGTTCACTTGCGGCGGCGGATAGCCATGCCGCCTGAGGATGCCCACCATGACCAGCAGAACCAGCTCGCGGGCCAAAAGTACAGCGGTCAACCAGACGGGCAGAATCTCGCGCCAAGTGAGACCGACCAACGTCGAGAGAATGTAGAGCCTGTCGGCCGCGGGGTCGAGAAGCCGGCCGAGGCTGCTGATCTGGTTCCAGCGCCGCGCGAGCTTGCCGTCCAGGTAGTCACTGACGCCACTGAGAGCCAGCACCAGAAGCGCCCAGCCGTCACTCTCCGGCCCACCGAACTCAGGCCTGAGAATCAGCCACAGGAAGAGCGGCACGCCAAGCAGCCGCGCCATGCTGAGTATGTTGGGGATGGTGAGCACTCGGTCCGTCTGAACGCGAGTCTCCTGGACCTCCACCCGGGGGCCTCCTGTGGGAAACGTACTTACGATGCCCCCTGACCCTACCTCAACGCAAAAAAGCTCTGGCTCTCGGGCTGTATGCCCAAGAGCCAGAGCTCTAAAAGGAGTTCGGCGGCGTCCTACTCTCCCACAGGGTCCCCCCTGCAGTACCAT
>CBFGZZ010000390.1:0-7842 GCA_965653385.1 uncultured Streptomyces sp. | reverse complement strand
CCGAAGCACGTCCAGCAGCTGGTCAAGGAGAACTACCTGCGCTGGGACTCCCTCGGTGAGTTCTTCGCCCTGGTGCCGTCCCTGGAGCAGTACGCGACCGCCACCGGCAACACCCGTGCGAAGGTCCTCGCCGACACCCTCGACCGCGCCACGGCGACCTTCCTCAACGAGGACAAGTCCCCGACCCGTCGCGTCGGCGGCATCGACAACCGCGGCAGCCACTTCTACCTGTCCCTGTACTGGGCGCAGGAGCTGGCCGCGCAGACCGACGACGCGGACCTGGCGAAGGCCTTCGCCCCGCTCGCCGAGACGCTCGCGGCCAACGAGCAGAAGATCGTCGACGAGCTGAACGCCGTCCAGGGCAAGCCGGCCGAGATCGGCGGCTACTACCAGCCCGACCCGGCCAAGGCCGCCGCGATCATGCGCCCGTCCGCCACCTGGAACGAGGCGCTCGCGTCCCTGAGCTGACGCACCCCGCCCCTGGACTCCGCCCCGGCAGACACCTCGTCCGCCGGGGCGGAGCCGTGCTCCGGTGGAGGGCCACGGCGCTCACCAGTCCCGGGTGGCGATCAGCTCCTCAGCGTCCACGTCCGCGAAGCCGTAGGCATGGGCCACGAACCAGAACTCCTCGCCCATCTCCTCACGGGCGACAGTCTCCAGCTCGCTGTCGGCGGCCCAGAACTCCTCCTGAAGGTCGTTGAACTCCTCGGTGGCCGCCTGTGTGAGTGCGTACAGCGCGGCCAGGTCGGCGGGCCGCTCGGTCTCGATGCGCTCGCACAGCCGCAGCAGGATCTCCCTGCCCCGGTCCACCAGGTGGTCGGGGTAGTAGTCGTCCTTGTACAGCATGCGCAGGAAAGAGTGCGCGCTCACCTGCTCGTTGCCGATGTTCATGCTGTGATGGTGCACCACGCCACTGACAACGCCCCGGGAGCAGCCGAAATGACCTCCGCCGTGCCGTCGTTCGAGTTGCTCCCCGGTGCCGGGGATTCGCCGGTGATCCTCCATGTGCCGCACTCGGCGCGGGAGATACCGCCCGAGGTGCGCGCGGGGATCGTGCTGGACGACGCCGCGCTGGAGCGGGAGCTGGACCACATCGTCGACGCGCACACCGCGGAGCTGGCGGCCGAGGCGGGCAAGGCGGCGCGGGTCACCCCGTGGCGGTTCGTGAACCGGCTGTCCCGGCTGGTCGTCGACCCGGAGCGGTTCCCGGACGAGCGGGAGGAGATGCTGGCCGTGGGCATGGGCGCCGTCTACACCCGGACCACGCACAAGGAGCCGCTGCGGCCCGCCGACGCCGACTCCGCCCCGCTCGTCGAGCGGTACTTCCGGCCGTACGCGCGGGCCATGACGGACGCCGTGACCGATCGTCTCGCCGGTACCGGCCGGGCCGTGATCATCGACGTCCACTCCTACCCGACCGCCCCGCTCCCCTACGAACTGCACGGCGCGGGCCCACGGCCCGCGGTCTGCCTGGGGACCGACTCCTTCCACACCCCGCCCGCCCTGCTCGCCGCCGCCCGGGAGGCGTTCGCCGAGTGCGGGGAGACGGGGCTCGACAGCCCGTTCAGCGGTACGTACGTCCCGCTGGAGTTCCACGGCAAGGAGCCACGCGTCAGCGCCCTGATGGTCGAGATCCGCAGGGACACGTACATGGCGGAGCCGGGTGGTCCGGTCGGTTCCGGGCTCACCCGGCTCGCCGGGGCGTTGGCGGCGCTGGTGGACGCCGTCTCCCCCTGACCCGAGGGTTCAGGCCCGCAGCCACTCCGTGACGACGACCTCGCCGCCGGTGCGCAGCCGCAGGGCGAACGGGCCGCCAGGCGGTACGTCGCTGGTGAAGCGGCCCATGTCGTCGGCGACGACCGGAACGGCCGTCTGCGGGCCGCCCAGCACCTCGATCCGGGCCTGCTGCGGCGGCAGCACCTGGCCCATCAGGCCCTGCGCGGTCACTTCCACGTCGACGGTCACCTCGCCCGCGCGGAAGGTCAGCATCCGCGGCACGTCCGTGGCCCCCCTGACCGGAATGGCGTCCACCACCGAGTCGAAGGTCAGCTCGGCGATCCGGGCGTCCAGGTCGTGCAGTGCGAAGGCCTCGACGGCGAGCTGGCGCAGCTGGGCCGGTACGGGGTCCAGGATGGTGGCGGCCTGGCGGAGTTCCTCCTCCAGCAGTTCCACGTCGAACCCGTCGTCGCCGAAGGGCTCCTCGCCCGCCACCTCGTCGTGCATGTCGTCGTTCACAGCGCTCCCCGTGCGTCGAGTCGGGCCCGAAGGCGGCGCAGGCAGCGCTGGCGCAGTGGCCCGATGCTGCCCACGGCGATGCCCAGTGCGGCGGACACCTCCTGGTAGCTGGGCGGCGGCGAGGCCATCAGGACGCGCAGCAACTGGCGGCAGCGCTCCCCGAGTTCCTCGAACTCCTGCCACATCCACCGAATGCGCTCGGACTCGGCGGCGGCCTCCTCGGAGTCCAGGACCGACTGTTCGGGCGTACGGTCCTCACTGACCCGGTCCAGCAGCTGCGGATCGCTGGTCACGGTCAGCCGCCGCAGGCTCTTGAGCACCTTCAGGCACTCGTGCCGTGCGGTGCTGGCGAGCCATGAGCCGGCCTTCTCGGGTTCGCGGATCCGCCCGAGGTGCTGGGCGAAGCGGAACCACACGGTCTGGTACACCTCATGGGCGTCGGCGTCCCCCAGCCGGTGGGCGCGCACGACGGACCACACCAGTGGGCTCAGCCCTTCCACGAGCGCCTTCCAGGCCGCCGCGTCACCGTCGACGGCGGACTGGACCAACGCACCGACATCTGCACGGTCCACAGTCCCACCCCTCGTGTACGGCAAGTCATCGTACGCCGCGGAGGGGACGGTTCCGACCCTCATGAGCGAGGAGCCGGCGGTGTGACGGAGACAGGGTGCCAGGTCGGGGGGCGAAGAGCCGGTACATGCGCCCCCCGCACCTCCGCGTACGCCGAGTTCGCGGCGAGCATCTTGTACCGGGCGACCCGCGGGTCGCGCTCGGACTGCGCGCTCATGTGGGCGGCGATCATGCCGGCGACGAGGGGCGTGGCGAACGAGGTGCCGCTCCACTGCGCGTAGCCGTCGAACATCACCTGGTCGGGCTCCGCGACACCACCCGACTCGCTCAACACGCCGGTGTGGCGCGGGGAGAGGCAGGTGCAGGCGTAGCCGAAGCCGTAGCGGCAGGCGTCGTAGGTGGAGTGCTGGTACACGTACGGCACGGGTCCGTCGAAGCCGGTGAGGGCGCTGGTGAGGCGCTCGCCGGGGGCGTACACCTTCACCCAGCCGCCGTGGTTGCTGAAGCAGGCGCCGAACTCGCCGTCGCCGCGCAGCGCTCCGACCGACAGCACGACGTCCTGGAAGTCGGGCAGGTCGGCGTAGGCGGCCGGCCAGAACGGCGTGGCGCTGCCGTTGTTGCCGGCCGCCGCGACGAGCAGGGTGCGCTGGTCGCGCAGTTCCCGCATGAAGGCCTCGACGCCGAGGAGGCCGTCGGTGCGGCCGTTGGAGGTGCCGGCGGAGAGGCTGAGGATGTCGGGCCAGCCGCCCGCGTCGACGGCCTCGAAGAGCTTCTCGCCGAACTCGGACTCCAGGATGGCGCCCGCGTCCTGCAGGGTGTTGCGGACCGTGATGTCGGTGTTGGGCGCGACGGCGGCGACAAGCCCGGCGATGAAGGTGCCGTGGCCGACGTACTGCCGGAGCACGCCTTGGTCGTCGCACTCCTGGACCTGGAAGTCGCCCTCGGTGTGGGCGAACAGCGGGAAGGAGCGGTAGTCGTGCGTGAGGCCGGTGTCGATGACGAGGACGCCGACGGCGCTGTCCGGGGCGTGGGCGCCCTCGGCGGCCGTGGGGTTGGTGCCGTCGGCGAGCGCGGCGGGCGCGGGTTCGTCGCCGGGACAGGAGTTGACGCCTCCCGTGATCCCCACGAGGTGGTTGCGGCTGACCAGCCGCCGTCCGGCCCGGCCCTCGGTCTCCCGCAGGGCGCGCAGGGCGTGCGCGACCGTGGGGTCGCCGCTGCGGTCGCCGGTGCCGGGGTCGCCGACCTGGATCCGGGTGATGCCCGAGCGGTTGGTCTGCGGGCCCGCGCGACGCACATGGTCCTGGACCAGGTCGGGGTCGGCGGTGAAGTGCGCCCGGACGGTGTCCTCCACGACACGGGCGTCCTCGCCGTCGCGGACCAGCACGTAGCCCTTCTCGTAGATGAACTCGGCGGAGTCGTCCGGTCCCATCGCGAGGGGGACGTCGGGCATGGTGCGCTGGATCTGCTCGAACTGCTCGTGGAATCGCTGTGGTGCCATGGCGGGTCCTCCCCCTGAGGCGGCGTTCGTCAGTCAGATCCGTGCGGTCGCCGATTGATACAGCGCCAAACCGGTGTGGCACGGTTCCGGTGCAACTACCATCCGTGGAGTGACAGCGGGAAGCGACTCGGTTCTCGAACTGCTGCCGATGGTGTTCGCCGCCCCGAACGACGCGCTGGCGAGGGCGGAAGAGGTGCTCGACGCCGATCCGTCGCCGTTGCACGCCTCCGTCGCCCACCAGGTGATCGGCATCTGGCAGCGGGACTGGGGCGACATGCGCATCGCCCTGAATCACCTGCGGCGTGCCCGGGATCTCGCGGCACGCGCGGAGTCGGCCGACCGGGAGGCGGACGTCCTGGCCGCGCTCGGCGTCGCGCTGGTGCACGCGGGCCGCACCCAGCAGGGGCTGGCCGCGCTGGAGCGCGGGGTCGAGCGGGGCAGCGGGCACACCCGCGCGCGCGTGTTGTTCCGCCGGGCCTACGCGCGCTGGGTGCTCGGCCAGCACCGGGAGGCGCTGGAGGACGTGCGCCGGGCGATACCCGTGCTGCGGCAGATGGACGACGTGATCTGGACGGCGCGGGCGCTGACGCTGCGCGCGACCGTGCACCTGGCGCTCGGTGCGGTGGACCGGGCGGACGCCGACTTCACCTCGGCGGAGGCGCTGTGGGACACCACGGGCCAGGAGCACGACAAGGCCGACGCGGTGGAGAGCCGGGGGCTCGCCGCTTTCCGGTCGGGCGACATCCCGGCGGCGCTGCGGCTGCTGGACGAGGCGGAGGAGCGGTACGCGAAGCTCGGCACGCCTACGTTCATGCTGAACATCCGCCGCTGCGAGGTGCTGATGGCCGCGGGGCTGGCGCCGGAGGCGTTGGCCGAGGCCGACGCGGCGATCGGGGTGCTCGACGGCATCGGCGGTCAGTCCACCCGCAAGGCCGAGCTGCTGCTGGCCGCCGCGCGTGCCGCCCGGCTGGCGGGGGACGCGCACACCGCCATCGCCCGTGCCGACATGGCCGTACGGCTGTTCGCCGGGCAGCGGCGCAGCTGGTGGGAGACGCATGCCCGGCTGGTGCTGATCGAGGCGCGGGTGGCGGCGGGGCGCAGTTCGGGGCGGCTGGTGGCCGACACGGCGGCCGTCGCGGAGCGGCTGGCCTCCTTCGGCGCGCCGGCCGCGCCGGAGGCCTCGCTGCTCGCGGGCCGGATGGCGCTCGCCCTGGGCTGGCGGGCCGACGCCGAGCGGCATCTGCGCGACGCCGCCCGCAGCAGACGCAGCGGGCCGCCGCTGGCGCGGATGACGGGCTGGGCGGCGCAGGCGCTGCGGGCGCGGGCGGCCGGGTCGGGGCGCGGTGTCCTGGAGGCCTGCCGGCGCGGCCTGGACGTGCTCGACGCGCACCGGATGACGCTGGGCGCCTCGGAGCTGCGGGCGCGCGCGACCGCGCAGGGCGCCGAGCTCGCCGCGCTGGCCCAGCAGGCCAGCCTCGACTCCGGCAGTCCGCGCCGGCTGCTGGTGTGGAGCGAGCGCTGGCGGGCCACCGCGCTGTCGACACCGCCGACCCGCCCGCCGGCCGACCCCGAGCTCCAGAGCGACCTGACGGCGTTCCGGGAGATCGCGGCGCGCGCCGAGGAGGCCCGCAGCGAGGACCGGCCGATTCCGGCGCTGGAGCGTGAACAGCGGCGCCTGGAGCGGGAGATACGCTCCCGGACCCTGCACCTGCGCGGGGACGCGCCCGGCGACGGCTACCGCTTCGACCCGGGCCGGCTGCTGGAGCGGCTGGACGAGGACGACGTGCGTCTGGTCGAACTGGCGGTGCTGGACGGGCGGGTGCAGGTGCTGCTGTGCGGGCAGGGGCGGGTGCGTCGGTACGAGGCCGGGTTGCTGGCCGACGCGGAGACCGAGGCCGAGCATGTCCAGGCCGGGCTGCGGCGGCTGGCCCACCCCGGTGCGGAGGGGCGGCTCGCGGTGGTGGAGGCCGCGGGGCGGTGCCTGGAGAAGCTGCTGCTCGGCCCGGCCGCGGCCCATCTGGGCGACGGCCCGGTCGTCGTCGTGCCGCCGGCCCGGCTGCACCGGGTGCCGTGGGCGTTGCTGCCGTCGCTGCGGGAGCGGGTGCTCAGCGTGTCCCCGTCGGCGAGCAGTTGGCTGCGTGCCCGGGAGACCGAGGCGCCGGCGGGCGGTCGCCAGGTGCTGGTGCGGGGGCCGGGTCTGGCGACGGGCGGGGCGGAGGTGCCGCATCTGGCCGGGCGGTACGGCGGTGCCGTCGTCCTGGAGCACGCCGACGCGCGCGTGCCGCGTGTGCTGGAGGAGCTGGACGGTGCCGCGCTGGCCCACATCGCCGCGCACGGCACGTTCCGGGCGGACAGTCCCTTGTTCTCGTCGCTGCGGATGGCGGACGGGCCGATCGTGGTGCACGACTTCGAGCGCCTTGACCGCAGCCCGTACCGGATCATCCTGTCCTGCTGCGACACCGCACGGTTCGCCTCCGTCGGCGCCGACGAGCTGCTCGGCCTGGTCACCGCCCTGCTGCCGCTCGGCACGGCGGGGGTGGTGGCGTGCACGGCGCCGGTCAACGACGCCGCGGTGGTGCCGCTGATGCTCGCCCTGCACAAGGGGCTGAGCGAGGGGCTGTCCCTGGCGGAGGCTCTGCGCGACGCGCGGGCGGCGCTGCCGGGCGACGCGCTGCACCAGGCGACGGGGTGGGCGTTCTCGGCGTTCGGCGCGGCCTGAGGCTTCGGTGGGAGGTTCGAGTCCCTTACGCCGGCTGCGTGTCCGGCAGCGCCACCAGCCACGGCAGGGCGCCGCGGTCACTCGCGCCGAGGCGCGCGTAGGCGCTGTACAGGTGGTTGCCGACGGTGCGCACGGACAGGGTGAGCCGCTCGGCGATCTGCCGGTTGCTCAGGCCCGTGGCCGCCAGGTCGACGATCTGCCGTTGCCGGGCGGTCAGTTCACCGAGGACGAGCCCGGAGAGCGCGGGGGTGCGGGCGCCCTGGCAGCGGCGGGCCAGGGTGACGGCACGCGTGCGTGAGGTGCGCGCGGCACTGGGGTCGCGGTGGGCCCGTACGGCCTGGGCGTGCGCCTCGGCGGCGAACAGCAGGAAGCCGCGCTCCTCCAGTTCGCCGGCCACCCGGTCCAGCGCGGGGCCGTCGGCGCGGTCGAGCGCGTCGGCGTGCGCGGCGAAGACACCGGTCAGCCGGCCCGCGGCGCGCTCGGGGACTCCGAGGCGGACGGCGTCGTACGCGTCGTCGGTGAGGGCCTCGTCGTCCCCGTCGGCGTCGCCGCGGGCCGTTGCCGGCCGGGTGACCGCCCCACCCCCGTGGGAGCGGCCACCCAGGATCGTGAGCGCGGTCGGCGTGTCGCCCAACTGCGCTGCGGTGAAGGTGAGTTCGAGGCGGCAGGACGGATCGTCACGGTGCTCCCGCAGCCCCTCCCGCGCCCATGCGGCCGCTTCCCGCAGCTCCCCGCGCAGCCGCGCGAACCGGGCGCGTACGGCCGCGTATCCGGCCGGCACCGGTGCGCCCTCTCCGACCAGCCACTCCCCCCCGGGCGT
>CBFGZZ010000389.1:0-7935 GCA_965653385.1 uncultured Streptomyces sp. | reverse complement strand
GCGGCCGCCCCGACGTTCTCCTCCAGATGCGCGATGCTCGTCGTGCCGGGGATCGGGACGATCACCGGGGAGTGGGCGAGCAGCCAGGCCAGGACGACCTGGGTCGGGGTCGCGTCGACCTCCTTCGCCACCGCGGCGATCTCGGCCCGCGCCCCCGACTGCCCCGCCGCCACCGGCCGCCACGGAAGGAACGCGACCCCCGCCGCCTCGCACGCCTTCAGCACGGGTTCGTACTCGCGGTCGAGGAGGTTGTAGCGGTTCTGGACGCTCGCGATCTCGACCACGGCCTGCGCCTCGGCGAGCTCGGCGACCGTCACCTCGGAGAGGCCGATCCGGCCCACCTTGCCCTCGTCGCGCAGGTCACGGAGGGCACCGACCTGGTCGGGGATCGGGACGGCCGGGTCGAGACGGTGGAGTTGGAGCAGTTCGACGCGGTCGAGGCGGAGCCTTCGCAGGGCCTCGTCGACCTGGACGCGGAGGTCGGCCGGCTCGCCCGCGTGCCGCCAGCCCTCACCGGTGCTGGTGTGGCGGATGCCGACCTTCGTGGCGATCACGAGGTCGTCGGGGTACGGGTGCAGGGCCTCGGCGAGGAGGTCCTCGTTGGCGCCCCAGCCGTACAGATGGGCCGTGTCGATCAGGGTGACGCCGAGTTCCACGGCCCGTCGGGCGACCGCGAGTTGGGCGGCGTGGGCCGCCTCGTCGGGGTCGGGCCTCAGCCGCATGGCCCCGAATCCGAGCCGTCGTACTTCCAGGTCGCCGCCGATGCGGAAGGTCGTCGGTGCCGTCATGTGGTCACGCTAACAGGGGAGTTGGCCGGACAGGGCGGAGTCAGGTGGCCGACGTCAGCGCGGCCCGCAGGTGACCGCCCGACTCCTCCAGGAGCCGGGCGGCCGTGGCTCCGTCCACGTCCGCCAGCAGGACCAGGATCGCCGTCTTCACCTCGCCGCCCGCCTCGGTCAGGGCCCGCTCGATGTCCGTGTCCCGCGCGCCCGTGGCCAGCGCGACGATACGGCGGGAGCGGGCCCGCAGCTTGTCGTTGGAGGCGCGGACGTCGACCATCAGGTTCCCGTAGGTCTTGCCCAGCCGGATCATCGTGATCGTCGACAGCATGTTGAGGACCAGCTTCTGCGCGGTGCCGGCCTTGAGGCGGGTCGAGCCGGTCAGCAGCTCCGGACCGACGACGACCTCGATCCCGTGGTCCGCCGCCGCCGCGAGGGCACTGCCCGGATTGCAGGCCAGGCCGACCGTCAACGCGCCCCGCGCACGGGCACGTTCGACCGCCCCGAGCGCGTACGGCGTCCGCCCGGAGGCCGAGATGCCGACCACCGTGTCGGTGGAGCCGAGCGCGAGGGCGTCCAGGTCGGCGCGGGCCAGCTCCTTGGAGTCCTCGGCGCCCTCCACCGAGGTGACCATGGCTTTTGGCCCTCCCGCGATCAGCCCGACGACCTGCGAGGGAGCGGTGTTGAAAGTAGGCGGGCACTCGGAGGCGTCGAGCACACCGAGGCGCCCCGCGGTGCCGGCCCCCGCGTACACGAGACGCCCGCCCCGCGCCATCCGCTCGGCGATGGCGTCGATGGCGGCGGCGATCTCGGGGATCCGAGCCGCGACGGCCGCGGCCACGGAGGCGTCCTCGCCGTTCATGAGCCGCGCGATGTCGAGGGTGGGGAGTTGGTCGATCTCGGCGAGCTCGGGCCGAAAGGCCTCGGTGGTGAGGGAGTCCAACTCGGAGCGGAGATCGCGGGGGTTGGAGGTGGAGGTCATGAGAGACGGCTCTTTCTGAGGTACGGCGTGCTGTCTAACCTCTGGGGGCGCCGCAGACGACCCACGACGGTCGGGCCGACGGGCTACCGACGGTGCCGATGCGCCAGCGCCTCGTAGGACGCCGCCAGCGCGGGCCCCGCCGTGTCATACGTCCGCTGAGCCACCCCCACGAACAGACAGTCCACCACGAGCAACTGACTGGTCCGGGACGACATGGCCGCAGGCCGCAGTTCACTCTCCCGAGCCGTGGACGTCGTAAGAATGTGATCGGCGTACTGAGCGACGGCCCCGTCCGGCCGCCCCGTGATGGCGACCGTCGTGGCCCCCCGCTCGAACGCGACCCGCAACGGCTCGATGACATCACCCGTGGACCCGGAGTGCGTGATGGCGATGGCGACGTCACCCGCCCGCAACTGCACCGCGTTCGTCACGGCGAGATGCGGATCGCTGTGCGCGTGGGCTATGAGCCCTATCCGCAGCAGCTTCTGCGCGAGGTCCTGCGCGACCAGCCCGCTCGCGCCGACGCCGTACACGTCGATACGGCGGGCCGCCGCGGCGGCCGAGACGGCCGCTCCGAGCTGGGCGGTGTCGAGGCCGGCGGCCGTGTCGGCGAGGGTCTGCTGTTCGTCGTAGGCGAGCTTGGCGACCACGTCGGCGATCGGGTCGTCCACGGCGATGTCGGTCGTGATGGCGGGGGCGCGGCCCGACTGCTGCTGGGCAGCGAGGCCGGCGAGGGCTAGGCGCAGATCGCGGTAGCCGGGGTAGCCGAGGAGGCGGGCGGTGCGGACGACGGTGGCCTCGCTGGTGCCGGTGAGCTCGGCGAGGCCGGTGACCGTGAGGGCCGCGCAGCCCGCCGGGTCGTGCGCGACCGCTTCGGCGACGCGCTGCATGGAGCGGGTCATCGACGGGGCGAGCGTGCGCACCTTGGCGGCGAGGGCGGCGGGTGCGGGGGCCGCGCCGACGCGCGCTCCGAAAGTTTCCTTCACATCACGGGTCACCGTTGAAAGGTATTTTCAATACCGAGGCGTGGTCAAGAGTGCGCACAATGGGTGCATGGAACCCATCAGTCCGCTGGAGCAGGCGCTGCACACGGCCCGCGCCCTCGTGCTCGCCGACCTGGTCGCGGGCGAGGTCGCCGAGGCGGACGTGGTGTCGCTGGTCGAGGAGTCGGTCGTACAGCGGCGCTGGTGGGTGGAGCAGTGGCCGGACGGTGTGGAGTACGTGGCCGGGCTGGTCGCCCAGGACGTGCAGGACGCGCTGCTCGACCGGTACGGGCGCTGGCCGCTGTGCCCGGTGTGCGGCTCCGGTGATCCGCATGCGCTGGAGGTCGAGCCGGAGCTGGGGCCGGACCCGCACTGGGTGTGCCACCAGGCGGGGGTGAAGGTCGCGGCGGTGGGGGCGCTCGGGTCGGCGGGATCCCCGGGGCCGACTGGGCCGACGGGGCCGACGGGAAACGCGTGACGTCGTGGCGATCTACATAGACCCCCCGACCTGGCCGGGGCACGGCCGGATGTGGTCCCACCTGGTGAGCGACGTGTCGTACGACGAACTGCACGTGTTCGCCGACGAGTTGGGCGTGCCGCGACGGGCCTTCGAGCGGGACCACTACGACATCCCGTCCCATCGTTACGCCGACGCGGTGCGGGCGGGGGCGATGGAGGTCAGCAGCCGTGAGGTGGTGCGGTTGTTGCAGGGGGCGGGGTTGCGGAGGCCGAAGGGGCGGGCGAATGGTTAGGGCCCGCGTCCCTCGGCCTCGGGTGCGGCGGCCTGCTCGCCACTGGTCCCAGGTGTAGGTCCTGGGCACAGGTCCTAGGCGAACTGGCCCGGCTGGTAGCTGCCCGCGGGCTGCTGGATCATGACGTTCAGCCGGTTGTAGGTGTTGATCATCGCGATAAGGATCACCAGCGCGGCGAGCTGTTCCTCGTCGTAGTGCTTTGCGGCGTTCTCCCAGATCTCGTCCGGGACTCCACCGGCGCCGTCCGCGATGCGGGTGCCCTGCTCGGTGAGCTCCAGGGCGGCGCGCTCGGCCTCGGTGAAGCAGGTGGCCTCCCGCCAGGCGGCGACCAGGTTGAGCCGCAGCCAGTCCTCGCCGGCGGCCACCGCGTCCTTGCTGTGCATGTCGGTGCAGAAGCCGCAGCCGTTGATCTGGCTGGCCCGGAGCGTCACAAGGTGCTGCGTGCCGACCGGCAGCGGCGAGTCGTGCACCGCCTTGCCGGCCGCGGCGAAGTGCTTGATGACCTTGCCGGCGATGGGGTTCTCGAAGAGGTTCAGACGGGCGTTCATGGCCAACTCCCTTGCCGTTGTCGTCGGGTACACAGCTATGACGGAACGGCTCGGCGGGATGTGACATGGGGAGATGTGACGTGGGTCACCTTCGAATGTAGAGCTGGAGAGCCCCGTCCGTGTCCTGTTCGTCCATGCCCTGTTCTTCCAGGTCCTGTTCTCCCTGGGGCGCCCGTACGTACCCGGCGCGGGTGGCCACCGCCTGTGACGGGAGGTTGGCGGCCTCGACGACGGCGCGGAGGGTGTGGACGTCGTCCCTGGCCAGGGCCCAGTCCGACAGGGCGGTCAGGGCCTCGCTCGCGTAGCCGCGGCCGCGGGCGCCCTCGACCAGGTCGTAGCCGACCTCCGCCCGGCCCTCCTCGTCGGGGACGCCGTGGAAGCCCATGCCGCCGACCGCGAGGCCGTCCTCCTTGCGTACGAGGACGAACAGGCCGAACTCCGGCCGGTGCACGCCCGCCTCGCGGGCCTTCAGCACCATGCCGGCCGCCTCCCGCGTCCCCTCGTAGGGGCCGCCCACGACCCAGGTGAACCCGCCGTCGCCGCCCACGCTCAGATCGGCGGCGGACGCGGGGGTGACGCCCTGGAGGGTGAGGCGCTCGGTGGAGAGGACGAGATTGTTGTGCCAGCGCCACTCGGTGACCGGCTCCCGGCCGGGCAGGTCGCCGCGGCCGGTGGCCCAGAGCAGGGTGCGCCAGTGGTCGGGGCCGGGCTGGACGTCGGGAAAGATCCGGGTGAGGACGAACTCGGGGAGTGCGGAGGGGGGTTCGTACGCGACACCGAGTCCCTCGGCGATGTCGTGCGTGTGGAGGATGACCTCGGCGACGCCCATCGCGGCGAACCCCTCGCGGTTCGCGCTGCGGAACGGGTACGGGTGGAAGGCCCGTACCTCGGGGGGTGTGGTGCGGATGGTGGCGGTGAGGATGGCGCCGGTGGTCTCGATGACGTGGATCAGGTCCGCGTTGTCGGCGTCGTCGTGCAGGGTGAGGTCGAACGGTACGTACTTCTCCCGCGCACGTCCGGCCAGGTTGCCGGCGTAGGCGATGAGGTCGTCGGCGACATGGACCGCGGTGGCGTGGCAGTCCCACTCCATCCGCCCGGCCCTGACGGCCGTCCAGTCCCGGTCCGCCACCGTGCGCAGCAGCGCCGCGCAGCTTTCGACGGCCTGTTCGACCCGTTGCCCGCTTATGTCTCGCATGCCGTGCAGGCTACGGCGGCCGGCTGGTCAGAGCGACAGCATTTCCAGCTCGGAGGAGAGGTTGTAGCGGGCCGTGGCCTCCCATTTCTCCTTGCCGTACGGCGTGCTGAACAGGCTTGGCAGGTCGAGGAGTTGACGCAGGATCGCGGCCCTCCCCTCGCGGAAGGCGTCGTTCGGCACGAAGTGGTACTCCTCGCGGACGGCGGCCGTGTACGCGGCGTAGGCGGAGGGCGGCGC
The DNA here is from genome assembly GCA_965653385.1 of uncultured Streptomyces sp. Lineage (GTDB taxonomy): Bacteria > Actinomycetota > Actinomycetes > Streptomycetales > Streptomycetaceae > Streptomyces. The sequence continues at coordinate 2,459 of CBFGZZ010000389.1, read as the reverse complement.
GGCGAGGATCGCGAGGTCGGCGTCGCAGAGGACCTGGCCGTCGCGGTCGTCGGGGGCGGGGGCGTGGGTGGTGGTGAGGCGGACCAGGCGGGCCACCTCGGCGGTGCGGTCGGCGGGGACGCCGGCTTCGGGGAGGGCGCGTTCGGCGAGGCGGGCGGAGCGTTCCTCGTTCTCTGAGCGGTCGGGGAGGTAGACGGCGTCGTGGAACCAGGCGGCGAGGCGTACGACGTCCGGGTCGTCGGCATGCTCGGCCAACTCGTCGATGCGGTCCAGGACCGCGGTGAGGTGGGTGAGCGTGTGGTAGTGGCGCTGGGGCTCCTGCCAGCGGGCGAGGAGGTTGTCGGCGTACGGGGTCGGGTCGGGGGTGGTGGAGGGGGAGCGGGCTGCGTCGAGGGCCTGGGCGAAGCGGGTGCGGAGGGTGTCGGGGGTGGTGAGGTCGGTCATGGGGTCATTGTCCGGGGTGCGGAGGGCTAGGAGATGTATTCAATCGAGAAGGCCGACATCGGCTGCTGGGCGGACAGCGGCGAGGTCTCGGGGTACGCCGGCCGGACGTACGCCTTCCCCGGCACGCAGGCTGAAGTGGCCGCACATTGCCGGAGGGTGGCGGCACGGGACGGATCGAATCAGCGTTCCGAGGCCTCCTCCGGCGACCTGTGCTTCGCCGCAGAGGAGAGGGCCCTGCGGATCGTCTTCCTCACCGCCGAGGGCCTCGCGGAGGACGGCCACGGAAGGCGCCCCGGCCTCACCACCGGGGCCGGCTACTCGGTCAACATCGACTCGTTCATGCACAGCGGGACCGAGTCGGGCTGCTGAGCGGCACCCTCAAATGATCCCGAGTGGTGGATCACGGCCGGCGAGCCGTCGGCATGAACTGTCCGACGCCGAGTGGGAGTGCGTCCGGGCGCCGTCTGGTCTCACAGAACTCCGCCTCGACGGCGGCGTCCTCCAGGAACTGCTCGCCCCAGTCGCCGTTGCGGTTCATGGTCATGACCTGCAGGCCGTCCGACGAGGCCAGGGCCCGGGTCGCGGAGCCTGGGATCATGCCGCCGTGGCCCCAGGCCCAGCAGCCCTCGGCGAGCTTGAAGTGCCGCAGGCCCAGGCCGTAGACGTCCTGCGGACCGCCGTGCCCCTTGTCCCCGTCGACGGGGACGGCGTCGAGCAACTGCCGTTGCTGGGCGGGTGGCAGCAGCTCTCCGGCGAGCAGCTTGGACAGGAACGTGTTCACGTCGTCGACGGTCGAGATCATCTGCCCCGCGGAGAAGGCGACCGTCGGGCTGAACTCGGTGACATCGCGCACCTTTGCCTGCGGCCCGTCCTCGAACAGCGTGGAGTAGTGCCTCGCGTGCGGTGCGGGCAGCCAGGGCGAGGTGCCCGGCACACTCGTGCCGCGCAGACCGAGGGGCCGGATGACGAGGCGCTCGACCTCGTGCGCGTAGCTGCGGGCGGTGGCCTTCTCGACGATCATGCCGGCGACGACGTAGTTGGTGTCCGAGTAGTCCCACTTGCCGGGGCGGCCGGGCCTGCTGCCCTGCTCCGGCTGGAAGTTCGGCGGGTGGGCGAGGGCGATGTCCACCAGCTCCCGAGGTGACCACTTGAGGTGGCGGTTTCGGTCGAACTCGTCCCCCGCGTACCGGGCGCGGAAGCTCTCGTCCATGTTGTAGTCGAAGATCCCGCTCGTATGGTTGAGCAGGTGCCGCACGGTGATGTGCCCGGGCCGGTACCCCTTGCCGTGCACCACTCCCGGCAGCCACTTGGCCACGCTGTCGTCCAGCGACAGCTTCCCCTCGGCTTCGAGCTTCAGGAGCACGGTGGCCGTGAAGGTCTTGGTCACGCTGGCGATACGGAACCTCTCGTGAGTGCTTCGCGGCCTCTCCACGCCGAGCCCGCGGACACCGGCCCGCCCCTCCCAGATCCCGTGCCGGTCGCGTACCTGGGCGATGACACCGGGGGTGCCCTGCGCGACGGTCTCGTTCAGGACGGCCTGGGTCTTCGCGTGCGGGGCATGGTGCTTCAGGGGTAATCGGGGCGGAGAGTGGTTGGGATCGGCCGAGGCGGCAGTGATCGTCCCCAGGACGGCGGCGGCGACGGCGGCGATGGCGGCGACGGGCAGACGGCGAGGCGGCTGAAGATGGCTCATGGGGTCAGCTCACCAAGTGGCCAACGCTCACACCATCGGGAACCACCCGGAAAGGGATCAGGGACACGACCTAGGGGGCGCAGGCGGCGTTCGTTGGACGAGGGGCGGGGTTCTCTCTCCCTCCCGGGGGCGGTGCGCGCCTAGCGTGGGGCTTATGACTTCGGGTGATGGGCTTGGTGTGCGGGACCCCGGGTCGGCGGGGCGGTTGTTGGTTGTCGAGCGGGATGTGCTGGCGCACTGTTCGGCCGCGTTGATGCGGGTGGTGGTCGCGGCTCGGGGCGGGCCGCCGCCTGGCTCATACAGCAGGCGTACCCTGGATTGG
>CBFGZZ010000388.1:0-7949 GCA_965653385.1 uncultured Streptomyces sp. | reverse complement strand
AGGGCCGACAGCGGGGGTCTGGGGGCGCAGCCCCCAGGGATGGGACGGGTCGGGGCGGCGGGGGCGAAAGAAGTCGGGGTTCAGGACGGCAGGCACGTTTCCCTGGGGCGGGGGGACTCGGTGGGGACGTGGGGTGGGGTCGGCCGGGGGACCGTGGAGCGCCACAGTTCGCGGGCCGCGAGGAGCGTGGCGAGGACCAGCAGACCGTTGCGCAGGAACAGCAGCGTGACCCCGAGACCGTCGCTGGCGACGACGTGGGAGAACCACACCGGAAACTCCAGCACCGTGACGAGGGACGCCGCGAGCACCAGCCCCACGGGAAGCCTCATCCGGCTCTCCCGGAAGCAGAGGCACACGGCCGCGAGCCCCACCAGCCACACCATGTACTGCGGACTGATCACCCGACTCGTCGTCACGAACATCAGCACCGCCACGAAGGCCCCGTCCGCGAGGGTGTGGCCGTGGAAGCTCCGCGCCCGCAACCGCCACACCAACAGCCAGCCGAACGCCAGCCCGCTCAGCACGAGCGCCGCCGTACTGACGACGTCGACATACGGACCGAGGAACTCCACCGACCCGTAGTTCAGCAGCACCTGCCCGTCCCACCCGAACTGCCGGGCCACGTGGAAGACCAGCGCCCCCAGCGACTCCACCTCCGTCCCCCGGTCCCGCTGGAAGGTCAGGAACGCGAAGGCACCCGGCATGGCGAGAGCGAACAGCGCCGCAAGCACCCCGGCGGTGAGCGCGGCCCAGACCCACGAACCGCGCCTCCGGGCCGCCACCAGCAGCAGCACCGGCCACACCTTCAGCATCGCCCCGAACGCCGTCAGCGCCCCCATCACCCTGGGATACCGCGTGCCCGCGAGCAACGCGGCCACGGCGACACCGGTGACCATCACGTCGTAGCGGGCGTACACCGTCGGCCCGAGCAGCGGCACTCCCACCACCCACACCCAGGCCCCGCGCAACGTCCGGCCCGGGCGCAGACCGGCGTACAGCAGGAGCAGCAGCACGACCAGGTCGGCGGCGAAGCACAGCACGAAGAACGCCGACGGGTAGTCCAGCCAGAACACCAGCGCGGGGGACAGGATCGGCAGCGCCGCGGCGGGCGGGTACTGCCAGGTCACGTCGTCCAGCGGGAACGTTCCGGTGCGCAGCACGTCGTACCAGCCCTGGTAGATCACCGCCACGTCGCTGGTGACGTCCGGGCCGGGGAAGACGTACACCTTGAACACGAAGAGCAGCAGCACCACCCGGGTCAGCGCCCAGATGCCCACAAGCCACGCCAGGGACCGCCGCGTGCCTGTCGTCTCCACCAGAACCCCTGCCGTTCGCTGCCCGTCTCAGTGCAACATGATGTCGTGTCCAGCTGTGTGCGGGCCACACACGTGGCCGAGCCCCACCTGTGAACGGCGGCTTCGATAGGGTCGGCGGCGATGCACAAGACGCTGATCGTGACCAACGACTTCCCGCCCCGTCCCGGCGGTATCCAGGCGTTCCTGCACAACATGGCGCTGCGCCTCGACCCGGAGCGGCTGGTGGTCTACGCCTCCACCTGGAAGCGGAGCCGCGAGGGCATCGAGGCCACCGCCGCCTTCGACGCCGAGCAGCCCTTCACGGTCGTACGGGACCGTACGACGATGCTGCTGCCGACGCCCGGCGCGACCCGGCGTGCGGTCGGGCTGCTGCGTGAGCACGGCTGTACGTCGGTGTGGTTCGGGGCGGCGGCCCCGCTCGGTCTGATGTCCCCGGCGCTGCGCAGGGCGGGCGCCGAGCGGCTGGTGGCCACCACCCACGGCCATGAGGCGGGGTGGGCCCAGCTGCCCGCGGCCCGGCAACTGCTGGGGCGGATCGGGGAGTCGACGGACACGATCACCTACCTGGGCGAGTACACGCGCTCGCGGATCGCCACCGCCCTGACACCGGCCGCGGCCTCGCGGATGGTGCAGCTGCCGCCCGGGGTCGACGAGAAGACCTTCCATCCCGGGTCGGGCGGCGACGAGGTCCGGGCCCGGCTCGGCCTGACGGACCGCCCGGTCGTCGTCTGCGTCTCCCGGCTGGTCCGGCGCAAGGGCCAGGACACCCTGATCCAGGCCATGCCCCGCATCCTGGCCGCCGAGCCGGACACGGTATTGCTGATCGTCGGGGGCGGGCCCTACGAGGCCGACCTGCGCAGACTCGCCCGCGACACGGGCGTCGCCGACTCCGTCCACTTCACCGGCCCCGTCCCCTGGTCCGACCTCCCCGCCCACTACGGCGCCGGCGACGTCTTCGCGATGCCCTGCCGGACCAGGCGGCGGGGGCTGGACGTGGAGGGCCTCGGCATCGTCTACCTGGAGGCCTCGGCGACCGGCCTGCCGGTCGTGGCCGGTGATTCGGGCGGCGCGCCGGACGCGGTCCTGGACGGCGAGACGGGTTGGGTGGTGAGGGGCGGCACCCCGGAGGAGGCCGCCGACCGGATCGTCACGCTCCTGGGAGACGCGGAGTTGCGCCGAAGGATGGGCGAGCGGGGCAGGGAGTGGGTCGAGGAGAGGTGGCGCTGGGACCTGCTCGCGGAGAGCCTTCAAACGTTGCTGTAGCGCAACGCCCTTGTCCTTCGGGGCTCGGGGCTCGGGGCTGTATCGATTTGCGGCTCCACCGCGTGGGCGCGCTCAACCACAAACCCCCCGCACCCGCCAACAACGAATACACGGCACCCCACTAGGCGGAACCCAATAATCCGCCCATGCTGCGCACATGACATCAAACCTGATGCAGCGTCAGCTGACAAGACGTCAAATCCTGGGCATGGCGGCCCTGCAAGCCGCTGCCGCCCTCGGCTTCACCCGCGTCTCCCTCGCAGCGGCCAAGGAAGTCGAGCCCGACGCAGTCGAATCCGCCCCGGCGATAGTCGTCGGCTCCGGCTACGGCGGCGCCGTGGCCGCCCTCCGCCTGGCCCAGGCCGGCATCCGCACCCTCGTCCTGGAGATGGGCCGCCTCTGGAACACGAGCGGCCCCGACGGCAAGGTCTTCTGCTCCACCGCCGCCCCCGACCGCCGCTCCATGTGGTTCCGCACCCGCACCGAGGCCCCGCTCGCCACCTTCCTGTGGCTGGACGTGGTCAACAAGGACATCAGCCCCTACCCGGGAGTCCTGGACCGCGTGCACTACGACCACATGTCCGTGTACGTCGGACGAGGCGTCGGCGGCGGCTCCCTGGTCAACGGCGGCATGGCCGTCACCCCGCTCCAGTCCTACTTCGCCGAGCAGTTCCCGACCGTGGACACCGCGGAGATGTACCGCACGTACTTCCCGCGCGCCCGTTCCATGCTCGGTGTCAACACCGTCGACCCCGCGTGGTTCGAGTCCACGGAGTGGTACCGCTTCACCAGGATCTCCCGCAAGCACGCGAGCAACGCCGGCCTGAAGACCACCTTCGTGCCCAACGTCTACGACTTCGGGTACATGCAGCGCGAGGCGGCCGGCACAGCCACCAGGTCGGCACTCGCCGGCGAGGTCATCTACGGCAACAACCACGGCAAGCGCAGCCTCGACCAGACGTATCTCGCCTCCGCGCTCGGCACCGGGAACGTCACCATCCACACCCTGGAGCGGGTGAAGTCGATCAGCAGGGCCGCCGACGGGACGTACGTCCTGGCCGTCGACCGGCTCGACGACACCGGGGCCGTCGTGGAGACCAAGGAGTACGGCTGCACGTACCTCTTCCTCGGCGGTGGCAGCGTCGGCACCACCGAACTCCTGGTCCGCGCACGGGAGTCGGGCACCCTGCCCGCCCTGGACGCCGGCGTCGGCGCCGGGTGGGGGACCAACGGCAACGTCATGCTCGGGCGGGCCAACCATCTGTGGGACACCGTCGGGGCGAACCAGTCGACCATGCCGGTCATGGGAATCGACGACTGGGCCAACGCCGCCAACCCCGTCTTCGCCGAGATCGCGCCGTTGCCGACGGGCCTTGAGCACTGGGTCAGCCTCTATCTGGCGATCACCAAGAACCCGGAGCGCGCGTCGTTCTCGTACGACAGTGCCACGGGAGCCGTGAAGCTGGGCTGGAGCGCCGCGCAGAGTGCCGTGTCCGTGGGGATGGCGAAGAAGCTGTTCGACCGGATCAACCGGGCGAACACCACGATCTACCGGTACGACCTGTTCGGCTCGGGCAACAAGGTCTTCGCCGACGACTTCACGTACCACCCGCTGGGCGGTTGCGTGCTCGGGAAGGCCACCGACGACTACGGCCGGGTGAAGGGGTACTCGCGGCTCTACGTCACCGACGGCTCGCTCGTGCCCGGGTCGATCGGGGTGAACCCGTTCGTGACGATCACCGCGCTGGCCGAACGCACGATGGCGCGGGTCCTCGTGGAGGACACCGCGCCATGAGCCGTCGTACGAACGGAGCCTGCTACTTCTGGTAGATCGCCTCGATCTCGTCCGCGAAGTCCTTCGCCACGACGTTGCGCTTGAGCTTCAGCGACGGCGTCAGATGGCCCGAGTCCTCCGTGAACTGGGAGGGGAGAATGCGGAACTTCCGCACCGATTCCGCCTTCGACACCGCGGCGTTGCCGTCGTCGACCGCCGACTGGATCGCGGCCAGCAGGTCCGGGTCCTCGTGCAGCGACGCCGCGGTGGAGCCCGCCGGTTTGCCGTGGTCGGCGCACCAGCGGCCCAGGAACTCCTCGTCGATGGTGACCAGCGCGCCCACGAACGGCCGCCCGTCGCCCACCACCATGCACTCCGCGACCAGCGCGTGCGCCCGGATCCGGTCCTCGATCACGGCCGGGGCGACGTTCTTGCCGCCCGCGGTGACGATGATCTCCTTCTTGCGGCCGGTGATCCTGAGGTAGCCGTCCTCGTCGAGGGTGCCGATGTCACCGGTGTGGAACCAGCCGTCGGCCAGCGCCTCCTCGGTCGCGCCCGGGTTGTTCCAGTACTCCTTGAACAGGTGCTCGCCGTGCAGCAGCACCTCACCGTCGTCGGCGATACGGACCACCGAGCCCGGCAGGGGCTGGCCGACCGTACCGATCTTCTGGCGGTCCCAGGGGTTGAAGGCGGTGGCGGCGCAGGACTCGGTCAGGCCGTAGCCCTCCAGGACCGTGAAGCCGATGCCGCGGAAGAAGTGCCCGAGCCGCTCGCCCAGCGGCGCGCCGCCCGAGATGGCGTACTCGCCGCGACCGCCGAGAACGGCCCGCAGCTTGCTGTAGACGAGTTTGTCGAAGACCTTGTGTTTGATCTTCAGGCCGACCGGCGGGCCGGACGGGGTGTCCAGCGCCTTGCTGTAGGCGATGGCCGTGTCCGCCGCCTTGTCGAAGATCTTGCCCTTGCCGTCGGCCTGGGCCTTGGCGCGGGCCGAGTTGTAGACCTTCTCGAAGACCCGCGGCACACCCAGGATCAGCGTCGGGCGGAACGCGGCAAGCTCGTCCGTGAGGTTCTTGATGTCCGGGACGGTGCCCAGCTTGATCGGCGCCATCATCGGCGCGACCTGCACGAGGCGGCCGAAGACGTGGGCCAGCGGGAGGAAGAGCAGGACCGAGCACTCGCCGGTGCGGAACAGGGGCCGCAGGCGCTCGACGATGTTGCCGCACTCGGCGAAGAAGCTGCGGTGGGTCAGCACACAGCCCTTGGGGCGGCCGGTCGTGCCGGAGGTGTAGACGATGGTCGCCGCGTCGTCGGCCTTCGCCAGCGAGCTGCGCTCCTCGACCGTCGCGTCGCTGATGTCCTGCCCGAGCCGGCCCAGCTCCTCGACGCCGCCGGCCTCGATCTGCCAGACGTGCTTGAGCGCGGGCAGCGCGTCGCGCACCGACTCGACGGCGGCGGTGTGGCCGTCCAACTCCGTGATCATGGCCGTCGCGCCCGAGTCACCGAGGATCCACTGCACCTGCTCGGGCGAGCTGGTCTCGTACACCGGCACGGTGACCGCGCCCGCGGACCAGATCGCGAAGTCCAGCAGGGTCCACTCGTAGCGCGTGCGGGACATCAGACCGACCCGGTCGCCCGGTCCGACCCCGGCGGCGATGAGCCCCTTCGCCGCCGCGTGCACCTCGGCGAGGAAGGTGGTGGCCGAGACGTCCTGCCAGGCGCCGCCCACCTTGCGGGCGATGACGGCGACGTCGGGGTGCTGCGCGGCGTTTCTGCGGACGATGTCGGTCAGATTGCCGTCCGCGGGGACCTCGTACAAAGCCGGAAGGCTGAACTCGCGCAAGACTGCTGCTCCTCATAGGGCGCCGGCGCCACGACGTTGTGCGATGCGACGGTGCGGTCCATGGCTCGGGCAAGTGCTCTGGGATTCACATGTTGAAACTCAGAGCACGACTGGACCGACCGGACGTTACCCGCCGGTATGGCTTCTTCGACAGGGGGGTCCGGCGAGATGTTCGCTGCGTCACACGGATTGGTACCTCTGCGCGCACAGTAGTCGAGCCGTCTGACGACTGGCCAGTAACCATCGGTCCGGCCGCCACTGTTCACGTTTGCCGCACACGCATACCCTTGATCGCCATGGCACCGACACCGACGGGAATCCGCAGGACCCGCGTCCATGTGGTCAGCGACGTACACGGCAACGCCCGCGACCTGGCCAAGGCCGGCGAGGGCGCGGACGCCTTGATATGCCTGGGTGACCTGGTGCTGTTCCTGGACTACGCCGACCACTCGCGCGGCATCTTCCCCGACCTGTTCGGCGTGGAGAACGCCGACCGCATCGTGGAACTGCGCACCGCCCGGCGCTTCGAGGAGGCGCGCGAGCTGGGGGCACGGCTGTGGGCCGGGATCGGCTCGGACCGGCGGTCGGTGATCGAGAAGGCGGTGCGCAAGCAGTACGCCGAGCTGTTCGCAGCGTTCCCGACACCGACGTACGCCACCTACGGCAATGTCGACATGCCGCCCCTGTGGCCGGAGTACGCCGGACCCGGCACGACGGTGCTGGACGGGGAGCGGGTCGAGATCGGCGGGTGGGTCTTCGGCTTCGTGGGCGGCGGGCTGCGCACGCCGATGCGGACGCCGTATGAGATCAGTGACGAGGAGTACGCGGCGAAGATCGAGGCCGTGGGGGAGGTGGACGTGCTCTGCACGCACATTCCGCCCGAGGTGCCCGAGTTGGTGTACGACACGGTGGCGCGGCGATTCGAGCGCGGCAGCAAGGCGCTGCTGGAGGCGATTCGGCGGACCCGACCCCGCTACTCCCTCTTCGGGCACGTCCATCAGCCGCTCGTCCGGCGGATGCGGATCGGGGCGACGGAGTGTGTGAACGTGGGGCACTTCGCCGCGTCGGGGAAGCCGTGGGCGCTGGAGTGGTGAGGTGGGGTGAAGTCGGCCGGCCAGGCGCGCGGTAGCCTTCACGCTGCGCACGCGTGCGCACCACGACTTCTTACCGGACCGCTTCTGGAGGAGCCACGGCGATGGCGGAACACACCAGCTCGAGCATCACGATCGAGGCGGCACCGGCCGATGTCATGGGGGTGATCGCCGACTTCGCGCGCTACCCGGACTGGACCGGTGAGGTGAAGGAGGCGGAGGTCCTCAAGACCGACGGCCAGGGCCGTGCCGAGCAGGTCCGGCTCGTCATGGACGCCGGGGCGATCAAGGACGACCAGGTGCTGGGATACACCTGGACCGGCGACAACGAGGTGTCCTGGACGCTGGTGAAGTCGCAGATGCTGCGGTCGCTCGACGGCTCGTACATCCTCAAGCCGGCCGGGGCGGGGGCGACCGAGGTCACCTACCAGCTGACGGTCGACGTCAAGATCCCGATGCTGGGGATGATCAAGCGCAAGGCGGAGAAGGTCATCATCGACCGGGCGTTGGCGGGGCTGAAGAAGCGGGTGGAGTCGGGCAAGTAGGGGTTCGCCCCCGCCGCCCCTACCCGTCCCATCCCAGGGGGTGCTGCCCCTTCGCCCCCGCCAGGGGGCTCCGCCCCCTGGCCCCCCATCGGCCTGAACGGCCTCGTCCTCAAACGCCGG
>CBFGZZ010000387.1:0-7982 GCA_965653385.1 uncultured Streptomyces sp. | reverse complement strand
AAGCCCACCCCCACCCCGAACCCCGGGTCTCCTGGCTCCTCGTCCTCCCCCTCCTCGCCCTGATCCTCGTCGCCCCGCCCGCCCTCGGCTCCTACAGCGCCACCCGCACCGGCACGGCCCTCCAGGAACCCCTCGCCTACCCCGACCTCCCCGCCGCCGACCCTCTGCCGCTCAGCGTCGTCGACTACGCGGGCCGCGCCGTCTACGACCACGGCCGCACCCTGCGGGGCCGCCACGTCCGGCTCACCGGCTTCCTGGCCGTGGACCGCGACGGCACCCCCTACCTCGTCCGCATGGCCCTCAACTGCTGCGCCGCCGACGCCCAGCCGGTCAAGGTCGCCCTCACCGGCCAGGTCCCACCCGTCCTCCAGCCGGACACCTGGCTCCGGGTCACCGGCACGTACACGCCGCGCCGCGCCGAGGACCCGGTCAACGGCGGTCCGATCCCGTTCATCGAGGTCACGGAGGCCAAGCCGGTGCCGGAGCCGACGGATCCGTACGACGAGAGCTGGAACAGCTGACGAGGACCGTCTCTTGCCGCCCCCGGGGACGCCCCCTACCCTGAATCTGATGGACCGTCAGATTCGGGAGGCGTGGCGTGGCCAGTACCGAGAGCGGCACCAAGGACCTGCCCAGGGTCATCAGCGTGGACGATCACGTGATCGAGCCCGCGCACCTCTTCGAGACCTGGCTCCCGGCCAAGTACCGGGACCGGGGCCCGAAGCCCCTCACCGCCGGGATCGGGGAACTCGCGTACGTCGGCGGGAAGTACCGGTTCACCACGGACCCGGACGGCCAGATCACCGACTGGTGGGAGTACGAGGGGGACCTCTTCCCGTACAAGCGCATCATCGCGGCCGTGGGGTTCTCCCGGGACGAGATGACGCTCGACGGGATCACGCGTGAGCAGATGCGGCGCGGCTGCTGGGATCCGAAGGCGCGGCTGGCGGACATGGACGTCAACCATGTCGAGGCCTCGCTCTGCTTCCCGACCTTCCCGCGGTTCTGCGGGCAGACCTTCGCGGAGGCCAAGGACAAGGAGGTCGGGCTGGCCTGTGTGCGGGCCTACAACGACTGGATGGTCGAGGAGTGGTGCGGCGACAGCGGCGGCCGGCTCATCCCGCTGTGTCTGATCCCGCTGTGGGACATCGACCTCGCGGTCGCGGAGATCCACCGGAACGCGGCGCGCGGGGTGCGGGCGGTGACGTTCAGCGAGATCCCCACCTATCTCGGGCTGCCGTCCATCCACTCCGGCTACTGGGACCCGTTCTTCGCGGCCTGCGAGGAGACCGGCACGGTGGTCAACATGCACATCGGCAGCAGCTCGCAGATGCCGGCCGCCTCGCCCGACGCCCCGCCGGCCGTCCAGGCGTCCCTGTCCTTCAACAACGCCATGGCGTCGATGATGGACTTCCTCTTCTCCGGGGTGCTCGTGAAGTTCCCCCGGCTGAAACTGGCGTACAGCGAGGGTCAGATGGGCTGGATCCCGTACGCCCTGGAGCGCGCGGACGACGTCTGGGAGGAGCACCGGGCGTGGGGCGGCGTGAAGGACCTGATCCCGGAGCCGCCGTCGACGTACTACTACCGCCAGATCTTCTGCTGCTTCTTCCGTGACAAGCACGGCATCGAGGCGATCGAGACGGTCGGCGTCGACAACGCCACCTTCGAGACGGACTATCCGCACGTCGACTCGACCTGGCCGGAGACCAAACGGGTGGCCGAGGAGCACGTCGGCGGGCTCTCCGACGAGGTGGCCTACAAGCTGCTGCGCGGAAACGCGATCCGGATGCTCGACCTTCCCTTCGACCAAGGGCGTTGAGAGGTCCTTGAGGCGCCCTCAGCGAGTGGCGGGCGGCCACCGCCACCCGAAGGACGCCAGCGCCCGGGCCCGCGCCGCCACCACGGCCATCCGGGCCCGCCGCTCAGCCGGGTCCACGTGGGCCGGCTGGCCGGTCATCTGACCGTCCCACTTGCGGTAGAGCAGCCCCGCCTCCGCCGAGAACCAGCCCCGGCTCACCGAACCCAGCGCGAGCAGCAGGCCGGTGTCCTCGGAGGCGGGCAGGGCCATCCAGCCGCCGAGGGCGAGCAGCAGTTCGCGGCGGACGCACAGGGTCGCCGGGTGGACCGGGGCGCGGAAGTCGTTCGCCGTCCAGAAGTCCAGTACGGCGCCCGGTTCGATCGGCCCGTCGGCCGGGTCACCCGGGAAGCCGGCCGTCGAGCCGTCCGGCAGGAGGTCCAGGACCCGGGAGGTCGTCCAGCCGATGTCGGGGTCGGCCTCCAGGACCGCGAGGTCGCGGGCGAGGGCGCCCGGGGTGAGCTGGTCGTCGGCGTCCAGGATCTTCGCGTACTCGCCCTCGGTGTGCGCGAGCGCGATGGTGCGCGCCACGCCGGGACCTCCGGGACGGCCCTGTCGGAAGGTCACCCGCGTGTCGTCGGGGACGTAGGGGCGGACCGCGTCCGTCTGTCCGTCCTCCTGGATCACCCACTGCCACTCCCAGCCGGCCGGCAACTGCTGTTCGCACAGCGACTTGTGGGCATCGGGCAGGAACACCGCCGACGGGCCGTGGACAGCGGTGACGACGGTGATGCGCCGGGTCAAGGCCGCGCTCACCACCTTTCCAGGGATGTGGTGAAGAGCAGCTCGGCGCGGTCGCCGGGCAGCGTGACCTCGGAGAGGTCCACGACGCGTTCGGTGATGTCGTACGACGTCTTGCGCAGCAGGATCACCGACGTCCCCGGCGGCAGGTCCAGCTCCCGGGCCTCGCGCGGCGTCGGCGGGCGCGCGGTGACCCGTTCCTCGACGCGGCCCACCTCGATGCCGACCGTGTAGAGCTGGTTCTGGGTGCCGCCCGGCCAGGGCTCGTTGGCGTCGTCCAGCAGGTCGGGGTTGGCGGCGATCATCTCGCGCACCAGGTAGGACGTCACCAGGCTGAACGGGGCGCTCTCGGTGGCGCACCGGGTCCGGTAGGTGCGCTCCAGCAGGGGGATCCCCTCCGGTACGCCGAAGGCGGCCGCGAGTCGCGGGGGCGCGGCGACCTCGCGGTAGCACGCGTGGAAGACGAGGTCCCCCACCCGAAGGCCGCAATCGCGTTCCGTGGCGCCGGTCGCGGCCCGCGTGGTGAGGGGGCGGCGGGCCCGGTCCTTCTCCCACTGGTGGCGGTGGTTGTCGCGGAGCAGCGCACTGCGGGGGCCTCGCAGGTCGTCCGTGATCACTTCGTACGCCTTCGGCACTGGCGGTCACCGGCTTGCTGTCCGGGGTCGGACAGGATCAGCGTACGACTGTTCACGACCCCTCACGACTCCTGCCCGGAGGCATGAGAAGGCCCGACCGCTGGCGACGGGGGATGCACCAGCGATCGGGCTGCGCCCACAGTAACAAGGCTGCCTGCCTCACGGGAGCCGCCTGATCCGCTGTGAGGAGGGGTTGTGATCGGGATCACGGAAACCGCTGTCCGGCGAGCCCCTGTCGTGTCACAGCGTTCCGACCCTGTCACGGACCGTGCGGAGCTGGTCCCGCTATCCCGCGCACGGCGGTTCGTACGACAACCGGGGGAGGTACTCGTGCCACTTCTCCCGGGTCAGTACGCCCTCCGTCGTCCCGCAGACGCGGCGGACCGCCTGGTCGACGTCCAGGTTCCACAGCCGGACGGTGTCCGTGCCGCTGGAGACGCCGAGCATGTGGCTCGTGGGGCTGAACGACAGGAAGTTGCCCGTCTTGGCGTTGGGGCTCATCGCCTGGCCGATGGGCGAGGCGTCGGACGGGTCGGCGACGTTCCACAGCCGGACCGTGTTGTCGTTGCCGCCGCTGGCCAGATAGCGACCGCCCTTGCTGAACGTCAGCGAGACGACCGCCTCGGTGTGGCCGCTGAGCGGGTCGCCGTGCCGGGCCGCCGCGCTCGGGTCGGTGACATCCCACAGTCGTACGTCGTCGTCGTCGCTGCCGCTGGCCAGCGTATGGCCGTCCGGGCTGTAGGCGAGCGCGTTGACCGGCCCGGTGTGACCGGTGAGCGGGCTGCCGAGCAGCGTGGGACGGCGGGGGTCGGTCACCTTCCACAGCCGGATCGTGGCGTCCGCGCTGCCACTGGCGAGGGTGCGGCCGTCCGGGCTGAAGGCGAGCGAGTTGATGTAGCCGCCGTGCCCGGTGACGGGCGGGCCGAGCGGTACGACATGGGCGGGGTCACTGACGTCCCACAGCCGGATGGTGCGCTCGTCGTAGGCCGTGGCCAGCGTGCGGCCGTCCGGGCTGTACGCCAGCGCGTCGGGCCCCATGAAGCGGGTGCGCAGCGTGATCGGGGAGCCGTAGGAGACCGGGTGGGCCGGGTCGGCGACGTTCCACAGGCGCACGCTCTGCTGGCCCGTCGTCACCGCGAGCGTCCTGCCGTCGGGCGAGAACACCTGGGAGCGTTGGCCGGTGTCCCCGGGCAGGAACGGCTTGCTCAGCGCCACCGGCCGGGCGGGATGCCGTACGTCCCACAGCCGGATCCGTCCGTCGCGCGCGGCCGTGGCGAGCACCTTGCCGTCCGGGCGGAACGCCCCGTTGCCGCCGATCATGTCCGACGTCGGGATCGACCACAGCCGCACCTTGCTGTCGCCGCTGCCGGTGGCGAGGGTACGGCCGTCGGGGCTGAACCCGAGCGCGTACATCTCGCCGCTGGCACCCGCGAGGGGCTCGCCGACCTGCGAGGGGTACGAACGGTCGCTGACGTTCCACAGGCTCGCGGTGCTGTCGGCGCTGGCGGCGGCCAGCATGGTGCCGGCGGGGTTGAAGGCCACCGACCAGATCGGGCCGGTGTGCCCGGTGAGCGGGGCGCCGAGCTGGCTGCCGCGGCGCGGGTCGGTCACGTCCCACAGCCGGATCGTGTCGTCCGCGCCGCCGCTGGCGAGGGTGCGGCCGTCCGGGCTGAACGCGACGGAGTGCACCAGGGCGGTGTGCCCGGTCAGCGTGGAAAGCGCCTGCGGCCGACCCGGTTCGGACACGTCCCAGAGCCGGATCTTCTTGTCGTCGCCCCCGGCCGCCAGTGTGTCGCCGTCCGGGCTGAACGCCACGGACCGCACGGCGGCGCCGGCTCCGGTCAGCGTGGCGAGCGCCCCCGGCCGCCGCGGATCGGACACGTCCCACAGGCGTACGGTGCGGTCCTCGCTGACGGAGGCGAGGGTGCGGCCGTCCGGGCTGAACGCGACCAGGTAGATCGTGCCGCCGTGCTTGGTCAGCGGCGTGGCGAGAGGACGCGGCCGGCTCGGGTCCCGCACGTCCCACAGCCGTACCGTGCCGTCGTCCGAGGCACTGGCGAGGGTGTCGCCGTCCGGGCTGAAGACGGCGCTGCTCACCCAGCTCTCGTGCCCGGTCAGCGGCTTGCCCAGAGGCTTGGGGCGCTCCGGGTCGGACACGTCCCACAGCCGTACGGTCCGGTCGTAGCTGGCGGTGGCCAGGAGCTTGCCGTCCGGGCTGAACGTGGTCAGGTAGACGGCGCCGGTGTGGCCGAGCAGGGGTGTGGCCAGCGGCGCGTTCACGATCGAGATCAGCCGGCTGGTGGCGTCCTCGTCGTCCGGGCGCAGCCGGTGGGCGACCAGGTCGAGCTGGGCGGACAGCGACGGGTCGGTGTACTGGAACCGGTCGGCCTCGGCGAGGACCTGCGCGAACATGGCGTCGTCCCGCTGCTGCCAGGCGACCACCGCCGCACCCACGGCCAGCATCGCCAGCGCGACCAGCGCGGCGACCGCGCTCCGCATGATCCACACCGTGCGCCGGCGCAGCCGGACCGAGGCGGCCAGGAACTCCACCGCGCTCCGGGTCAGGAAGGTGTCTCCCGCGGACCGCGCCCAGCCGTGGGCCTGCTCCAGCCGGGACCCCCGGTACAGCAGCGACGAGTCACGGTTCGAGCCCTCCCAGGCCCGGCCGTCCTCCTCCAGCCGCTGGCGCAGCAGGTTGTCCTGCCGGTCCTCGTCGATCCAGTCCCGCAGCCGGGGCCAGGCGTGCAGCAGCGCCTCGTGCGTGATCTCCACGGTCTCCGCGTCCAGCGTCACCAGCCGGGCCCGCACCAGCGCTTCGAGGGACTCCTCCGTCTTGCCTGGATCCGTCGACTCCGCCGCAAGCTGCCGCCGCGTCCCGCGCCGCCGGGTCGCCTGGGTGTCCTCGCCGAGCCGGACCAGCCTCAGCAGCAGCAGCCGCGCAGCGGTCCGGGCCGCCGGGTCGAGGCCGGACCAGGCACGCTCGGCGGTGGCGGCGACGGCGCCCTGGATCCCGCCGGCCGCGCGATACCCGGCCAGCGTCAGCCGCCCGGCCTTGCGCCGCTGCCAGGTGGCGAGCAGCGCGTGCGACAGCAGCGGCAGCACCCCCGCGTCATGTGTCCCGCGTGGCCCGTCCGCCGTCACCTCCCGCACGATCAGCTCCGCCAGTCCGGGCTCCAGCTCCAGCCCCACCGCCTTCGCCGGCCCGGTCACCGCCTCGCGCAGCTCCGGCGTGGTCAGCGGGCCGAGCACCATGTGCCGGTGCTGCAAGGCGTCGGCCAGCTCGGCGTGGGCCAGGCACTGCTCGTAGAAGTCGGCGCGGATGCCGAGGACGACGAGGACGGGCGGGAGGTCTCCGGGCTGGGCGGGGGTGCAGGCGGCGTGCAGGAGCTGGATGAAGGTACGGCGGTCGGCTTCGTCGGCGCAGAGGGTGAAGGTCTCCTCGAACTGGTCGACGATCAGGACCGGAGGGGTGGTCGGAGCCCCGGACGGGGACGCCTCGCGCCGGGCCCAGGCGAGGACGGCGGCGCGGGTGGCGTCCGCGAGGCCCGTGGCGGGGGCGTCGACGCGGGTCTCGTACGCCCCGTCGAGGCCGCCAGGCCCCGCCGGGCCGCTCGCGCCGTCCGGCTCCTGCGACGTCTCCGACACTCTCGACCCGGAGGTGGAGACGACCTTCGCGAGCTCCGGCACGCGGCGCGTCAGCTCGCCGAGCGGATCGGCGCCCGGCACCAGCTGCACCACCGGGCCGACCGGGCCGCCGTTCTCCCTGCCCAGCACGCCGTTCCGCAGGGCGGGCACCAGACCGGCGTTCAGCAGGGAGGACTTCCCTGCGCCCGAGGCGCCGACGAGCATCACGAGGCCGCCGGTCTTCTCCACGGCACGCAGCTGGGCGACCAGGGCGTCGGTGCTCCGCTCCCGGCCGAAGAACCAGCGGGCGTCCTCCTGCCGGTACGAGGCCAGCCCCCGATACGGACACACCCCGCCGGCCACGGCAGGGGCCTCGACCGCCGGAGTCTGCTCCTCCTCTTCCCCGGACGTCGCCCGCTCCCACAGGCGCTGCCACTGGCCCAGCTCGTACAGTCCGGCGGAGACAGGCGTGGGCCGCGCCCGCCGGGCCTGCGGGATCAGGACGTGCAGGACGGCCGACAACGCGGCGAACTGCGCGGGCACGTTCTTGGCCCGACGCCAGTCACTGATCCGCTGCGCGGACACCCGTACGGGCCGCCCCCGCTCGTCCACCCGCTGAAGCCGGACGACCGCCTCGGCCACGCTCTTGAGGGGAGGGTTACCGGCCTCCTTGTAGAGCAGCGCAAGCCGTTCCGCGAAGGCTGTGCGCGCCGCCGAGTCGGAACTCAAGGCCTCCACTCCTCACTCCGCCACACCTGGACATCCGGACCGGAAAACTCACTTTATACGGCTGACCTGCGGTAAGAGTGGCCTCCGGAGACCGGATGCTCCTCGCGCGCACCCTTCGACTGGCAGGATCACGACGGCAGTGCGCACCTCCCGCGCGTCACTCAGGCAGGCCACCAGCCCAGAGCCCGGAGAGACCACTCATGGCGCCGCATGTTCTCGGACACCTTCCGAAGGATCACCTTCCACAACCGTCACCCGCACCCGGCGCCGCCCCCGTCCTGCTCGATCCGCGCTGACCCGTCCGCACGGACGGCACGGATCGACACCTCGCCGCCGGGCCGCCCCCGGCCCCCCCCGGGGGGGGGCCGGGGGCGGCCGGCGCGGGGAGCCCCGCCCGG
>CBFGZZ010000386.1:0-8035 GCA_965653385.1 uncultured Streptomyces sp. | reverse complement strand
CGGGGCGGGTGGTGGACCCCGACTAGAGTTCCGGACGGGCCGGGGGTGCCTGGGCGGGTGGAGCATGCTGCGGGTGGGTGGGGGCCAGGGATGGAAGCCCCTGGGGTGGGTGGGTGATCGGGACGGCCTGGCCTCGTCCTCGAACGGCGGACGGGCTGGGGGTGCCGGGGCGGTGGCTGGAAGTGAGTGTTCTCCGTCGTGAGGTCGGCCTGTCTGCCTGGGGGACGTGGTGAATAAGTATTTGCCCGGTGCCGTGCGGCGACCTCAGAATGCGGCCCTATGGGACATCTGGAAGCCGCGCATCTCGAGTACTACCTTCCCGACGGGAGGGCGCTGCTCGGCGATGTGTCGTTCCGGGTGGGGGAAGGGGCCGCAGTGGCGCTCGTCGGGCCCAACGGGGCCGGGAAGACGACCCTGCTGCGGCTGATCTCCGGGGAGCTGAAGCCGCACGGGGGCAGTGTCACCGTGAGTGGGGGGCTCGGGGTGATGCGGCAGTTCGTGGGGTCCGTGCGGGACGAGACGACCGTGCGGGATCTGCTGGTGTCGGTCGCGCCGCCACGTATCCGGCAGGCCGCGCAGGCCGTGGACGCCGCCGAGCACGGCATCATGACCGTCGACGACGAGGCGGCCCAGCTGAAGTACGCGCAGGCGCTCGCCGACTGGGCCGAGGCGCGCGGGTACGAGGCCGAGACGCTGTGGGACATGTGCACCACGGCGGCGCTCGGGGTGCCGTACGAGAAGGCGCAGTGGCGGCAGGTGCGGACCCTGTCCGGGGGCGAGCAGAAGCGGCTCGTGCTGGAGGCGTTGCTGCGGGGCACCGACGAGGTGCTGCTGCTCGACGAGCCGGACAACTACCTCGACGTGCCGGGCAAGCGGTGGCTGGAGGAGCGGCTGAAGGAGACGCGCAAGACGGTCCTCTTCGTCTCCCACGACCGTGAACTCCTCGCCCGTGCCGCCGAGAAGATCGTCTCCGTGGAACCCTCGCCCGCGGGCGCGGACGCCTGGGTGCACGGCGGAGGCTTCGCGACCTATCACGACGCCCGGCGTGAACGCTTCGCCCGTTTCGAGGAGTTGCGCAAGCGCTGGGACGAGAAGCACGCCCAGCTGAAGAAGCTGGTGCTGACTCTCCGGCAAGCGGCCGAGAACAGCGCGGACCTGGCCTCTCGGTACCGGGCCGCCCAGACCCGGCTGCGCAAGTTCGAGGAGGCGGGGCCGCCGCCGGAGCCGCCGCGTGAGCAGGACATCCGGATGCGGCTCAAGGGCGGGCGTACCGGGGTGCGGGCCGTCACCTGTGGAAACCTTGAACTCACGGGCCTGATGAAGCCGTTCTCGTTGGAGGTCTTCTACGGCGAACGTGTCGCCGTGCTCGGCTCCAACGGTTCCGGCAAGTCGCACTTCCTGCGGTTGCTGGCCGGTGAGGACGTGGCGCACACGGGGGAGTGGAAGCTGGGGGCGCGGGTCGTGCCCGGGCACTTCGCGCAGACGCACGCGCACCCTGAACTGATGGGGCGTACGCTGCTGGACATTCTGTGGAAGGAGCATGCCCAGGATCGGGGTGCGGCGATGTCCCGGCTGCGGCGCTACGAGCTCACCCACCAGGCCGAGCAGACCTTCGACCGTCTCTCCGGCGGGCAGCAGGCCCGTTTCCAGATCCTCCTGCTGGAACTGGAGGGCGTCACCGCGCTCCTCCTCGACGAGCCGACCGACAACCTCGACCTGGAGTCGGCGGAGGCCCTCCAGGAGGGGCTGGAGGCCTTCGAGGGGACGGTGCTGGCCGTCACGCACGACCGCTGGTTCGCGCGGTCCTTCGACCGGTATCTGGTCTTCGGCAGCGACGGTCGTGTGCGGGAGACGGCGGAGGCGGTA
Organism: uncultured Streptomyces sp.; assembly: GCA_965653385.1. GTDB lineage: Bacteria > Actinomycetota > Actinomycetes > Streptomycetales > Streptomycetaceae > Streptomyces. Next base: position 6,169 of record CBFGZZ010000386.1, on the reverse strand, counting down.
TGGGATGAACGGCGCGTGGAGCGAGCCCGCTAGCGTTCCAGAAGGGGCGCGGGGAACCGCGCGACCAGCCCCCACCTGCCCGCACCCGAAGGACGGCGCCCGGGGTCGAAGGGGCGGAGCCCCTGGGGATGGGACGGGTAGGGGCGGCGGGGGCGAGGGAGGCTTGGTCAGGGCCAGCGCAGGAGGGCTCCGAGGCCGCCCGCCGGGGTCTGGTCCTCGGGCGCCGGGGTCACCGACAGCGCCCCCGCCCCCGTGGCGACCGCGCAGCGGATCAGGGCGTCGTCGGCGCGGGCCGGCCAAGAGTGCTGTTCACCGAGGATCTTGAGGTCGGTACGGCGCACCGCCAACTGGTCGGGGTCCTCGCCGATCCACACCTCGCGATGCGCGTCAGGACTGTCCGGCCGGATCAGCAGCTCGTCGATACGGTGCTCCCGCGCCGCCTCGACCAGCGCCGGCACCCCCTCCACCGCCCCGGCACGCCCTTCGCCCCCCGGCTCCCGGGCCGCGAGGAACCGCTCCAGCTCCCGCACCGCCCGCTGCCGCACATGCTCCTCGCGCGCCCGTTCGACGTCCTCGTCGAGCAGCCGGCTGCCGGTCCCGTGCGGGGCCTCGACCACGAGGTCGTGCAACCGCCGCGGCAGCCGTTCGTGCACCGACCGCCGCTCCCGGTCGTCACCCACGAGGACCAGCAGGTCGGCCCGCGTCTCCTCCTGGCAGACGGCGAGCGCGTCGGCGATCTCGGCCGCGTTGTGCTCCCAGGTGTTCTCCACCTTGAGCTGGAAGTGCCGCTCGGACCAGTCGACCGTGCTGGTCCGGTGGATCGGATGCTGCCGGCCGGTGACGGCACCGACGTCCTGCCGGCCCAGCGCGGTCCGCAGCTCGAAGGCGGCGCCCCGGCGGTCGACGTAGGCCACGACACAGACCGGGTCCTCGCCGGCCAGCTCCAGCAGCGGAGCGGTGTGCGGCAGCGGGGCCCAGTGGGCGCTGTCGCGCAGCGGGGCGCGGGCCAGCGGCGGGTCGAGGACCACTTCACCCGCTCGGGCGAAGATCGCGCGGCCGTGCGGTTCGGAGGAGTGCTCCAGTTCCTCCAGCGCGCCGCGCACGGCCCGGCAGGTCGCGTCGTCGGCGCCCTGCCCGGCCAGATCCCGGGACAGGGCCCGAGCCGTCAGGTGCCGTTCGTGCGGGGTGTCCTCCGTGTGCCGGGAGGTGTCCACGTATACGGAGGCCCAAGGCCCGGGGTGTTCGTACAGTGGGTTCAGGAAGGCGAGATCCATGGTCTGTCTCTCCTGTACGCCGCTCGGGTGCTGTGTGCTCCCCGGGCGGGTACCCGGACCGCATGAATGAACACGACGAGCGGGGCACCACGATGACCGGAGTCGACCCCAGCCGGCTGGACGACCAGCAGCTCATGAAGGAGCTGGAGACCATCCACCGGACGCGTCACGACACGCTGCTGTACGGCTCTAACGACGCGCTGCGGGCCCACAACGAACGCATGGCGCAGCTGGAGGGCGAGTACCTGCGCCGCAACCCGCGCCGTACGGTGGCCGCGGGCCGAACCCGGGAGGGCGCCCGCGACCGCGGCTCGTGCTGAGCGGGGCGTGCCCCGCACACCACCCCTCCGCACGGTTCGAGTACGCGCGAACTCAGCACCCCACCGGCGGACGCCCCCAGTGGCGGTGAGCCGACACGGCGGCCTTGAAGGCCTCCAGGAAGTCCGCGCTCGCCGGGCCCGGCGACGTGTCCGTCACCACGCCCCGGTCGGACACCGTGTGGTGGAACTCGGCGGACAGCCGTACGCCTTCCGGCTCCAGGGCGGCCAGGACGCCCACGCCGGAGCCGAGCGCGCCGACCGGCTTGCCGTGGCGGTATGCGCCCCGAACGAAGCGCATCGCGTCCTGGTCGGCGGCCGTCGGCGGGGTGCCGTGCGGGCCGCCGGGCAGCAGCACGGCGTCGTACAGCACGGAGGCGACCGTCGGCAGGGCGCGGTCGACCTCGCACCGGTCGCCGTGGGCGCCGGCGACCGTGCCGTCCGTCGGTGCCAGCGCCTCGACGATCGCACCCTCGGCCGTGAGCGCCTCCCGCACCGAGTCGACCTGGGCGGTGTCGACGCCGTCCGTGACCAGGACCGCGATCTGCCGGGTGCGGATCGAGCCGTCGCCGCGCAGTGACTCCAGGCTCAGCGCGGGGGAGGAGAGCTTGTCCGCCGTCTCCGTGCCGGACGGCTCGGGCACCCCGATGCCGCGCGCCACCTGCGACGCCAGATCGCCGTTCACCTGGGCGAGATGCTCGACCGTACGGGCCCGCACCTCCTTCGCGCCGACCTTGCCGAGCTCGAACCGGAACGCCGCGACGATGTGCTGCTTCTCCCAGTCGGCCATGCTGTTCCAGAACATCGCCGGCTGGCTGTAGTGGTCCTGGAAGCTCGGGCTGCGACGCCGGATCTTGGCGCCGTCGACCCGTTCGGCGTAGTGCGTGTACGCGCTGCCGTCGACACCGGCGTGGGCGGGGCAGCCGCCGCCGAGGGAGTTCGGGAAGTAGTTCGTGCCGCGGTGGATCGCGCCCTGGTGGTAGCCGTCGCGCTGGTTCGTGCGGACGGGCGCCACCGGGCGGTTCACCGGCAGCTGCGCGAAGTTGGGGCCGCCCAGCCGGATCAACTGGGTGTCCAGGTAGGAGAAGTTGCGGGCCTGGAGCAGCGGGTCGTTGGTGAAGTCGATCCCGGGGACGACGTTCGCCGTGTGGAAGGCGACCTGTTCGGTCTCGGCGAAGAAATTCTCCGGGTTGCGGTCCAGCACCATCCGGCCGATCGGGCGGACCGGCACCTGCTCCTCCGGAATGATCTTCGTGGCGTCGAGAAGGTCGAAGTCGAACGCGAACTCGTCCTCCTCCGCGACGAGTTGGACGCCGAGCTCCCACTCCGGGTACTCGCCCGCCTCGATCGCGTCCCACAGGTCGCGCCGGTTGAAGTCCGGGTCGCGGCCCTGGCACTCCTGCGCCTCGTCCCACACCAGGGACTGCACACCCAGCCGCGGCTTCCAGTGGAACTTCACGAACGTGCCCTTCCCGTCCGCGTTCACGAACCGGAAGGTGTGCACGCCGAAGCCCTGCATCATGCGGTAACTGCGCGGGATCGCCCGGTCCGACATCAGCCACATGATCGCGTGCAGCGTCTCCGGCTGGAGCGACACGAAGTCCCACAGGGTGTCGTGCGCGGAGGCGCCGGTGGGAATGTCGTTGTGCGGCTCCGGCTTCACCGCGTGCACGAAGTCGGGGAACTTGATGCCGTCCTGGATGAAGAAGACCGGGAAGTTGTTCCCGACCAGGTCGTAGTTGCCTTCCGAGGTGTAGAACTTGGTCGCGAAGCCGCGCACGTCCCGCACGGTGTCCGCCGAGCCCTTCGGACCCTGCACGGTCGAGAACCGCACGAACACCGGGGTCCGCACGGACGGATCCTGGAGGAACGCCGCGCGGGTGAACTCCGCGCACGATTCGTACGGTTCGAAATAGCCGTACGCGCCCGCGCCCCGCGCGTGCACCACCCGCTCCGGGATCCGCTCGTGGTCGAAGTGGGTGAGCTTCTCCCGGAAGTGGAAGTCCTCCATCAGGGTCGGCCCGCGTTCGCCGGCGGCGAGCGAGTCGTCGGTGTGGTCGACCTGCACGCCCTGGTCGGTGGTGAGCGGCCCGCCCTTCGGGTCGTCCGCGTGGAAGGTCTCCCTCTGCTCCTGCTTGCGGTCCCCCATTTACGACGCCTCCTTCGCGAACACTTCCAGGAACGTCTCGCAGAACGCCTTCAGATCGTCCGGCTTACGGCTGGTGACCAGCTTGTTGGAGCCGTGGTCGCAGATCCGCACCTGCTCGTCGACCCAGGTGCCGCCCGCGTTGCGGATGTCCGTCCGCAGACTCGGCCAGGAGGTCAGCACCCTCCCGCGGACGACGTCCGCCTCCACCAGCGTCCAGGAGGCGTGGCAGATCGCGGCGACCGGCCGGCCCTGGTCGAAGAAGTCCCGCACGAATCCGACGGCCTTGCTGTTCATCCGCAGATAGTCCGGGTTGGCGACCCCGCCCGGCAGGACCAGCGCGTCGAAGGAGTCCGCGGACGTCTCGCCCACGACCTCCTGCACCGGGAACTTGTCCGCCTTGTCGAGATGGTGGAACGCCTGGATCGTGCCCGGCTTCGTCGACACCAGCACCGGCTCGTGGCCCGCGTCCACCACGGCCTGCCAGGGATCGGTGAGCTCCACCTGCTCGACGCCCTCGGGTGCGGTCAGAAATGCGATACGCATGATGTCTCAACGTCCTTCCGTGGCCCTGAACCGGGCCTCGTCGCTCGTGCAGCGCTTCTTGTCCCGCCGCCGGGCCCGCCAACAGCGCCACAGCTCCTCGCCGTACGGCAGCAGCACACAGGCCCCGATCGCGACGCCGATGCCCGCGAGATAGCCCCGCGACAGCGGCCGCCGGCGCGGCACGAGCCGCCACGCGTCGGGATCGCCCCGGCCGCCGCGCACCAGGGACTTCACCTGGTCGGCGTGCAGACACATCAACGCCGAAAGCCCGCCGAACGGCAGCGACTCCAGGAAGCTGTGGATGTGCTGCTCGACCGGCCTGACCTCGCGGTCGCTGTCCACGGCCGTCCGCACGTCCCACAGCGCGGTCGCCTCGTGCGCGGCGGTCGCGCCCAGCTGCACGCTCAGCAGCAGCGGGTTGACCTCGTAGCGCAGGGTCAGCGCGATGGGGATGCCGACCTCGGTCATCATCAGGGCATGGATCAGGGACTCCTTGGGGCCCGCGGTCTCCTCGATCCGGGTCCGGCGGTGCATCCACCAGTCGGCGACACCCGGCGCGAACCAGCTGGGCAGCAGCCCGTACAGCAGATAGCGGACGGTGGCGTCGCCGACGTCGACGGTGACACCGGAGGCGCTGATCTCGGCGGCCTGGTCCCGGCTCATCCGATCACTCGTCCGGAGCCGCACGGCTGATCTCGGCCAGCGCGGAGTCGGGGTCCTGGGTCTCGGCGAGGTCCCCGAGGGTGACGATGCCGACCGGCAGCCCGTCCTCGACGACCGGCAGCCGCCGCACCGCGTGCTCGCGCATCAGCGCGACCGCCACGGAGACCCGCTCGCCCGGGTCGATCAGCACCGGGTCCAGGGTGCACACCGACCGGGCGCTCACCGTCAGCGGGTCGGCGCCGTCCGCGACCGCCCGCACCGTGATGTCACGGTCGGTGAGCACGCCCACGACGTCCTGCCCGTCGGCCACCACGACGTCCCCGATGTCCTGCGCCCGCATCAGCTGCGCGGCCTCGACGAGGGAGGCGTCCGGGCGGACGGCGACCACACCCGGCGTCATCACGTCCCTCACGAAGTCAGCCATTCCTGGTGCTCCCCCGTTCCCCGGCCCCGGTCAGGGCCTCGGCCAGCTGCTGGACGTTGGCGTAGCGCGTCGAGCGCGGCAGCCGCTCCAGCGACTCGACCAGGGCGTCGGGCGCGTACCCGCGGCGCAGGGCGGTGGTCAGTTCCCGGGGGCTCGCCGGGAAGGCGCTACGGCCCAGGAGCCGCGCCAGCTCGAGCCGGACCGTCGCCAGGGAGGCCGTACCTCCCGGCGTCACCGGCCCGCCCGCGACCTGCGGATCGTCGTCCGCGGTCGGCTCCGGGTCGTGCCACTCCTCCGTCCGGGTGGGGTGCCCGGACCGCAGCAGCCCCTGCAGTTCGTGCTTCATCTCGTCGTCACGGTGAACGCTCAGCCGGTCACTGCCTCGCTGCATGACTCCCTCCAGATCTTCGGCGTGCGCACCGCGTACCCGCACATCCGGGGGCGACACAGGGTTTGCGCAGCGGAAGGAGGGAGACCCGGTTCCCTACCCCCCACGCACGCTCTGCTCCGGGGAAGGACCAGGTCATGGCACTGCTCGCTGTGCTGCTCCCACTTCTCATGCTCGGCGCGGTGCTGGCACTGGGCCGTTACGAGGATGCGCTGCTGCCGAGGAATCCGGACGACACCGACCGACCGCAGGGGGCGGCGCAGGCCCGCTAGGCGCCGCCCGCACGAAGACCGGGAGCGAGCGGAGGTCCTGCGGCGCCGAGGGCGTTCCGGTAAGCCCGTTCGTCGTCGTCTCCGAACACGGTGAACACCACGCGGTCGAACCGTCCGGGATGCGCTGCGATCCAGTCCG
>CBFGZZ010000385.1:0-8035 GCA_965653385.1 uncultured Streptomyces sp. | reverse complement strand
CCGACACGGAACTGCGCCGCATCCACCATCCGTACGACGGCGGCGCGGACGTCGTCCTCGCGTCGGCCGCCGAGCGCGACGAGCTGCGTGAGCGGCACGCCGCCTGGCTCTCCAGCCACCCCTCCGGCCTCTGACACGCGGGAACGTCGCGGCGTCATCGCGTCACCGGTCCAGGCCCGGTCGTCGGGCGGCGGTCGGTCCCGGCTGCTTTCATGGAGGGCATGACCAGCACAAGCGTCGTCGTGGAGCGGCGCATCGCCGCAGGCCAGGGGCCCGTGTGGGAGTCCTTGACCGATCTGCGGGGCATGGAGCAGGTGCTCAGCGGGGTCACTCGCGTCGAAGTGCTCACGGCCGGGGTCTTCGGCGTCGGCACGCGGTGGCGTGAGACGCGGCGCATGTTCGGCAAGGAGGCCACCGAGGAGATGTGGGTGACGGCCTGCGAGCCGCCCGAGCGCTATGTGGTGGAGGCCGAGTCGCACGGCACCCACTACGTCTCGGAATGGCGGCTGCTGGCGGACGGCCCGACGGCGACGACGGTCCGTATGACGTTCACGGGCGTGGCCTCCGGCGGCGTCACGGGCCTGCTCGCCAAGGTTCTGGGCGGGGTGGGCGCCCGGGCGGTGAGCAAGGCTGTCGCGAAGGACCTGGAAGACGTCGCGGTGGCTGTCGAGGGCCGCAGACGCTGACCGCCCGCCCGAGACCCGCGCGTCCGGCTCCCCCGGGCCCTCACCTCCGACCTACGGCCCCGAAGCCCCGGTTCCCGATCCCGACCCCGCCTTCGTCGCGTCCGCCCCCCAGCTGGCCAGCAGCCGCAGGGCCTCCGCCGAGGGCGACCCCGGCTCCGCGTGGTACGTGATCAGGACCTGTTCGGTGCCGTCGCCGAGGCGGAACGACTCGAAGTTCAAGGTCAGCTCGCCCACCAGCGGATGCCGCAGGTGCTTGACGCCGTACGTCTTCTCCTTGACGTCGTGCGTGGCCCACAGCCGGCGGAACTCCTCGCTCTTGAGGGAGAGTTCGCCGACGAGGGCCGACAGGCGCGGGTCGTCGGAGTGGCAGCCCGCGTCCATGCGCAGATAGCTGACCATGTCGGACGCCTTCTGGTCCCACTCCACGAACAGCTCGCGGTACTCCGGCCGCAGGAACACCAGCCGCGCCCAGTTCCGCTCCTGCGCCGGCAGCTCCGACCAGTCGCCGAAGAGCGCCGCCGCCATCCGGTTCCAGGCGAGGATGTCCGAGCGCCGGCCCGAGATGTACGCGGGCACGCCGTCGATCGAGTCCAGCAGCTGCCGCAGCGCGGGCCGTACCTGCTCGGGCCGCGTGACCTGCTTCTTCTTGTGCTGCTTCGGCTTCGCGAGGTGCGTGAGGTGCGCGTGCTCGGCGTCGTTCAGCCGCAGCGCCCGGGCGATGGCGTCGAGGACCTCCGCCGAGACGTTGCGCCCGTTGCCCTGTTCCAGGCGGGTGTAGTACGCCACGGACACCCCGGCCAGCTGCGCCAGCTCCTCCCGTCGCAGCCCCGGCACCCTGCGGTGGCGACCGAAGTCCGGCATCCCGACGTCCTCCGGCTTCAGCCGGGCACGCCGGGTGCGCAGAAACTCGCTGAGCTCGGCACGCCGGTCGAGGCCCGTGCCGGTGTCGGCGGCGGAGCCGGATGCGGATTCGGGGTTTTCGTCCATGCCTCAAGTATTCCCGGTCATACGCCCACGATCCTGACCCCGCCAGTGGTAGGACCGGCGAACGTACGCAAAGCCGTGGTCTGGGTGGCATCCCGAACTCCCGGCAGGCTGGACATCGCGCCCAGGTCAGAAGGCAGCCGGGCGCGAAACCCCCTGCTAGGAGAACCCCGGCATGACCACTGTCGCTGCGTACGCCGCACCCGCCGCCAAGGCTCCGCTGGAGCGCACCACCATCGAGCGCCGTGCCGTCCGCGAGCACGACGTGCTGATCGACATCAAGTTCGCGGGCATCTGCCACTCCGACATCCACCAGGCCCGGGAGGGCTGGGGCGAGGCCATCTTCCCGATGGTCCCCGGCCACGAGATCGCGGGCGTCGTCTCCGAGGTCGGCCCGGGCGTCACGAAGTACAAGGTCGGCGACCGCGTGGGCGTCGGCTGCCTGGTCGACTCCTGCCGTGAGTGCGACAACTGCAAGGCCGGCGCGGAGCAGCACTGCACCGGCGGCTCGGTCGGCACGTACAACGCCATCGGCAAGGACGGCGAGCCCACCTACGGCGGCTACTCGGAGAAGGTCGTCGTCGACGAGAACTTCGTCGTCCGGATCCCCGACGGTCTGCCCCTGGACGTCGCAGCGCCGCTGCTGTGCGCGGGCATCACCACGTACTCGCCGCTGAAGCACTGGGGCGCGGGCCCGGGCAGGAAGGTCGCCGTGGTCGGCCTGGGCGGGCTCGGCCACATGGGCGTGAAGATCGCGCACGCGCTGGGCGCCGAGGTCACCGTCCTCTCCCAGTCGCTGCGCAAGAAGGACGACGGCCTGAAGCTGGGCGCCGACCACTACTACGCGACCAGTGACCCCAAGACGTTCGAGGAGCTCGCCGGCTCCTTCGACCTGATCCTCTCCACGGTGTCCGCGCCGCTGGACTTCGGCGCCTACCTCAGCCTGCTGCGGACGGGCGGCGCCCTGGTGAACGTGGGCGCCCCGGAGGAGCCCGTCGCCCTGAACCTGTTCTCGCTCATCGGCGGCAACAAGACCCTCGCCGGCTCCATGATCGGCGGCATCGCCGAGACCCAGGAGATGCTGGACTTCTGCGCGGAGCACGGCTTGGGCGCCGAGATCGAGCTGATCGACGCCGACCAGATCAACGAGGCGTACGAGCGGGTCCTGAGCAGCGATGTGCGCTACCGGTTCGTGATCGACACGGCGACGATCTGACGTCCCGCCGCTGACCGGGATCTCCAGCGGGGGCAGCAGGGTCCGGGCGGCGAGATCGGCGGCGATCAGCCGACCTCATGCGGAACGCGCGACTTCGGAGGGCGGAGTACCGCAGAAGTAGAACCACCCCCTCCCCAGGACCGATGCGCCGCCCGGCGCCCCTTGCCTAGCGTGAGATCAGGAGCCCGTCCGGACCGTGCACACGAGGAGGCAGCCCCGATGACCGTCCGGCTCAACCACACCATCGTCGCCGCGCACGACAAGCAGGCCTCGGCCCGGTTTCTCGCCGACATCCTGGGCCTGGACGTGAGCCCGCAGTACGGCCCGTTCATCCCGGTCGAGATCCCGAACGGCGTGACCCTGGACTACGCGGACTCCCGCGACGCCATCACGCCGCAGCACTACGCGTTCCTGGTGTCGGAGGACGACTTCGACACGATCTTCGGCCGGATCCGGGAGGCCGGCCTGACGTACTGGGCCGACCCGTACCACCGCCGCGCCGGCGAGATCAACCACAACGACGGCGGCCGCGGCACCTACTTCGAGGATCCGAACGGCCACAACCTGGAGATCCTCACAAGGCCGTACGGCAGCGGCGACTGACGTCTTTTCAGCCCGCAGCATGACCCCACGGAAACACGAACGCCCGCCGGAAGCTGCACTTCCGGCGGGCGTTCGCTGACGGCCTGTTTCACGCCGTGCGGCCCGCTTCACGCCTTGCGGCTACTTCCCGTAGTACGCGTTGTAGATCGAGATCGTCGACTTGTTGCCCTTCTTGTCGGCGATCTTGGCGTGGAAGGAGACGGCCTTCCCCTTCGCCGGGTTCTTCACGGTGATCTTGCCGTTCCTGACGTCGAGCTTCTTCCAGGTCTGGCCGTAGTCGTACGACACGTACACGTGCAGCGACTTCAGGTTGCTGCCCGCGGCCGCGCCCACGACGGTGACCGGGAACGTCACCTTCCGGTTGGCCTCGACCCGGCTGTCCAGCCCTGTCTTGGCGTTGAAGCGGACCGTGGAGGCCGGGAGCACGGCCTGCTCGGTGGACGGCTTCTTGGAGCGGAAGGTCCAGCTCGCGTCGATCCGCGTGGAGGCGGCCGCGACCTTGACGCTCCGCTTGACCGAGGTCGTCAGCTTGTACTCGGCGTCCCCGGCCGGGACCTTGAACGTCCCGCCGCCGAACACCGTGTCGTCGTAGCTGCCGATCTTGGTGCCGTTGCGGTACAGGCTCGTGGTCGCCGAGGTGAAGACCGAGGAGCCCGCGTGCCGGCCGCCGTCCGCGAACACCGGTACCTGGCCGTAGATGTCGTTGCCCTCGCGGAACAGGCCGTAGTCCTTGTCGATGTGCGGGCCGAAGACCGCCGTGTTGAAGGTGTTGGAGTAGCTCTGACCCGCCTTGTAGGTCCGCGACTCCCCCAGGGCGTAGGACGCGTCGATCACCGGGAGGCCGTCGGCGTCCCGGCCGCCGTACTGCTCGAAGTCGAACGACCACTTGATCTTGTCGGACGTGGACAGGTACACCGTCCGCGTCGCCGGCAGCCTCTGCTCGATCGGGTCGCTGACTATGCCGCCGTCGGGGAAGCTGCCCGCGGTGAGCAGCCCGCCGGTCTTGCCGGGGGCCGCGGCGCCGAGGCCGTTCTTCACCTTGGCGAGCTCACTCGCCTTGAAGTGGCGGACCTTGCTGCCCTGGATCTTCTTGACCTTGGCGACCGTGGCCACGTTGTACTCGGTGTCCGCGCCCTTGGTCCACTGGCCGTTCCAGGTCTGGCTCAGGCCGCTCGCGACCGCCGGGCCGACGTGCGCCATGCGCAGGTTGGCGAAGGTGTCGACGCTGATACCGAGGCCGATGCCCACCGGGTCGTAGAAGTAGTCGGCGGCGGCGGCCACCTGCTTGGCCCGCGGGTCCGGCACGGTGATGTCGGCCGGCTTGGTGGTGCGGGCGTCGATCGTCACGGAGGTGTTCCTGGTGAGGTCCAGCTTCGGCTGGACCAGCCAGTCGAGCCCGCCCTCGAAGGAGTCCGGGTTCTTGTCGATGAAGGCGTTCAGCAGATACGAGCCCCTGGGCAGCCGCATCTTGACGGTGCCGGACTCGGTGACCGGCACCTTCTGGTTCAGGTTCGTCGCCAGGCCCGAGTACCCGAACAGGGTGGTGTCGTACTCGGACGCCGGTTCGCCGTCCCGGCCGATGTGCCTGACGGTGACGTCGTAGGACTCCACCTCGCGCTGCACCGCGGCGGCCGTACGGACGGTCTGCCCGCCGCCCGTCGCCGTCACGTACGCGGAGTAGGCGCCGTCGACCGTGCCGCCCAGCTTGGTGTTGACGGTGAGGTCGACGGCGGCCTCCTTGCCCGCCGGAACCGTCACTTTCGTCGCCCCCAGCTTGAAGGCGCCCTCGGGAGCCGGCCGGCCCTCGGGATCCGTGGCCGTCACGGCGAGGGTGAGCGTGACGTCCTGGGTGCCGAAGTTGCGATACGTCACCTTCCTGGTGACCGGCTTGTCGTCGGTGTGCGGCCACTGCTGCACACCGAAGCTCACCGACGCCGGGTCGGCGATCACGGTCTGCTTGATGGCCTTGTCCACCTGGATACGGCCCGAACCCTGCTGGAACGGCGTGTACTTGCCGCCCTTGGCGGAGCCGGTCAGCGCGCTCTTGAGCTCGGCGTACGTCCAGTCCGGGTGCTGCTGCTTCAGGATCGCCGCCGCGCCCGCGACATGCGGGGTCGCCATGGACGTGCCCTCGATGGTCAGGTAGCCGGGCGGGTTCTCGCCGACCTCCTGCTCGACGATGCTGCCCTTGGCGGACGCGGCCGTGATGGCGACGCCCGGCGCGGTCACGTCCGGCTTGACGGCGCCGTCACCGAGCCGGGGGCCGGTGCTGGACCAGGGCGCGAGCACGTCCTGGTCGTCGACGGCTCCGACGGTGAGCGCGGCCTCCGCGCTGCCGGGTGAACCGAGGCTCTCCGGGCCGGCGTTGCCCGCCGCGATCGCGAAGAGGATGCCCTTCTCGGCGGACAGCTTGTTGACCGCAGCCTCCAGCGGGTCGATCTCCGGGGAGTCGGCGCCGCCCAGGCTCATGTTGACGACCTGGGCGCCCTGCTCGGCGGCCCACTCCATGCCGGCGAGGATGCCGGAGTCGTCGCCGAAGCCGTCGTCGTCGAGGACCTTGCCGCTGATGATGTCGGCGCCGGGTGCGACGCCCTTGTACTTGCCGCCGGACCCCGCGGGAGATGCAGCGCCGGTGCCCGCCGCGATGGACGCGACGTGCGTGCCGTGCCCGTACTTGTCCTGGGCCGTGGGAGCGGGGGTGAAGTTCTTGGCGGCGACGACCTGGTCCTTGAGGTCGGGATGGGTCGCGTCGACACCGGTGTCCAGGACGGCGATCTTGACGCCCTTGCCGTCGTAGCCGGCCGACCACGCCTTGGGGGCGCCGATCTGGGCCACGGACTTGTCGAGGCTGGCCTTGCGGACGCCGTCGAGCCACACGTGCGCGATACCGGAGGCGGTCCGGTCCCCGTTGGTGAGCGCGTCCCACAGATCGGGCGTGTCCTGGTGCGAGGTCTGCACCGCGTCCGCGTTCAGGGACCTCAGGGTCCGGCGCAGCTTGCCCGCGTCGCGGACGTCAGCCTTGGCACCGGTGGCGGTGCCCTTGTATCCGACGATGACCTTCAGACCCTTGGCCTGGGAGGTACGGATCGCGGACTTGGTCAGCTCGGTGACGTCGAACAGTCGCTGGTCGAGCTTGCCCGCCGCCACCAGCCGAGCCGCGTCGGCCGGGATCACGAGGGTGTGCCCGCGGATCTCGCGGATCTGGACGGGTATGTGCCGGCGCCCCTCCGCCCGCTCCAGGGCGACCACCCGGCCCTCGGCGTCGACGGCGACCCGGTCACCCGTGATCAGGGTGACGCGGTGGGGAGAGGTGAGTGAATCAGTGGTGCCGGAGGTGCTCTGTTCCGGTTCGGCCGACGCCGGGCTGGTCATTCCCGAGGCGAGGGCCACGGCGGCCGCCATGGCGACAAAGGCCGCGCATACGCTTTTGAGTTGTCTGCGCAAGATTCCCCCTTGCAGATGGTCCAGGCGAATTCCCCTTCACCCGGCCGGGGGAGATCACATACGCATACATCACCCCCCGGAATACGCAGTATGCCGAGGGGCGATCAAAGGCCTCAATAGATGAGAAGAAGGTGAGAAGCACGCCGGTCAACTGTTACGCGGCGGCGAGAACTCCGTTACACAGTGCTCAAGTTACGCTCCCGCGTTTTCCTTGACACTGATGCGTCCCTTGCGGATGGTGGCCACCCGCGGGGCCTTTTTCGCGATCGCGGAATCGTGGGTGACCATGATGAAGGTCAACCCGAGTTCCTTCCACATGCGTTCGAGTACGTCCATGATCTCGTCGCGCATCGACTCGTCGAGGTTTCCGGTGGGTTCGTCGGCCAGCAGCACCTTGGGCTGCTTGACGAGTGCGCGGGCGATGGCGACGCGCTGCTGCTGTCCGCCGGACATCTCGGACGGCAGATGTCCGAGGCGCTCGCCGAGGCCGACCGACGTCAGCGCCTCGGCGGCCCGTTCGCGCCGTTCCTTCGCCTTGATCCCGAGGGGGACGAGGGCGGTCTCGACGTTCTCCTGTGCGGTGAGGGTGGGGATGAGGTTGAAGGCCTGGAAGACGAAGCCGATGTTCTCGCTGCGGACCTTTGTCAGCCGGGCCTCGGGGAGCTTGGCCAGGTCGGTGCCATCGAGCACGACTTCACCTGCGGTGGGCCTGTCCAGTCCGCCGAGCATCTGGAGCAGGGTGGATTTGCCGCCGCCGGTGGGGCCCTGGATGACGAGGCGGTCCCCGTCGGCGATGGTGAGATCGACTCCGTCGAGGGCGTGGACGGTGTCCTTGCCCCGGGTGTAGCGCTTGGTGACGTTTCTGAGCTCGTACATGGTGGTGGCTCCTGGGAGTTGAGGGTCGGGGGTGGTGTGCGTGGTTCTCGGCTGCGGGTGGGTGGGGGCTGGTCGCGCAGTTCCCCGCGCCCCTGGTGGGCTGTGGACCGGTCGGCCGTGACTGCGGGGCATGAGGGCTGGGTGCGCGGTTCCCCGCGCCCCTGGGGCGAGCGGGGGCTGCAACCCCCAGGGGTTCGCGGATCGGTCGGCGGGACTGCAACCCTCA
>CBFGZZ010000384.1:0-8038 GCA_965653385.1 uncultured Streptomyces sp. | reverse complement strand
CTGGGGCGGAGCCCCAGAAGGATGGGACGGGTAGGGGCGGCGGGGGCGAGGAAAGGCGGTTACCTGCCCGGGCGTACCGTCAGGTCGTTCACCTCCGCGTCCCTCGGGAGGTCCAGGGCCATGAGGATCGTCGTCGCCACCGACTCGGGGTCGATCCACTTCGACGCGTCGTACTCCTTGCCCTCCTGCTGATGGACCTTGGCCTGCATGGGGCTCGCCGTGCGGCCGGGGTAGACGGTGGTGACCCGGACGCCGTTGCCGTGCTCCTCGTGACGGAGGGAGTCCGCGAGGGCCTTGAGGCCGTGCTTGGACGCGGCGTACGCGGACCAGTCGGCGTGGGCGCTGAGCCCCGCGCCGGAGTTCACGAAGAGCACGTGACCGCGCGCGGCCCGGAGCTGCGGGAGGAAGTGGCGGGTCAGTTCGGCCGGGGAGATCAGGTTGACGTTCAGCTGGTGGCGCCAGGACTTCGGGGTCAGGTCGCCGACCGGCCCGAGGTCCACCACTCCCGCGATGTGGAGCAGGGAGTCCACCCGGTCGGGGAGCGACTGGTGGGAGAAGGCCCAGGACAGCTTGTCCGGATCCGAAAGGTCGCCGACCAGCGTCTTCGCGCCGGGGAACTGAGCGGCCAGCTCCTTCGCACGGCCCGCGTCGCGCGCGTGGAGGACGAGATCGTCCCCGCGCGCGTGCAGACGGCGGGCGACGGCCGCGCCGATGCCGGAGCCCGCTCCGGTGATCACATGTGTAGCCATGCCCGCCATGCTCGCATCAGGCGACGGTCACGCCACTCCCCGGCTCTCCTCCAGGTAGGCCAGCGCCCCCACCGGCTCCTCCGCGAAGAACACCAGGTCGCTCAGCGGGCGGGGCAGGAAACCCTCGTCCTCCATGCGGCGGAACTGTTCCTTCAGACCGTCGTAGAAGCCCGCCGTGTTGAGCAGGACCACCGGCTTGTCGGTGTGGCCGTGCTTCTTCAGCTCCAGGATCTCCGTCGCCTCGTCCAGGGTCCCGGTGCCGCCGACCATGATCACCACGGCGTCGGCCTTCTCCAGGAGCAGCTTCTTGCGCTCGGCCAGGTCCTTCGCGATCACCATCTCGTCGACGCCGGGGCGCACTTTGGCGGCCAGGAACTCCACGGAGACCCCGGCCAGCCGGCCACCCGCCTCCTGCACGCCGTCGGCCACGACCTTCATCAGACCCACGTCGGAGCCGCCCCACACGAGCGTGTGCCCGCCCTTGCCCAGCAGTTTCGCGAACTCGCGCGCGGGGCGTGTGTAGCGGTCGTCGAGGTCGGCGGCGGAGAGGAAGACGCAGATTCGCATGGAGCCACCGTACGCGGGAAGAACCCGGCGTCCGCGAGTGCTTTTCCGGATATGGCTGACGGACACACGATCACGATCGAGCAGGGCACGCGGCGCGTACGGGTCGTCCACGGCGACCAGGTCCTCGCGGAGAGCGAGCGGCCGCTCGTCCTGCGGGAGACGGGCTGTCCTCCGCGGTACTACATCCCGGCCGAGGACGTACGCCTGGACCTGCTGACGCCCTCCGACAGGCACACGTACTGCCCGTTCAAGGGAACGGCCTCCTACTGGTCGCTGCCGGACGCGGCGGACCTCGTCTGGTCGTACCCGGACCCGAAGCCGGACGTGTCCGCGATCAAGGACCACCTCTGCTTCTACGAAGTCGAAGTGTCGTGAACGATTAGTTCCGCCCCATACGGCAATCTCCACAGACATGGACAAGAACACCAATTCGGCCGACGGTACCTCCATCGCGTACGAGACCAGCGGTGCCGGCCCGGCGGTGATCCTCGTCAGCGGGGCGATGTCCACCGGAGGCACGCTGGCGCCGCTGGCCGTGCCCCTGGCGGATCGGTTCAGGGTCGTCACGTACGACCGCCGAGGGCGTGGTGAGAGCGGGGACACGCAGCCGTACGCGGTGGAGCGCGAGGTCGAGGATCTCGCGGCGCTGATCGAGGCGGTGGGCGGGGAGGCGGCGCTGTGCGGTGTCTCGTCGGGCGGGGCGCTGGTGCTGGAGGCGGCTGCGAGCGGGCTGCCGGTGCGTCAGGTCGCGGTGTACGAGGTGCCGTTCGCGGACTTCGTGGAGGGCGGCGCGGCGCAGCGCTCCGAGTACACGGCGAACCTGACCGAGGCGCTCGCGCAGGGCAGGCGCGGGGACGCGGTCGAGCTGTTCCTGCGGCTGACCGGGATGGCCGAGCAGATGATCCAGGGCGCCCGCCAGTCCCCCATGTGGCCCGGCATGGAGACCATCGCGCCGAGCCTCGCGTACGACGACGCCGTGCTGGGCGACGGCATGGTGCCCCGGGAGCGGCTGGCCTCGATCGGCGTTCCCGTGCTGTCGGTGGCGGGCGGCGCGAGCCCTGCGTGGATGCGGGAGGCGGCGCGGGCGGTCGCGGAGGCCGTGCCCGAGGGGACGTACCGGAGCCTTGCGGGGCAGACCCACATGGTGGAGCCGGAGGTGCTGGGGCCGGTGCTGGCGGAGTTCTTCGGAGGGTGACCGGTGCCGGGTACGCGCGCGTGGCCGGCAGCCGGCCTCAGACGGTCGTGGGCGTCGCCCGCACCGTGGACGCGATCGTCGCCGAGCCCACCACGCGCGTGCCGTCGTACAGGACGACCGCCTGGCCGGGGGCGACGCCGCGGACGGGCTCGGTGAAGGTGACCTCCAGGGTGCCGTCGATCAGCTCGGCGGTCACCTCGGTCTCGCCGCCGTGGGCGCGCAGCTGGGCGGTGTAGGTGCCGGGGCCGGTCGGGGCGGCGCCGCACCAGCGGGGCTTGATCGCGGTCAGGGCGGTCACGTCCAGGGCGGACGCCGGGCCGACCGTCACCGTGTTGTTCACCGGGGAGATGTCGAGGACGTAGCGCGGCTTGCCGTCGGCGGCCGGGGTGCCGATGCGCAGGCCCTTGCGCTGGCCGATGGTGAAGCCGTACGCGCCCTCGTGCGTGCCCAGCTTTGCGCCGGACTCGTCGACGATGTCGCCCTCGGCCTTGCCGAGGCGGTTCGCGAGGAAGCCCTGGGTGTCGCCGTCGGCGATGAAGCAGATGTCGTGCGAGTCGGGCTTCTTGGCGACGGCGAGGCCGCGGCGCTCGGCCTCCGCGCGGATCTCGTCCTTGGTCGTCACCGTGTCGCCGAGCGGGAACAGGGCGTGCGCCAGCTGCTTGTCGTCCAGGACTCCGAGGACGTACGACTGGTCCTTGGCCATGTCGGAGGCGCGGTGCAGCTCGCGGGTGCCGTCCTCGCGCAGGACGACCTGTGCGTAGTGGCCGGTGCAGACGGCGTCGAAGCCCAGGGCCAGCGCCTTGTCGAGCAGGGCGGCGAACTTGATCTTCTCGTTGCAGCGCAGGCACGGGTTGGGGGTGCGGCCGGCCTCGTACTCGGCGACGAAGTCCTCGACGACGTCCTCGCGGAAGCGGTCGGCGAGGTCCCACACGTAGAACGGGATGCCGATGACGTCTGCGGCGCGGCGGGCGTCGCGCGAGTCCTCGATGGTGCAGCAGCCCCGCGCGCCCGTGCGGAAGGATTGGGGGTTCGCGGAGAGCGCGAGGTGGACGCCGGTGACGTCGTGGCCCGCTTCGGCCGCGCGGGCGGCGGCGACGGCGGAGTCGACCCCGCCGGACATGGCGGCGAGGACGCGGAGGGGGCGGGAGGGCTGCGCGGTGTCAGTCATAACCCTTCCAGGGTACGGGGCGCGGGAACCAGGGCCCGCGAGTATCCGTTGACGATCACATGGGACAGCGGAAGGCTCCGAAGGACGGCGACCGGAAGGTCGGGCGTCGTGCGTTGCTGATCGGCGGGACGGTGGCAGCGGCGGGCTCGGCCGTGCTGGCCCGCGACGAACTCGCTCGCCTGTGGTGGCGGGTGCCCGGCGTGGAGAAGCCGCGCAAGGACGGCGAGGTCGACTTCGCCGGGGCGCGCTGGGTGGCGGCGTCGGACGCGAACTGGCGGCGGGCGGACCGTCCCGACGACTACGGCGTGGACATGGTGATCATCCATGTCACCCAGGGCAGCTTCGACAGCGCGGTGAAGGTGTTCCAGGACCCGGAGCACGGCGCGGCCGCGCACTACATCGTCCGCAAGGACGGCCACGTCACGCAGATGATCCGCGAGCTGGACGTGGCGTACCACGCGGGCAACCGCGACTACAACGAGCGCAGTGTCGGCATCGAGCACGAGGGCTTCGTGGATCGGCCGCAGGACCTCACGGACGAGATGTACGAGGCCTCGGCCCGGCTCACGGCCCGAATATGCGCCCGCTACGACATCCCCGTCGACCGTGAGCACATCATCGGGCATGTGGAGGTGCCGGGGACGGACCACACGGACCCCGGGAAGCACTGGGACTGGGACCGGTACATGAAGCTGGTGCGGGCGGCGCGTACGGCACAGGCGTGATCCCGCGGCGGCCTCCCGGCCGCCCCTGGACGGCCCTCAGGTGAGGCCGGCCGCCCGCGCCCGTTCCACCGCCGGGCCGATGGCCTTGGCGACCGCCTCGACATCGGCCTCCGTGGAGGTGTGACCGAGGGAGAAGCGCAGGGTGCCGCGGGCGAGGTCCGGGTCGGTGCCGGTGGCCAGCAGGACGTGGCTGGGCTGGGCGACGCCGGCGGTGCAGGCGGAGCCGGTGGAGCACTCGATGCCCTGGGCGTCCAGGAGCAGCAGCAGGGAGTCGCCCTCGCAGCCGGGGAAGGTGAAGTGGGCGTTGGCCGGGAGGCGGCCGCCGGGTGCCGGGTCGCCGCCGAGGATCGCGTCCGGGACGGCCGTTCGGACCGCTTCGACCAGGGCGTCGCGCAGGGCGCCGATCTCGGAGGCGAACCACTCGCGCTGTTCGGCGGCGAGTCGGCCGGCGACGGCGAAGGAGGTGACGGCGGGGACGTCGAGGGTGCCGGAGCGCACATGCCGTTCCTGGCCGCCGCCGTGCAGGACGGGGACGGGGGTCTGGTCACGGCCGAGGAGCAGGGCGCCGATGCCGTACGGCCCGCCGATCTTGTGGCCGGAGACCGTCATCGCGGCGAGGCCGGAGGCGGCGAAGTCGACCGGGACCTGACCGAAGGCCTGGACCGCGTCGGCGTGCAGGGGGACGTCGAACTCACTCGCCGCGTCGGCCAGTTCACGGACCGGCATGACGGTGCCGATCTCGTTGTTGGCCCACATCACGGTGGCCAGGGCGACGTCGTCGGGGTTGCGGGCGATGGCTTCGCGCAGGGCGTCGGGGTGGACCCGTCCGTGGGAGTCGACGGGGAGGTACTCGATCGTGGCGCCCTCGTGCTCGCCGAGCCAGTGGACGGCGTCGAGGACGGCGTGGTGCTCGACGGGGCTGGCCAGGACGCGGGTGCGTGCCGGGTCGGCGTCGCGGCGGGACCAGTACAGCCCCTTGACCGCGAGGTTGTCGGCCTCGGTGCCGCCGGAGGTGAAGACGACCTCGCTGGGGCGGGCGCCGAGCGCTTCCGCGAGGGTCTCGCGGGCCTCCTCGACGGTGCGCCTGGCGCGGCGGCCGGACGCGTGGAGGGAGGAGGCGTTGCCGGTGACGCTCAGCTGGGCGGTCAGCGCCTCTGCCGCCTCCGGAAGCATGGGGGTCGTCGCGGCGTGGTCGAGGTAAGCCATGGTGGCGACGATTCTACGGGGCCGCTGCGCTGGGCTTGAGCGGCGGGCGCCCTGCCCGTGTTCAGCTTGACGTCGGTCGCGTGGCACCCGGCGATGCAGGCCGTGCCCACCCGTTCCGCCTGCGGAACGTCTGCCCACGGTGGTGGGCGGTCCCGTCGGCGACGGTGGCGACGCTGGCTAGAAGCTCCAGGACAGCGTGTTGTCCATCTCCACGAACGCCAGCAGAACCAGCAGGTCGGCGACGCCCAGGCCCATGCCCAGGTAGGCCCGGCCCTTGCGCTGGGTGCCGCGCCACAGGGACGCCGCGGCCAGGACGATGGCGGTCGGGCCGAGGAAGAGGTTGAAGACGAGGATGCCCAGGAGGCCCAGGATGAAGGACGCGACGGCCATGCCGTCGGCGTCGCGGGTGCGGGGGCGGGTGGTGGGGCGGCCGGTGGCCGGGGCGGTGAGTTGCACGGGTGTCAGCTCCTGAGAAGTCGGTGCGGTGCGACGGCGTGGGTCAGTTGCGGCGGGCGCGGCGCTCGCGGGCGGCGAAGATGGCCAGCCAGACGGCGATGACGGCGGCGGCTACGGCGCTGAAGGCGAGCGGTGCGTGGGCCACGGTGCCCAGCAGCACGCCCAGCAGCAGGAGCGCGGCGACGAGGAACAGCATGGGATCGGATCCCCCTCTGAGATCTCTCTCGTTGATCTCACTCGTTACGTCTTGGTGAACAGTTGTAGTTACAGTTGTTCACTGACTTCAGAGTCTAGCGCGCTCCACGGCTTTTCAATTCCAGAGAACAGTTGTTAACTGCATGGTATGAGTCACACCCTCGGCATCCGGCAGGCCCAGAAGCAGAAGACCCGGCAGGCGCTCCTGGACGCGGCCTTGGGGCTGCTGGAGGAGCAGAGCCTGAGCAGCCTGGGCCTGCGCGAGGTCACACGCGCCGTCGGCGTCGCGCCGACCGCCTTCTACCGGCACTTCCGCTCCACCGCCGACCTCGGCGTCGCCCTGGTCGAGGAGGCGCTGGGCAGCCTCCACCCCATGATCCGTACGACCGTCTCCTCGGCCGGCGACAGCGACCAACGCATAGAGCGGGCCGTCGGATTGATCGCCCACCACGTCGAGACGCACCCGGCCCACGTCCGCTTCATCGCCCGCGAGCGGCACGGCGGGGTGCAGTCGGTGCGGCAGGCCATCCAGGACCAGCTGGCCCGTTTCACCGAGGAGGTCAAGGCGGCGCTGGCCAAGGACCCGGTCTCCGAAGGCTGGAACGACGACGACCTCCTCATGCTCGCCCACCTCTACGTCGACCAGATGCTGATGACGGCCTCGCTGTTCCTGGACGCCCTGGAGGCGCCGGAGGAAGAGCGCCGGCGCGTGGTCCAGGTCGCCACCCGCCAGATGCGGTTGATCAGCATCGGCCGGGAACACTGGCTGGATTGAGCCCCGCCAGAACACGACGAGGGCGGCACCCCGTTCACCGGGAGTGCCGCCCCTGCCGTAGGGCTGCCGTACCGCGCCCTGTGGCCCGCGTCAGCTCTTGGTCGCCGTGGCCGCCGCGCTCGGCGCTCCGCTCGGGGCACCGCTCGGCGCCGCGCCGCCGCCCTGGCCACCGCCCGGTCCGCCACAGCCGCCGCCCTGCCCACCACCGGGGGCGCCCTGACCGCCCTGCGCTCCCTGGCCGCCCCCGCCCGGCCCACCGGACGGCGCACCGCTGGGCGCACCGGACACACCCGCCGACGGCGCCCCGGAGGGCGCACCGCTCGGCATGTCCGAAGGTGCCCCGCTCGGCGCACCGCTCGGAGCGCCCGACGACTGCCGGCACGACGACTGCCGGCCGGAGTCGCCGCTGTTCGAGGTCGACGACGAGTCGCCGGACCCGCAGGCCGCCAGGGCCAGGGGCGAGAGCGCCAGCAGGGCCACGGCGGGGAGGAGACGCGCACGCTTCATGAGAAACAGCTCCATGGAAGATGAGGAAGTCCTGGGGCGGGCACTCAACCAACGCCGCTTAGGGCTTCCTTGAGGACCCGCTGTCGACGGCCTGTGCGCCGGGCAGAACACCCCTCAAGTCACCCCGCTGACCTGCGGATTTCCTCGACCGCTCACCCTACTCGCTGGTACAAGGCCGTGACAGAGGCGGCCGCGCGCGCCAGTTCGTCCCGCACCTCGGGCGGTGAGACGACCTCCACCCGGTCCGAGAACTGCAGGAGTTGACGCGCCTCGCCGACAACTCCCAGCGAGAGACGGACGGTGGCCCAGTCACCCCCGCCCGCACCCTCGCCCTCGCCCCCGGGGAGCGAGACCAGCGAGGACGCCATGAGCCGCAGAAACAGGTCGAGCCGGTCGCACCGTACGCGCGCCGTCACGTCGATACCGCCCGGCCGATCCTCCACCTGGCGGGGCAACACCTCCCAGACGTCGGCGAGTTCGGCACCCGGCCGACGT